>JAGRPC010000284.1 GCA_020439925.1 Verrucomicrobiia bacterium | reverse complement strand
CCGAGGGTCGGGCCCATCCTCCGTTGAACCGCGATGTTCAGACCACCCAACCCGATTGCCGCAACCAGGGGAATGAAGGCGATGGCGCCGCTGTGGAGAAAGAAGAACACCGCCGTGCCGGCGAGCATCGTGGCCTGCGCGATCTGCTGGGGGATGGATTGCGTGAGAAACTCCTCCGCGGTGTAGAGGTCCCCGCTGAGGCGCGTCATCCAGTCGCCGCGCTGGGCCGTGTCGAGTGCATCTAGGCGCATCGAGGTGAGCGAGTGCACCGCGTCTCGTTTCAGGGCGATCCCGACGACGAGGCGCAGCCATTCTCCGAGAATGCCGTCGAGGACCATCCCGATCCACTGCACGATCCCGACGGCGAGGCCGAAGATGACGAGCAGCCTCAGAAAGTCGGTGGAAGGTGTGTTTGTCAGGGTCTGCGAACCCTCGGTGAAGAACTGGAGGAAGCGGGGAGGGAGGAGGTGAACCGCCGAAAGCACGACCGCCGCGGGAATCCAGAGCCGGTACTTCCAGCCGAGCCTTCCCGTCAACTCGCGGATGAGGCGAAGGGCATGGCGGCGCATCGCGCTCGGCTCGGGTTCGCAGGGATCCGGTGGGAACATCGCAAAAAAAAAATCCGGCCTTCCCGCATACCGCGGGAGGCGCGGGCGTCTCTCCCAAGAGCCTGATGCGGCCCGCCGGCAAAGACAAGCGCAAATCGGTGACTTCCTTCCTTTCCGGCCTCTTCTCCCATCTCCGCCCCTTCCCCGACTCATGAGCGAAGCCTCGACACTCGACGAGAGAATCTTCCGAATCCGCCGCAGTCTTCGCGAGCGTCAACCACTGGACGAGCGCATCGCCCTCGTCCGTGCCCGCCACCGTGCCGCCCGACGAGCCCTCGGCGAGAAGAGGCTCTCCCGCACGGAACGCAAATCCTGACATTCTACCAACGCAGCCCATGAACGCCACCCTCACGCCCGCTCCCGTCGCACTTCCGGCCCACCGTCTGACGCCGCAGAACTCAGAGCGTCTCGCCATGGGTCTTCTCGTGATTCAGCCGAGCCCCTTCTGCAACATCAACTGCGACTACTGCTACCTGCCGAACCGCACCGATACCCGCCGCATGGACCATGCGGTGCTCGAACGGGTCATGGACAAGGTCTGGACGAGCGGGCTGGCGACGGCGCCCTTCAGTCTCCTCTGGCACGCGGGAGAGCCTCTCGCGGTCCCGATTTCCTGGTACGAGAAAGCCTTCGAGATCATCAACCGCCACCCGAAGGCGAAGGACTACGTGATCCATTCCGTCCAGACAAACGGCACTCTCGTCAACGACGCGTGGTGCGAGTTTCTCAACCGTCACCAGGTCGAGGTGGGGCTCAGTCTCGACGGGCCTCGCGAGATTCACGACCACCACCGCAAGACGAGGAAGGGCGAGGGCACCTTCGACAAGGCGATGCGAGGGATGGAGTGTCTCAAGAGAAACGGGGTTCCCTTCGGTGTCGTGACGGTGATCTCCGACGTTTCCGTCGATCGGCCCGACGAGCTCTATGAGTTCTACCGAGAGCACGGCATCACCGGGATCGGCTTCAATATCGAGGAAATCGAGGGGGCGAACCAAAGCTCCTCGCTCGATCGCAACGGGGCCGCGGACCGGATCCGTTCCTTCTTCAGGCGATTCTACGAGCGGAACAAGGCCGATGGTTTCCCGCTCAACGTTCGCGAGTTCCAGAACGCCGAACGCAACATTCTGGAGCCGGGTTGGTCTTCCCGCCCCGACGGAAACTACTACAACCAGGAGGCCGATCCCTTCGGCATGATCAATGTCGACTGTTTCGGGAACTTCTCGTCCTTCTCCCCCGAACTCCTCGGACAGCCCACGGAGAAATACGGTTCCTTCACCTTCGGGAATCTCCTCTCCGGTTCGGTCTTCGACGCGACAAGGAACGAGTCTTTCCAGCACGTGCTCGCCGACATCGAGGCGGGTAACCGGAAGTGCGCAGAGTCCTGCGCGTTCTTCAAATACTGCGGCGGAGCCTCGCCCTCCAACAAGTACTACGAGAACGGCACCTTCGATTCCACCGAGACCCGCCAGTGCGTCTCCACCGTCCAGATCCCCATGCAGATCGTGCTTGAGGACTTGGAGGACGAGCTTGGAATCACCTCCGGCGTACCGCCTCTGTCTCCCCGGCCGGAAGGGCTACGGGCCTGACAAATCACTATCGATATCTTTGCATCCTTTTGCGGAAGCGCTTCGGCGCGGAGGCAAATCCTGAAACGAAAACCAAATCCAATCCAACCCCAAAACCAACTAAGAACCATGGCTATTCTCAGAAGCAGCGACGGCAAGTTCTACGACATTGCCGATGACCAACTCGAAGGCCGCCTCATTCCGGCCGAAGAAATCAAGGAAAAGCTCGGCGCCGTCGGCGTCGGTCCGGCTCCCGGACCCGTCGGCCCGGCTCCGCAGATGGTGGTCCCCGGCTCGGGCGGCCAGGTCGTGATCCAGATCTACACCTCCGCCGGTGAATCCGGACCCGCCTACGAGGGCGGACCGCAGGAAGAACAGGGCGACGAGGGCCAGGTCGAGGCCCACGGCTGGTGCTGGCGCCGCAACTACTTCTCCAACTGCTGGCGTCGCAACTGCTGGCGCAACAGCTGCTATCCCCGCTGGTGATCGCAGTCGAGGCGGCTCCCGTGCCCTTGCTGCCCCGAGGCGCGGGGGTCGCCCTCTCCACTCTTTTTCCGTTCCTCTTTCCGGACCCGACCCTCTCGAGTCACCCCTCCGACCCCTTTGGCCGCCATGTCACCCCACGATCTGCACAGCGATCCCTACGGGGTCGGACTTGCCTACCGCTTCAGCGTCCATCGCGAGGCCCTCGCCCACCGCTCCGAGATCGATCTCCTCGAGATCTCCACCGAGGACTACCTCGTACGCGAGCGGCGGACCTACAGCGATCCGGGGGAACACCTCCTTCACGAGGCTCTTGCCACTTTTCCCTGCGTCGCGCACGGTCTCAGTCTCTCGATCGGCACCGTCGGGGAACCGAATGACCCCTATCTTGATGCCACGAAGCGCTTCCTCGCCGAAACGGGCATGGAGGTTTTCAGCGAGCACCTCGCCTTTCACCGGGCCGACGGGCACGATCTCACGATGTTCCTCGCCATGCCCTTCGAAGGGGTCGCGGTGAAATGGGTGGCGGAGAATTATCGCCATGTCAGGAACAGGCTCGGGCGTCCTTTCGCCCTCGAGAACGTCACCTACGCCTTTCCCGTTCCGCACTGCTCACTCGACGAAGCCGGTTTCCTGAAGCGTGTCTGCGAGGAGACCGACTGCACCTTGCTCCTCGACGTGACGAATGTCTTCAACAATTCCCACAATCACGGCTACGATCCGATCGAGTTTTTCGACCGGCTTCCCATGGAGCGCGTCTCGCAGATGCATCTTGCCGGCGGTCACCAGCTTCCCGACGGGAGGTGGGAGGACAGCCATTCCGCCCCGGTCATGGAGGAAGTGTGGCCGCTCTTCGACGAGGCGGTCAAGCGCGCGGTGAACGCTCGCATCGTCGTCCTCGAGCGCGACAGCAAACTGAAACCTTTCTCCTCGGTGATGCATGACATCCGCCGGGCGCGCGAGATCTTTTACGCTCACCGCCCCCTCGAGGCCCCTGTGCGGGAGCGGGACCCTTTCCATGTCGACGGAGCGGCGGCCCCCGATCTTCTCGATCCCGAATATGCCGGCCTGCGCGCCTACCAGCGCGCCCTCATGGGTCGCATTGCGCGTCCGGAGTTCCGCGCCGCCTTCCTTCGCGAGGCTCCCGCGGCCGCGGCCGAATACGGCCTCACCGATCCGCTCTGGTTCCAGCGGCTGATCGATTCCGACGGACGATCCATGCATCACTTCGAGGAATCGTGGGACTATTTCCAGAAGGAGGACGAGGAAGTCGCGAAGGAGTACGAACGCCGCGAATGGGCACAATGGGCGGATCAACTCGCCCGGGGGAGATGGTGATCCGTCATCTTCTGTTCCGAGAGAAATCCTTGTGTTTTCCGACAATCTCCTGAAATGCCTTGACCCGGGAACGTCCACTGCTTTCCAATCGAAACCGAAATCTGATGAGAACCGCTTTTCTTCCCTGTCTGATCCTCCTTTCCTTTTTCCTCAGCTCCTGCGGTGAGTCGTTTGTGAAGATCGCCGAAAGGAACCGAGCCGGTCTCGACTCCTTGCAGGCCGACATGAAACAGCTCAGTGACTTGATTGCTTCCAACCCTGGGGAAGTCACTCCGAGTGCCCCGCTCGATCCTTCCCCCGTTTTCAAGGAAGACGAGGGAGCCGGCTCCAATACCGCCATGGTTATCCATGAAAGGCTCACCGAGTTTGAAAAGAAGGCCGGAGACGAGGATCTCATGGATCTCTTTCTTTCCAATGGCCTGGAAAACTGCTTCATCTGGTCGACTTGGGAGGAAAAGGCCTTCGACAGCTTTGAGAGCGAGCTTCAGAGTGCCCTCGGCTTGCGTTACCTCATTGGCTACAAGACGCTTGAGTACATCGCTCCCAAGGTGGACGCCCAGCTCAATTACACCATCGGAGGCGCCCGTCTTGGCGTCTATGTCTTCGATCGTGAAAAGAAGGAGATCGTGTGCGCCTTTCCCCTCGCCGCGACTTCGTCCGAAACCGTGAACTACCAATACCGGGAATCCGGGGGTGACCAGGCCCAGTCCGCCCAGAGTTGGGCGCGCTCCAGCCTCTGGGAGAACCTGCGCAAGGCCATCCTCCCGGCGCTCGCGGAAAAGACCGGCGGCACCTTCGAGCTTTGAAAGGACGCCCCTTTCCACGATCAGGGGAGAAAATCGGACTCGCCCCGCCCGGCCCGTTTCGATACAGTTCCGGGCCATGAATTCCGAAAACTCCCCCACCACTTCCTCGCGCCGACAGTTCCTTCGTTCCGCCTCGGCTCTGGGTGCCGCCGCCATCGCCTCGAACGCCGCCGTAGTTCGCGCCGCCACCAACAAGAACAGCAAGCTGCGTATCTTCCAGATTGGTGTCAACGGCATCGGCAACATGCAGCGCAAGGGGCTCGAGGGTCACCCGATGATCGAGTTTGCCGGATTCTGCGACATCGACGAAACCGCCTTCGAGAAGGTGAAGACGGGTTACGAGGGTGCCTGGCACATCAACGACTATCGCGAGGCCTTCGCCAACCGCGTCGACCAGTTCGACGCTGTCATCGTCGACACGCCGGACTTCAACCACTGTCCGATGATGACCACCGCGCTGAAGCACGGCAAGCACGTCTACGGCCAGAAGCCGTTGGTACAGCAACTCGACGAGCTCCACACGATCCGCAAGGCCCTCAAGGCCCACCCCGGCCTCTACACCCAGATGGGCAACCAGCGTGCCTGCACCACCGGCCGCATGCGGGCCGTCGAACTGCTCAAGTCGAACCGTCTCGGCCGCCCCGTCGAGGCTTTCATCTGGACCGGCGGCATGAGTCGCGGGACCTATTTCGTCGATCCGTGGAGCCCGATCACCCCGGCCCAACCCGTGCCCGACACGCTCCATTGGGATCTCTGGAACGGCCCTCTCACCGAGGCGATGCCCTACAGCGAGGACCTTCACCCTCGCCGTTGGCGTTCCTACTGGCAGACCGGCGGCGGAATGCTCGCCGACTGGGGTTGCCACCTCTTCGACGTGCTCTTTTTCGCCTACGACCTCGCCGCCCCCGAAACGGTGCAGACCGACACGATGAAACCTTCGGCGGAGAGCCACTCGGGCTACAACCGCGCCACCATCGTCTTCCCCGGTGGAGACAAGTTCGCCGGCGACAAGTTCGTGGTGACCTATTCCGACAGCAACATCCGCCCCTCCTTCTCCGCCCTCGGACTGCCGGTTTCCAAGATCACCGGCACCTGCACGATGGTGGTCTGCGAGGAAGGCGCCCTGCTGCTCGAGCCGGGCGGCGAGATGGAGATCTACCGCAAGGGCAAACTGGTCGAGAACGAGCCCATGCCCGAGGTCGGCGAGCGCAATCACTGGAAGGACTGGGCCGATTGCTGCCTCGGCAACGAGAAGCCGCTCTGGACCCCCTTCGACATCGGCAGCCGCATCACCGAGCCCTGCCTGCTCGCGGCCAAAGCCACCCGCTTCCCGAACCAGGAACTGCAGTGGGACGCGGCCAACTACCGCTTCAAGAACCACGACGAAGCCAACGCCACGATCCTCTCGCGCACCTATCGCGAGGGCTTCGCCCCGCCGAGTTTCACCTGAGTGAGGCGGGCTTCGCGCCTCCTTCTCAATCCTCCACCAGCCCCATCTCCTTCAGCTTCCGCTGCATCGTGCGGCGGGAGATCCCGAGGAGTTTGGCGGCTTCGGTGCGATGATCGCCGGTTCGCTCGAGGGCGAGCCGGATGAGACGCTCCTCCATCCTTGCCAGGTTGAGATCTCCGGATTCGACCTCGGCGACGGAAGGGCGCATCGTTCCCGGCTTCGATGGGCTGCCGCGCAGGTCCCGCAGGGAATCGTCCCGCAGGAAGGTGGGGAGGTGCCGCAGCCCGATCTTCGGGGTATTTGACATGACAACCCCATGCTCGATCACCGTGCGCAGCTCGCGGACGTTTCCGGGCCAGTCGTAGTCGAGGAGCAGTTGCATCGCCTCGGTGGTGAGTTCCATGGGCGGTTTTCCGTTCTCCTCAGTGAATTCCTTCAGGAAGGCGTCAACGAGCAGGACGAGGTCCTCCTTGCGGGCCCGCAGGGGCGGCATGTGTATGGAGACGACGTTGAGACGGAAAAAGAGGTCGTCGCGGAAGGTGCCCTCGCGCACCATCTCGCTGAGGTCCTTGTTCGTCGCCGCGACAACACGGACGTCGACCTTGATGGGTTTGTTGGATCCGAGCCGCTCGATGGTGCGTTCGCCAATGGCACGGAGCAGCTTCACCTGGGTGTTGAGGTCGATCTCGCCAATCTCGTCGAGAAAGAGGGTGCCGCCGTCGGCCTCCTCGAAGCGCCCGATGCGGCGCTCCATCGCGCCGGTGAAGGCGCCGCGCTCGTGGCCGAAGAGTTCGCTTTCGAGAAGCTGCTCGCTGAGGGCGGCGCAGTGCACGGTGACGAGCTTCGATTTGGGACGTCCACTGAGGTGATGGATGGCGCGGCCGACGAGCTCCTTTCCGGTTCCGCTTTCGCCCTCGATGAGGACCGTCGCCCGCGTCGGAGCAACCTGGCGGATCGTCTCGAAGACCGGCTTCATCACCGCGGAATGGCCGATGATGTTCTCAAGCCCGTATCGATCCGTGACCTGCGTCTTCAGCGCGACATTCTCCGCCTCGACTGCCCGGCTGCGGATGGCGCGCTTGATGACGATCTCGAGTTCGTCGATGTTGAGCGGCTTGCTCACATAGTCGTAGGCGCCCTTTTTCATCGCCTCGACCGCGACGTCGACGGAACCGTAGGCGGTCATGAGGATGCAGATGGGCGGGCGTGGCCGCGCCAGGGCACGGGTGATGAGGTCCATGCCGTTTTCCCCTCCGAGGCGGAGATCGGTAAGCATCACGTCCACGGACTCGTTCTTCAGGATCTCCTCGGCCTCGGCGATGTTGGCGGCGATGTAGACGTCGAACTCGTCCTCGAGGGAAAGTCGCAGACCCTCGCGGGTGTTTTTTTCGTCATCGACGATGAGGAGGGTGTGCTCGGCGAAGTCCATGGTCTCAATCGGTCACCTCGACATCGATCACCGTGCTGTCCGGTTTCGAAGGGAGAAAACGCATCAGCTTTTCCGCTCTCGGCAGATAGACGGTGACTTCGGTTCCCACGCCCTCGTTGCTCTTGAACTCCACTTCGCCGCCATGGTCATGCACGATCCGGTGGATGATCAGGAGGCCCAGACCCGATCCGGTCTTCTTGGTGGTGTAGTAGGGTTCGAAGACGCGGCTGACCTGATCGGCGGGAATTCCGGGACCATTGTCGGCGATCGTGAAAAAGACGTTCTCGTCGTCGCAGCCGGTGCGCACGGTGATCTCGCCGTCGCTACCGAGCGCCTGGCAACTGTTGCGGACCAGGTTGTAGAGGACTTGTTTCAACTGGTCCTGGTCGACATGGAGCAGAGGGAGACCCTCCGCGAGATCCAGGGTCAGCGCGATGCGGCGGTCGGCGACTTCGGGACCGATGAAGGTCATCGCCTCCTCTACGAGCTGGTTGAGGTCGGTGGTGCAGGGATTCGGGCGGACCGGGCGAACGGCGTTGAGAAATTTCTCGACGATGAAATCGAGCCGCTTGATCTCGCCACGGGCGATCTCGAGCGATTCGAGCAGTTCGGCGGCGAGTTCGGGATCGACGCGTTTCCTGATCTTTCGCTCGACGACCTGGAGGTGAATGTTGAGGGAGTTGAGCGGATTGCCGATTTCATGCGCGACTCCGGCGGCAAGACTGGTGACGGCCTCCAGCTTTCCCGACTCGACCTCCTGTCGCTGGCGGGCAACCGTGCGAGTCTGGTCGCGCAGGATGATGACGTGGCCAACGAGTTCCGAAGAGGCGTCCCGGTCGGAACCGGTGTCCCGGTCCGAGCCGGCGTCCCGGTCGGCAAGGGGAGCCACGTAGAAGTTGAGAAAGCGAGGTTCCGGATAACGCACCACGAGATCTCGGTTAACGACCCCGCCTTTGGCAATGATCTCTTCCCAGTCGAGCCCGGGAAAAAGAGTCCCGATCTCACCCCGTATGGCCTCCTTTGGATCGAGACCGAAGAAGTCACAGGCGGCCTGGTTGATGTAGTGGATCGCTCCCAGGTTTCCTGTCACGACCACTCCTTCGCGCAGGACTTCGAAGACCTTCTCGAGGAAGCCTTTCTCCTGCACGATCTTGAGAACAAGACGCTGGATTTCCTCGGGTTCGAGTCGGTCGAGCCGATCGAGCAGGCGGTCGATCATGCCGGGGTTCATCAGGCGATCACGGAAAATGGGTCAGGTCTCTCGAGGGCTGGAAGAATGCCGGGTTGGTGCGATGTTCCCGGATGATCGAGAGACAAAACGGCACCGAATCTGATGTGGTGATCTTGCTCACAACCTTCCCGGACTTGGAAAAAGCGAGACAAATTGGCACAATTTGGGTCGAGTCGCAACTCGCCGCCTGCGTCAATCTGATTCCCGGCGGGGTTTCCCTGTATCGTTGGCAGGGACAAACGGAGGCCGCTTCCGAGGTGCTTGCCATCGTGAAGACGACGAGCGGCAGGCTTTCCGAGCTCGAAGCCTCCCTGCAGGATCTGCATCCCTACGATCTTCCCGAATGCCTTGTCCTTTCGCCGGAGAGCGGATCCGAGTCCTATCTCGCCTGGGTCCGGAATGAAACGATGTTGGACAAATCCCCATCCTGAGGCATTAGTCTCGCCCCGCTTTTTTGGCGGCCCCACCCCTCTTTGAAGCTGTGAGCCTCATCGTCCAGAAATACGGCGGCACCTCCGTGGGCACGCCCGAGCGCATCCGCAATGTCGCCCGCCGCATTCTCGAAACGCAGCAGGCTGGCAACCAGGTCGTCGCCGTGGTTTCGGCCATGGCAGGGGTGACGAACAACCTCATCAAGCTCGCCGACGAAGTCACCGGCGAAGGTTTCCCTACCGAGCGCGAAATGGACGTCCTCCTTGCCACGGGCGAGCAGACCACCATCGCGCTGACGGCGATGGCATTGAACTCGATGGGAGCGAAGGCCGTTTCTCTCACCGGCGCCCAGGCCGGTATCCAGACCGACGGGGTCCACACCAAGGCCCGCATTTCCAACATCACCCCCGACGGCGTCCACGAGCTTCTCAACGAGGGCAACATCGTGATTCTTGCCGGCTTCCAGGGCCAGACCCGCGATGGCCGCATCACCACGCTGGGACGCGGGGGCTCCGACCTCACCGCCATCGCCATGGCTGCGGCGATCGATGCGGACATCTGCCAGATCTTCACCGACGTCGACGGGGTCTACACCTGCGATCCGCGCGTCGTCCCGAGTGCGCGCAAGATCGAGGAGATCAGCTATGACGAGCTCCTCGAGATGGCGAGCTCGGGTTCGAAGGTGATGCAGTCGCGCTCCGTGGAGTTCGCGAAGAAGTTCGGTGTCGTTTTCGAAGTGCGCAGCAGCCTCAACAACCATCCGGGAACCCTCGTCAAAGAAGAAACCATGAGCATGGAATCGATTGTCATCCGCGGCGTCAGCCTCGAGCGCGCCCAGGCGAAGGTCACCATCAGCGGTGTCCGGGATGTGCCGGGAACGGCGAGCCTCATCTTCGGTGCCGTCGGCGAGGCGAACCTCCTCGTCGACATGATCGTTCAGAACGTCTCGAAGACGGGTATCACCGACATCTCGTTCACGGTCCACAAGGACGATGTCGCCAAAGCCGAGGCGGCCCTGCGTCCGGTCATGCCCGAACTCGGAGAGGGGGTCACTCTCGAGGCCACCGACGGAATCGCCAAGCTCAGCGTCGTCGGGATCGGGATGCGCTCGCACAGCGGCGTCGCCGCGGAGATGTTCAAGGCCCTCTCGGACGCCGGCATCAACATCGAGATGATTTCCACTTCCGAGATCAAGGTCACCGTCACCGTGGCCGAGGGCGACATCGATCGTGCCGCCAACGTCGTTCACGAGGCCTTCGGGCTTGGCGCGGCCTGATCCACTTCCTCCCGATCCGCCTCACTCGCGGGTGAAGGAAGAGGGAAAAGGCGCCGCGGCAGGGCCGTTCTTCAGTCGCCACGGATAGACTTCGCCGCGGTCGCGCAGGAGCGGGAGATTCTCGCCTTCGGACTCTTCGAGAAGGTCGAAAAGGCGGGCGTTCATTTCCCGGATACGGTCCTGCTGGTCGGGATCGAGGAACAGATTCCGTTCCTCGCGGGGATCGCTCTCGAGGTCGTAGAGTTCGCCGATGTCCCAGGTCCCGTGCGGGCGGATGTATTTCCAACGGCTCCCCACGAGCGCATGCACGGTCGGAGTTTGCGGGTAGTTCTGCTCCCAGTAGTATTCGTAGAGGATCTCGTCGCGCCAGGCGACTTTCTCGCCCTTCAGGAGCGGGAGGAAGCTCCGTCCGTGGAAACGCTCGGCCGCATCGCCCGGCAAGGCCCCTGCAATCTCGAGGAGAGTGGGGGCGATGTCGATGTTTGCGACTGTCTCGCGGACCACCGTGCCCGCGGGAATGAGGTCGGGACAGTGCATCAGCAGCGGGACGCGGATGGAAGCCTCGTAGGCGGTGCGCTTGTCGATCAGCCCGTGTTCGCCGAACTGGAAGCCGTTGTCGCCCATGTAGACGACGAGGGTGCTCTCGAGGCGTCCCTTCTTCTCGAGCCAGTCGAGGATTCGTGCGACGTTCTCGTCGACGGCGAGAAGGGCCTCCATGTAGCGTCGGTAGTAGAAAGGAAGGTCGAAGTCGGGGAGATTGTAACCGAAGGCGGCACCGTGGCGGCTGTTGCGCTGGTCTAGGACCCAGCGGGGCCAGTGACCCGGGTTGTCCGCCGGGGCGGCTAGGGTCGGGGGCGCGGGAAAGGGCTTGTCCGCGTAGCGGCCGAGGTGCCGGTCGTGGGGCACGAAGTCGGAGTGAACCGCCTTGTGCGAAAGATAGAGAAATAGAGGTTTGTCAGGGTCGTTCGTCTCGAGCCACTCGAGCGCCATGTCCGTGAGCTCGTCGGTGATATAGCCTTTCTGCGGGCGCCTTTCGCCATTCACGTTGAATCCGTCATAGGCGGTCTGAGGGACAACGCGGGAGGTGCCGTGTCCGTCGGGCCAGTAGGTGCCCTGGCCCTTGAAGACGGCCCAGTGGTCGAAACCGCGCTGGGGTTCGTCGGTCTCGCCCATGTGCCATTTTCCAAGGAAAGCGGTGCGGTAGCCGGCCGCCTGGAGGAGCTGGGGAAAAAAGACGAGATCGGGGGAGACGGGATTGTAGTTGTCGACGACCCGGTGACTGTGGGCATAAAGACCGGTCAGGATGCTGGCCCGGCTCGGGGAACAGAGCGAGGTCGTCACCATCGCCTTGGGGAAATGGGCGCCCCCTTTTGCGAGGCGGTCGAGGGCGGGGGTCTCGAGCCAGGGATGGCCGAGGAAACTCATCGCATCGTAGCGGTGATCGTCGGCGAGGATGAAGAGAATGTCGCGGGGTCGCTCCGCAGCGGAGGCGAGACCGGCGAGAAAGAAGCAGAGAGCGGAGAGAAAGGCGCGCATGACAGGGTCGGAGCGCCGATCCTACCCTGTCGGGCCCGAAGCGAAAAGGCGAAAACTCTCGTCGACGCGCGACCTTTCCCACCTCCCGCCTGCGGGAAGAGGGTCACTTGGAGCAATCGGACTCCCGGCCACCCGCGGCCGAGTAGGCGAGGTCGGCGGCGAGATCGCCGTTGGGACCCTTCACCTTGATCTTCTGCTTGCCGTTGGCCTTGTGTTTGATCTTCGCCTTTCCGTCGACCGCCTTGACCTTCACCTTGTGGTCCTTCACTTTCACCTTCCTGACGAAATCATCGGCCCTCGCTTCCGAGGCGAGCGGGGCGCAGGCGAAGGCGGCGAGAGAGGCGAGAACAAGGAGGGCGCGGCTGGGTTGGAGCAAGAGGGAAACATTCATGGAGTGGTCGAGTGGAGCGTTGGCAGCGGGGCAGGAGGAGGACGCCCCGCTTTTCTACGGACGAAAAAGGATCCGGACCCATGCGGAAAAAGTCGCGCCGTCCCGACGTCTCTTACTCAAATCGCCGCACCCTCGATCCACAGATTCCCTAACAAGCCCACTAGAAACCCGGCGACTGCGCCCATGGGAGGTCCCCAGTGACGGGCCAGTTTCACCTGGGGGGCGATGTCCTGGAAAATGGCGTAGAGGATCCCTCCCGCGGCGAAGATCATGATGCCGTGAAGGAGCTCCGGATGGGGAGCGAGCCAGCTCATTCCCAACCAGCCCATGATCGGTCCGAGCGGCACCATGCAGGCCATCACGATGAGGACGCGCCGACCTCTGACACGGCTTCGACCCGCCATCTCGCGGAAGGCGTTGAAACCCTCGGGGAGATTCTGCAGGGCGATGAGGAGCGCGAGGCTGAAACCCGAGGCATGACCCTGGGCGAATGCCGCCCCCATCGCGAGCGACTCGGGAAGAAAGTCGGCCAGCATCGCCGCCATCTGCGATGCCGGTGTCCTTCGCTTCGCCAGCCAGATGTCGAGCATCATGAATCCCGTTCCCCCGGCGACGAACCACATCCCGATCTTCCATGACGAAAGGCCCTCGGCACCCTCCGGAATCAGCACCAGAGCGATGGCGGCGAGAAGCACCCCTCCGCCGAAGGCGAGGATCGTGTGGCGAAGTTCCTCGTCGAGCCACCCCGGTCGCAGGCTCCCGATCATGGCGAGCCACCCTCCCACCGGCATGGCCGCCGCCGCCATTGCGGTGAGCAGCATCATCGTCCCAAACGAACTTGCCTCCAGGTCCATCACCGGACTTTGGCCCGTCCATTCGCTCGACGCAAGCCGGGTTGGTGCGGGAGGAGTGAAGGGAAATCAATCCGGTCTTTCCGGCAGCTCAGTCCTGGCCGCACCGGTCGCGCTCGAGAGAAGGAAGGTCGGAGAGATCCGGGGGGAGAAATTGCGTTTTTGCCCGAGGATCCATTCGCCTGCCCGGAGAATAGAAGAAGCGGAGCAGATGCTTGTTCATCAGCTCCGGATGTAGGTCACAGAACTCCCCGGCATTCGCGGCAGGCAGATATTCTCGGTAGGCCCTCATGACCGTGTCGACGATCTTCAGCATCGCCACGGTCGTCGTCTCGTTGTATCCGCTTGTCGGGGAATCCTTGATCCGATTCGTGTGATTGTAATTCAGGATTCCCCTTCGCAGGCGGTCGAGGGCTTCTTCGAAACCATGGAGGCGCAGCAGGATGAAGGCGACCGAGACGTGGGCCCGCTGGTCCCACCGATCTAGAGGGAAGGTTCCGTCTTCGAAGGCGGTGAGCAGGTTGAGGTCCGAGTCGGTCATGGTCGTCTGCCTCGCTCTCGTTTCAACGGCGGATTTGGTGGTTTTGTCAGTCCGGGGTTTGATCCCTGCGGGGTTCGTTGCTTCTTGGCTCCGTTCCGGTCCAGAGCACGTTCCCGTCCGGATCCTCGAATTTCATCTCATAGGCCCAGCTCCAGTTCGCGGGTTCCTGCAGCACCTTCACTCCCGCCTCCTTCCATTCGCGGAAGACTTCCTCGCTCTCCAGTCCGATCCAGACCCATTGAGGGGCGGATGCCCCGAATCCCTCGGCCAGCATCAGGCAGCATCCGTCGCGTGAAACCGAGCAGATCCGGCTCGATGCCTCCCCTCCCCAATCGAGGCGGAAACCGAGCGTCCGGGTGTAGAACTCGATGCTCCGGGTCACGTCGGAAACCGGCAGCACTGGTATCGTATTCTCGACTTGGGCGGGTTTCATGGAGGTGGTTCAGGGATGGGTCTGGCTGGAAGCGCGGTTGCCGGAGGCCAATCGCGCCTTCGTGGCGAACCACCTTTTTACCAAAACCGGAGTGGGTGATCAATTCTGCTTGAGCGTCCGATAAGGGTTCTCACTGTCCGTGATCGGAGAGGCCATTCATTTTCTGGCGCGGTCGACCTCTGCCTCTGATTTGGTTGACGGCTCCCGCTTGCCGCGATTCATTTCCGGCCCATGCCAGACCGTTCCCTTTCCGCCAAATTGTTCAGCGCCGCCAAGGAAGTGATTCCCGGCGGGGTCAATTCGCCCGTGCGGGCCTTCCGCAACGTCGAGGGTGATCCCTTCTTCGTGCAGCGCGCCCGCGGATGCCGCATCTGGGACGTCGATGGCAACGAGATGATCGACTATGTCGGGACCTGGGGTCCGGCGATCCTGGGTCATGCCCCTTCGGTGGTGATCGACGCCGTGAGCCACGCCGCCAAGGAAGGCGTCAGCTTCGGCATCCCGAACCGGCACGAGGTGGAGATGGCACGACTCATCCGCGACTACGTGCCCTCGGTGGAGAAGGTGCGCATGGTCAACAGCGGCACTGAAGCGACGATGAGCGCGATCCGTCTCGCCCGCGGCTACACGGGGCGTGACAAGATCGTCAAATTCGATGGCTGTTACCACGGGCACGTCGATTCCCTGCTCGTTGCTGCGGGGAGCGGCGCCCTCACCCACGGACAGCCCGACAGCGCGGGGGTTCCGGCCGATTTCGCGAAGCTCACGATCACGGTCCCCTTCAACCGGCCCGAGGCGATCGAGGAGGTCTTTGCGACCCAGGGGGACGAGATTGCCGCCCTCATTCTCGAGCCGGTACCCGCGAACGCCGGCCTCGTCTTTGCGAAGCCGGGTTATCTCCAGCTCCTCCGCGATCTCACCGCCAAACACGGCACGGTCCTGATATTCGACGAGGTCATGACCGGTTTCCGGGTGGCGAAGGGCGGCGTGCAGGAACTCACCGGGATCACGCCCGACCTCACCGCGATGGGCAAGGTGATCGGAGGCGGCCTCCCCGTCGGAGCTTTCGGCGGCAAGGCGGAGATCATGGACCAGCTCGCCCCGCTCGGTCCGGTCTATCAGGCCGGGACGCTCTCCGGGAATCCCCTCGCCCTCGCCGCGGGACTCGCCCAGCTCAAGGAGATGGAGCGCCTCGACGGCTGGAAGAGGCTCGACGAAATCGGACAGGTCTTCGAGGACGCGGTGCGTGGAACCTTGCGCGAAATGGGCCGCGACCTCGCCTTCAACCGCATCGGCTCGATGTTCTGCCTTTTCTTCCGCGAGGGGTCGATCGACAACGTCGACGATGTGAAGCAGTGCGACTTTGCCGCCTTCCGCAAGTTCTTCTGGGCGGCGCTCGACCGGGGCGTCTACTTCGCCCCCTCGCAATACGAGGCCGGCTTCATTTCCCTCGCCCACGGCGACGGTGATCTGGCAAAGACGGCCGAGGTCGCCTGCGAGGCGCTGAAAATTGCGCTGGCATGAGATGACCATCGCGACGACTCTGGGTTTCCCCTCCCTCCCCTCATGAGCGACGAAGAAAAGCCACTCGAGTTTTCGGCCCGCGACCTGATGCCCGACTGGGCGCAGGACAAACCCCGCGACACGCCGCAGGATTATGCCAAGCGTTTTGGCGACGATGATCGCCGCGAGCGACGCGGCGGCGGCGGAAGACGGGATGACCGCCGTGGTGGTGGTCGCGGCGAGGACCGCCGCGGCGGCTTTGGCGGGCGCGGTGAAAAGCGCGATTTCCGCGAGCGTGGCGATCGTCCGCGGGGCGACCGTCCCCAGGGGGATCGGCGTGACGGTGACCGGCGCGGGAACCGTCCCGGACCGGGGCGCGAAGGACGGGGCGGAGATCGTCGCGGAGGAGACCGCCGTGGCGGTCACGGACGAGAGGAGTTTTCCCGCGAGGACCGGGCCGCCGCCGGCGTTGTTGCCTCGCTCGAACCTTCCGGTCCGGCGATCGAGGGGCTGACCCGCCACATCCGCGAGACCTTCCGCTCCTTTCCCCTCGCCGACCTCGCGAAGATGATTCTCGAGGCGCGCGAGCGCTATCGCGTCCGCTTCACCGCGACCGAGCCGGTGCGCCTGCACCAGTGCCTCGCCGACGGGTCGTTGTGGCTGAATCGCGAGGAGGCGGTCTCGCACCTGCTATCCGGCCCGGCCCTGGAGCACTACTACACTCCGGAGGACCTGACCGTCGACGCGCCCGCGGGCAACTTCGCCGTGATCGCCGTCTGCGGGATGAGCGGGGTGATCCTGGGTCCCCCGAACCACCACGAGTATCAGCGCAACATCGCCCGCCTTCACCGCGAGCGCTTCTCCGACATGCCGATCGAGCGTTTCAAATCCCGCATCCGCATGGAAAGCGGCGAGGAGATTCTCGAGAAGTGGAAGGAGCAGGTCAGCCGGGTGCGGCATTACCGGGTCAAGTCTGCCGAACAACCCTCTTCAGTCGCCGACGAGGATCCGTCCGAGGAAGTTCCTGCCGACGAGGTGTCCGCGGTGGAAGATCCAGTAGCTGCGGAAGCACCGGAAGCGGAGGCCGGGGAGGAGACTCCGGAGCCCATCGAGACGGAGGTGGAAGAAGCGACCCCGGAAGCCGTCGAGACGGAGGAAGTGTCGGCAGAGGCCGCTGAAGAGGCTCCCGCCGAAGAAGAAACCCCGGAGCCTGTGGAAGCGGCTCCCGCTCCGGCAAAGGAATCGGAAGGCCNNGGTCCTGAAGAACCTCGAGGAAGTGTCGCGGCATTTTCGCGAACATTTCGCGGACGGGGCGATCGTGGAGACTGCCGTGGCCGTGGTGCCCGGCAATATTGCAGGAAAGCTTCTCTCTCCAGGTCTGCTCGCCCACCTCAGGCAGGAAACGGAGAAGCTCCGCCGGGGCTTTCCGCTGCCCATGATCCAGTCGCTCTGCAACGAATTCGAGCGGCAGGGTCTGAAGTTCTTCAAGCGGGGCAAGAAGTCGCTGCATGTCGCGGCGATTCGACCGAAGGCGATCGACGAGAACGTTTCCCTCACCGATGCGATCCAGGTGATCGTCAATTATGTCCGGGAAACCCCCAAGGCGACGGTGGCCGGGCTCCTCGAGGCACTGGTGCCTGGATTCAAGAAACCCGAAGGCCCGGCTCTTGAGGAGTCGCCCGAGTGGTCCGATGCCGCGCGTGCGGTGCTGAACGACCTGCGGTGGCTCACCGCGGAGGGTTACGTGCTCGAGTTTCCTGATACGGGACTTGCGATCGGACGGGAGACGACGAAGGAGCCCGCTTCGGCAACGCCGGAGGCGCCGAAGGCGAAGCAGGAAAAGCCCGCGAAGAAACGCAAGACCCGCGCCGCGGACGAGTCAGCCGCCGCGGCCGTTGCTCCGGCGGTGGTCGAGGCAGCGGAAGCTCCGGCGGCGGTCGAAGCAACGGATGTTCCGGCGGTGGTCGATGAAGCGGAAGCTCCGGTGGAAGTCGAAGCAACGGAAGCCTCGGTGGAGGGCGAAGCAACGGATGCTCCGGTGGACCTCGATCTTGACCCGGAAGACCTCGGCGGTCTGCCTCCCCATACGCTCACGGAAGACAAGGCCGATCCCGACGATCCTCATGAGATGCCGGACGACGTCGACCCGGCGCAGGTGTTGTGATTTCCCTTCGGGGTAGTCGTTTGACAAAGGAATGAAACAGGAGTCGCCTCAAAAACGTAACCCGGGTTTTCCTTCCCTTCCACGATGACCCTATCGAACCCGGCGTTCCCTGTCCGGGGTTGAGCGAAAAGGGGTCTCGATCTGGGATCTATCTTTGCCGCCTGATTCATCCGATGAAAAGGAGCTTCCGCATTCTTGTCGCCGTGGCCATCCTGCTGTCGGGGGTCCTGCTTTTTGTTGGGCTCGCGGGAATGAAGAGCACCCCGCTGCCATCCAATCCGCCCAAGCCGGTGCCCGAAGTGGAAACCCTCACGGCCCGCAAGAACGATCTCACCGTGAACATTCCCGCCCAAGGGGTGGTCGAGCCTGTGACGGTGACCCGGGCCTCGGCCGAGGTGGAGGGAGTGATCGTGGAAGTTGCCGAAACCTTCGAGGCCGGGGGGATCTTCCGCGCGGGCGACCTCCTTCTCCGGATCGATCCCTCCGATTACGAGGCCGCCGTCGCCCAGGCGGGAGCCGCACTCGCGGATGCGAAGCTCAATCTCGCCGAGGAGGAACAGCGCGCCCTCCAGGCCGAGCGCGATTGGAAACGGCTCGCCACGGCGGGTTCGCAACCCGGTGATTTTGTGCTGCGGGTACCCCACCTCGAAGCAGCACGGGCAAGGGTCGTTTCCGCCGAGGCGGCCCTCGAACGGGCCCGCCTCGATCTGCGGCGTACCGAACTGCGTCCGCTCTACGACGGTCGCATCCGGAGCAAGCTCGCCGATCTCGGCACGCGTGTCGGCAAAGGCGAGGATCTGGCGGAATTCTACGACACCGACGTTCTCGAAGTGCGCTTGCCCATTCCGAGGCAGGATGCGGCCTTTCTCGACGGTGCCGGGCAGACGATCGAATTGCGCGAGCACGGAGGCACCCGCACCTGGAGCGCCACGGTCGACCGCACCGAGGGCGAAATCCGCCGCGACGACCGGACCATCGTCGTCGTGGCAAGGATCGACGGCGGCGTGGTCGGCTCGCCCTTGCCGGGACAGTTCGTTGAAACGGAGATTCCTGGCCGAATCGTGCCGGGCATCATTCGGGTGCCGCGACGCGCCTTTGTCGCGAGCGACCGGGTTCTCGTCGTGACGCCCGACCAGACCATCGCGACCCGTCCCGTCACGATCCTTCGCACCGAGCGCGAGGACGTGCTTGTCTCCTCGGGTATCGAGGACGGCGAGCAACTCTGCGTCACCGCCCTTGCCGCGGTGATCGAAGGGATGGAGGTGAAGGTCGTTTCGCGGGACGGACAGGCCGTGCTCGCTTCGCCGTCGGTCGCGCCATGAAGAATCTCATTTTCTACTGGGCGAAGAATCGGGTCGCGGCGAATTTCCTGATGGTGGCCCTCATTGTCGGCGGGCTTTTCACCTGGATCCGGCTGAGGAAGGAAATCTTCCCCGAGATTTCCTCGAATTTCATCAA
>JAGRPC010000025.1 GCA_020439925.1 Verrucomicrobiia bacterium | reverse complement strand
TCTACAAGGCACGCGGCCGTTTCATCGCCGAGATGAATCGCACGGCCCGGCAGCTTGGCATGGCAGACACTTGCTACACCAGTGCGCTGGGCGATGGACTCGCCGATGTGCCCACCACCACTGCAGCCGACCTGCTGCGTCTCGCACAGGCGGTGATGAAACACGATCTCTACCGCAAGGTAGTGGCCACGAAAACCTACCATGCGACCATCCGGCTGCCGGATGGCGGCGAGCGGCGCGCCGAGTGGAAAAACACCAACAAGCTGCTGGAGTTCGATTGCTACGACGGCATCAAAACCGGGCTCACCAAGTCAGCAGGCAACTGCCTCGTCGCCACCGGCACCCATCAAGGCAAGCGGCTCTTTGTCGTGGTGCTCGGCTGTCCGAGCGATGCCTCGCGCACGGCGGAGGCACGCAATCTTTTCCGCTGGGGATGGAGAATCACGAGCGGGGCGCATTAGCCGGCGCGAATGGTCGCAGCCACACACCAGGTGTCAGGCATGAAGGGCAACGGACTGAGGGCGGGACTGTAAAACGCGTTCCCGGAGGCCTCGAGCCCTGGACATTGTGCCCCTTCCACCCGCTCCGTCCGCGCGACCATGGACCCTTTTGAACTTGCCGGTCCCGCCGCAACATCATCTACTCGCGCCATCTCTCCATCGCCATCATGCGCCGACTCCTCATCCTTGCCGCCACGCTCTGCCTCGCCGCCTGCGACTCGGCTTCGAGATACGATCTTCTCATCACCAACGCCCGAATCATTGATGGCACGGGGGCCCCGACTATCGAGGGCACGGTGGCAATCCGGGGCGGGCGCATCATCGCGGTCGGCGAGGTCAAGGGAACCGCGGCCGATACCATCGACGCCCGAGGCAGGGTAGTGGCGCCGGGATTCATCGATGTCCATACCCACTCGGAAAACATCTGTTCCCTGCCGGTCGCCGAAAATTTCCTCCGCATGGGGGTGACCACCATCGTCACGGGCAACTGCGGCGGTTCCCGAACCGATGTGGCGAAGTTTTTCCAGGAAATCGAGGAGACCGGAACCACCCTCAACGTCGCCACCTTGATCGGGCACAATTCCGTCCGTGAAAAGGGCATGGGCGGGCGCTTCATCAGGCCGCCCAGCCCCGCGGAACTGGCCGCCATGGAGGCCCTCGTCGATCAGGCAATGAAAGACGGCGCGGTCGGTCTCAGTACCGGGCTGATCTATGTGCCCGGTTCCTTCGCCAAGACCGACGAGATCGTCTCCCTCGCCAGGGTGGCCGCCGCCCATGACGGCATCTACGTGAGCCATATGCGCCACGAGACGGTGAAGATCTTCGACGCTCTCGACGAGTTCATCCGCATCGCCCGGGAAGCCGATATCAGGGCCGAAGTCTCCCACATCAAGCTGAGCGGCCCCTCGGCGTGGGGACAGGCCGACAAGGTCCTCGCCGTGCTCGACGAGGCGCGGGCATCGGGACTGCGGATCACCCACGATCAATACGCCTACACCGCCTCCAGCACCGGCCTTCGCCAGACCATTCCCGACAGCGCCCTGGAAGGCACCCGTGACGATTACAAGGCCCGGTTGGCCGACCCCGCCAAGAAGGCCGAGATCATCAACAAGATGGCCGAGATTCAGGCTCGAAGCGGCCGGTCCGACTACAGCCATGCCGTCATCGCCCGGTTTTCCGCCGATCCCAGCCTCAACGGAAAAACCGTCCCCGAGGCCGCCAGGCAGGTTCGCGGATCCGACTCTCTCGAGGATCAGGTGGAGCTGATTCTCGACATCGAGGCCCGGGGTGGCGCCAGCGCGGTCTATCACGGAATGAATGAAGAGGATCTCACCACCTTCCTGCGGCATCCCTCGACCATGATCGCCAGCGACGGCGGCCCTCGCCAACTGGGAGAGGATGTGCCCCATCCGCGCAGCTACGGCAACAACGCCCGGATCCTCGCCCGCTACGTCCGCGAGCAGAAGATTCTCTCGTTGGAGGAAGCGATCCGCCGGATGACTTCCCTGCCCGCCGACACTTTTCACCTGGCGGATCGCGGCAGGATCCAACCTGGAGCGTTCGCCGACCTTGTCATCTTCGATCCGGAAACGGTGGCCGACCCGGCCACCTTCGCCTCCCCCCACCACTATGCCGAGGGATTCAGCGAAGTCATTGTCGGCGGCGGTGTCGCGATTCGGAACGGGCAACTCACCGGCGTCCGCAGCGGCGGGCCCCTGCGGAAATCGGCAGGGCCGTGAAGGAACCCATCCGAAATGAGAAACCGGATTACCGGAAACGGGGACAATCGACCGAGCACGTTGGCCGGATGAGGGAAGCGATGCCGCTTTACCCGGTCGCGAGCACGTGGCAGAAAGAAGGCCACCGCGATGCTCCCTCCCCTCCCCTCGGTCAAACCATCCCCGCTCCCGGTCCTCCGGTTCGTCGTCGTTTTCCTCCTGGCGGCGGCGGGATTCGCGAGAGCGGAACCTCCGAATCTCGTGCTTATCGTGGCCGACGACCTCGGTTACGGTGATCTCGGTTGCTACGGGAACGAAAGCAACGAGACCCCTCACCTCGATGCCCTGGCCGCGAACGGCCTGCGCTTAACCGATTTCCACAGCGGAGGCGCGATGTGCAGTCCGACCCGGGCCTCGATCCTGACCGGCCGTTATCCGCAGACCTACGGCGAGCAGTTCGACGGGGCCCTCTCGGGAACGGCGCAGCGGGAGGAGGGCCTTCCCCTTGCCGCCGTCACCATCGCCGAGCTGTTGCACGATCGGGGTTATGCCACCGGCTGCTTCGGCAAGTGGCACCTCGGCTACCAGCCGGATCTCTTCCCGACCCGTCAGGGCTTCGACGTCTTCCGTGGCCTCGCCTCCGGTGACGGCGACTACCACTCCCACATCGACCGATCGGGCAATCCCGACTGGTGGAGCGACGAAGCCCTGTCACCCGAGGAGGGTTACACCACCGACCTGCTCACCCGTCACGCGGTCGCCTTCATCGAGGCCAACCGCGACCGTCCCTTTTTCCTCTACCTGCCCCACCTCGCCATTCATTTCCCCTGGCAGGGTCCCGATGATCCGCCACACCGCCGCATCGGAAAGTCGTGGCAGGAAGACAAGTGGGGAATCATCCCCGACCCCGGGAACGTGGCGCCCCATGTGAAGGCGATGATCGAGTCGCTCGACGCCAGCGTCGGGACCATCGTCGACCTCCTGCGACGGCACGGGCTCGAGAGGAACACTCTCGTCGTCTTCACCTCGGACAACGGCGGCTACCTGACCTACGGGAAGCACTTCCGGAACATCTCCAGCAACGGTCCCTGGCGCGGACAGAAAACGGAGGTCTACGAGGGCGGCCACCGTGTTCCCACGATCGCCTCCTGGCCCGGGCGCATCGAGCCGGGCGTGACCGACGCGCTCGCCCACACGAACGACCTCTTTCCCACCTTCGCCGCCCTCGCCGGGGCCCGACTCGGGGAAGCCCCTCTCGACGGAACGGACCTCGGTCCCCTCCTCTTTTCCGGCAAGCCGCTTCCGGACCGTCCGCTCTTCTGGCGCTCGCGGACCCACGCCGCGATGCGGGAAGGCCCCTGGAAACTGGTCGCCAACCGGAACGGAAAGAGCGCCGAACTCTTCCATCTCGGAAACGATCCCGGCGAGACCTCCGATCTTTCCAGGGAGCATCCTGATCGCCTGCGGAAGATGCAGGCCGCCTGGGACCAATGGAACCGCCGGATGAACCAGACTGCGGAGACCTTCCTGCCGTGAGCCGGCTCCCCTCTCCGACCCCGGTCTTCGGCGGGAAGGTGACGGAAGGGATGAAAGGGCAAGCCCTGGCCGTGATTTCCCCGGGGTGCGGATCGAAGCGTTCGGCTAACCCAGCGCTCTCAACTGTTTCGTGAGCTTTACGATCTGCTTCTTCAGCTTCTTGGCCTTGGGGATCTGCTTCTTCTGCTTGGCCACCTTGAGCTGCTTCTTCAGCTTCTTGATCTTTCTTTGCAAGAGAGCCTTCAGAGCCGGATTGGAAGGCGGATCGCCCTCCGCCAGCTCCAGCCCCTCGAAAAACTCATCGGCGCCCTGGTGGGTTCCGCGGGCCGTTGTCACCCCGGTCGTCGTCACCGTGTAGAAGTTTCCACCCGAGTCGACGGCGTAGAATTCTCCCTCGCCCTTGTAGACAACGCCTCGAAACGAGGAATTCGGTTGGGGACTCAGGTCGATCTCCGCGAAATGACTGCCGGTATTCGGATCGATCTTGTCGAGCTTGGTAAGACCGAGCGAACCCCGATAGAAGCGGTACAAAAGCCCATCGTCCGGGTTGTACTCGATGCTGTGGTTGAGATCGTTCATCGGCAAATTCCAGCCTGGATCGGTCACGGCCCCCGTGACTTTGTCGATGAGGACCACCGACCCGATTTCAATCGTCCCGCCCGACTGCGGCAACAGACTGGTCACGCCGTACATTTGCCCGCCGGGGCCGAATGTGATTCCGTAGATTCCGGGGTCGCTCAACTCGACTTCGTCGGACAAGGCACCGGTAGCGATATTGATCTTTGCGAGATGGCTGGCGGTTCGAAGATCGGGATAGGTCGGCTCCGAGATAACGTAGTAGTCACCGGTGGAAGGATCCCTGGCGATCGAATAGAGCGGCGGCGGGCAGGTGATGGAAGGTCCAAAGGCAACCCGGTTCGTCACTGCGAGCGTGCCAAGGGTGAGATTGTAAAAAGATTCGCCGTCATGGACAAGCAGGGTGTTGGCGCCGGCGTAGTCGATCGCGCGGGTCTTGTTCGATTCCACCGGGGAGGTAAGTTTCGTAACTGCACCTGCCGTAGTGATCGAGTAGAGATCGACTTGGCGCCTGTTGAACGTAACAAAGGTATTGCTGCCCATGTAGGTGATGGCGTTGACGGCAATGGGATTATCGCCGGACAGACTCACCGACGCGACGGTGCCGTCACTGGGGTCGATCGTTTCGAGGAGCGTCGTGCCATCGCCCCCGGTGGTCGTATTGTAAAAGTGATAGAGCAGCCCGTCGTCCGGGTTGTACTCCAGCGCGTGGGCGCCACCACCGCTGCCGGAGGTTGCCCACCCCGTGGCCGTTGGCGCTCCCGTGACAGGATCCACGATGTGAATACTACCGACAGCGCCACCGTCCGAATCGCCTCCAACGATCGCATAGAGGGGATAGCCCGGGCCAGCCCCGAAGGTAATGGTGCTGATCCACCCGATTGCTCCCGCGACTCCCGTGGCTGCGACCGGAGTCACGATACCTGTGGCCGTGTTCACCGTCATCAGCATGCTCGGATTGTCGTTCAGGATTCCGTAAACAATTCCCGTATCGGGATGGGTTGCGAGGGAGACGATGTCGTAGGCCGCCGGACAAGCGATGTCCGACAATTTCACCCGGTTGGAAACCACACCATTCGCGGGATTGATGTCCGCGATGTGTCCGAGACTTTTGGAAACTCCTATCAGCCGCTCCGCGCGAGCCTCACAGACTAACAGAGCACCCATAGCCATCAGAAGGATGGAGCATACGGCAATCCCTGCGCGCCCGGTAAGGCTGGCGGAAATGACAGGAAAACTTCGACGATGTGGTCCTTCACTCATGGTCACAGATCAATGGTTCTCCAGGTCCGGGCCGGTGGATTTCCACCTCCCGCCAGGCTGACCAGAGTCCGGGAAATCGCCGGCGATGGCAATCCTTAAATGAAAAAACGCGACTGGCTGCCAGCTCTCTCTACACAACCACCTCCTTGTCAGGAAATTGTCGGACCACCCATGATTTTCTAACATTCCCCCAAAAACAACTGAATCCCGCCCGCAAGAGGACATCTCCAATCTCATCACCCCGGCCTGGCGTCTCCCAAACGAAGATGAACGTCGGAGTGCACCATCCGCGTGAGTGGAAGGGGCAGACAACCTTGCTCGGCTGCATTCTCCGAGTTCCAACGAGCCGAAAAGAATGTTCGACCCGATCAAACCTCTCCATGCTGGTCAACGCATGATCGCAAAATTCATCCCCATCGATTCCCGGGTTCACCCACCGGCCTTTTCATAATATAAGGAACCTTCCCGGCCCTCGTTTCCCTTCGTGGAAGCCCGTTCTCCGGAACGAAGGCGTTCTTGCCAGGTGAATCCTCCCGGAATCATGAAAGCCTTCCTCCCCACCCTCCTCGTCATCGCGCTGCTACCCGTCATGGTCCGTGCGCAAACCACCCGGACGGTGCTGACGACGGCCGACTCGGGAGCCGGATCTCTGCGGCAGGCGGTGGCGGACTCGGCCGACGGGGACACGATCGTCTTCGCGGAGGAGCTTTCCGGCGGGACCATCGTCCTGACTTCAGGCTACATCCATGTCCTGGCCGCGGTCACGATTGACGCCTCGGCCCTGCCGGTGGGCATCACGATCTCGGGGAACCACGCTTCGAGGATCTTCATCGTGGGGGATGGACCCACGCTATTCGACTCCCTGACCCTCATCGACGGGAGGGCGCCGGACGGGACCACTGGTGCCTCCGGAGCGAACGGCGGGTATGGCGGCGGGATCTTTCAGAATGGCAGTCAGCTTCTCACGCTGAGGGACTGTGTCATCTCGGGCTGCCGCACCGGGGACGGAGGCGATGCCACGGGAAACGGCAACTTCCCCGGACAGGGCGGTCACGGAGGAGCGATCTACACGGCCTATTCCCCGCTGGTCCTCGAGCGGACCATCCTCCGGGGAAACCGCACCGGCGACAGCGGCGTACAGCTCGGGAGCACCACCCGCGACGCGAGCGGAGGCTATGGCGGTGGCATTTACGCCTACTCCTCCGATGTCACCCTGATCGAATCGACCATCGCCGACAACGAGACGGGCACGGCGGGAACCGGAGGATCCGGCGGCGAAGGTGGCGGGATCTGGATCTTCTTGAATGCGAACCTCACGGTGATCCGCTCGACCATCTCGGGAAACCGCACCGGCGATGGAGGGAATGGCAACGGCATCGAGGACCTTGGCAGCATCGCCCCGGGAGCTGGAGGCCAAGCGGCCGGGATTTTCATGAGCCAGCTCAGCGGGGCGAGGATCGAGAATTCGACCATCGCCAACAATGTGGCGGGCGACGCTGGCACCAACGGGGCCCTCGGTCCCGGTTTCCCGGGAGCGGGAGGCGGCATCGCCTTCCGGGTCACCCACCTTGAATTGATCAGTTCCACGGTGGTCGGGAACCGATCCGGCGAAGGGATCGGCACGGAATACACGGGCGGCATCTATGTGAAGGAAAACGCCCGACTGACCATCGCCGATTCGATCGTCGCCGATAACCATTCCGAGACCCAGACGGGTGACCTCGCGGATGTGTTCAAGTTTTCGAACGGGATGGTCGTGACCGAGGGGGGAAATCTCATCGGGGAAAACACGAACGTGGAATCCGAATTCCCCGAGCCGGGTGTCGTCGGCGAGGCCAACACGAACGGTGACTTCACGGGGACGGCCACGGCGCCCCTCGATCCCCAACTCGGCGTTCTCGGCAACAACGGAGGCCCCACGGAAACGATGGCTCCGCTGCCCGGATCCCCCGTGATCGATCCGGTGGGCGGGGACACCACCTCCCCCTTCGACACCGATCAACGAGGAAGGGTCCGGATCTACAACGGGATCCTCGACATCGGGGCGGTCGAATACCTGCCCGACTACGGTCCCTTGGTCCGTTCCCTCAAATCCAAGATCCGCGGAACGGAACGCGCCCTGCGCAAGGCGAAGCAGGCGGGAAAAACCAGCCGGATCGCGGCCCTGAAGAAGAAGCTGAAACGGTTCCGGCAGCGGCTGGCCAGCGTTCCATCGGTTCCCTGAGCGCCTCGCTCTTTCAGAATGGGTCGAAGGGTTTTTTCAGAGTCGGCGCAGTGAAAGTCGCGATCCACCGTCTCCGTAAACAGTTCGCCGATGCCGTTCGCCTCAAGATTTCGCAGACCGTGAACTCCCCGGCGGAGGTAACCGAGGAGCTTCGTTACCTGATCGAGGTCCTTTCCTGAGACGTTCGAGTCGGCGATACCGGCACACTCTCCTACTTCCATCCACCACCCCTTCCCTTCGTTCCCACGGGAACCTCCAGGTTGAAAAGGCGTTTTTCGTGGTCAAGTCTGGTGTCGCTCGTGCTGTCCCTCACTAACGATGAAGTCCCCAGTTTCCCCGAAATCGGTCGCCGCCGCAGTCCTCGCCCTGTTGCCTTT
This sequence comes from Verrucomicrobiia bacterium, assembly GCA_020439925.1. GTDB lineage: Bacteria > Verrucomicrobiota > Verrucomicrobiia > Verrucomicrobiales > DEV007 > Arctic95D-9. The sequence goes on along the minus strand of JAGRPC010000025.1, from coordinate 4,975 downwards.
TCCCGCCCTTGCCCAACTTGTCGCCCCGACAAACATCACTTCCGGCACCTCGGGCACGGACTTGTTTCCCGCAAGTCAACTCATCGACGGCTCCGGCCTCTCCGAGTCTCCCACGCTCGAAAACCTCGACACCGTCAAGCACGCCTCCTTCAACTCCGGAAACGTCGCCTGGGTGACGACCGACCCGGGAGGACCAAGTTCGGACTATTTCGCCGGCGCGAATCCGACTCCGACTCTGGTCTGCACCTTCGACCGGGTTCTTGGGATCCGGGAGCTCGTGATCTGGGGTTATTTCGCCTTCAACCCCGGCAACACGAACGGCAACGAGGCGCGCAGCTTCGAAGTCTCCTTCTCCACCGATGGAGGCGCCACCTTCGGGGGAAGCAGCATCGTGGTGCAGTCCACCTCCGCGATCGGCGAGGACGCCCTTCGACTCAATCTCGCAGGTCCCCACTCCGCCAACGCGGTGCGTATCGAAATCACGGACAACCACTTCGGCAACGGAACATCCGAAAACGGCGGCGATCGCGTCGGCCTTGGTGAAATCCGATTTGTGATCGACTGCGAGACGGTCACGAATACGAACGACAGCGGATCGGGATCGCTCCGCCAGGCCATCGCCGACGTCCCGGTCGGAGGTTGCATCGATTTCGCCCCCGGCCTGAGCGGAGAAACCATCTTCCTGACCACCAGTTCGCCCCTGGTGATCGACAAGAACCTGACGATCGACGGGTCGGCCCTTTCCCAGCGCATCACCGTTTCCGGTGACGGCAACATGGACGGAGAGGTGGGTGATTTCGACACGAGGGTTTTCGATATCGATCCGGGCGCAACGGTCACCCTCGACTCCCTCGTGATCGCGGGCGGCAAGGCCTCCGAAGGAAACCCCGGCGAAGGGGACGTCGGCAATCCAGGAACCGACGGTTCCAACGGCGGAGGCATCTTCAACGACGGCACCCTGACCCTGCGCCAGGTACGCATCACCAATTGCTCGGCAGGTGTGGGAGGAGAAGGGGACATTACCAACCAACCAGGCGACAACGGAGGAAATGGCGGAAACGGCGGAAACGGGGGCGGCATCTTCAATCGGGGAGCCCTGACTCTCGTGAACTGTTCCCTCGACAACAATCGCGCCGGCAATGGCGGAAACGGCGGAAGCGACCAGAGCGCCCAAGCCAACGACGGGGGTGTCGGAGGAACCGGAGGAAGGGGCGGAGCCGGGGGAGGACTGTTCGTCGATTCGGGAACCGTCACCGTCACTAGCAGTTCGATCCATGGAAACCGCTCCGGAAACGGGGGGAAGGCAGGTGACGATGCCGTTACCGGAGGCATTCCGGGACCGGGCGGATTCGGCGGCGGCATTGCCTTTGGTGCCGGCAATCTGGTGGTCGAAAACTCCACGGTTGCGAATAACACGAGCGGATCCGGAGGCGCGGATGCGAATGCCAATCCCGGCTTCGAAGCGCTCGCAGGAAACGGGGGCGGCATCTACGCCTTCGGTGTGTTCACCCTGGCCCAGTCCACCGTGATCGGGAACGAACTCGGGGTAGGAGGTGTCGGCGCGAGTTCGCCTCTGGCGGGCCAGAATGGAGGTGGTATCTTCCTCGACAGCGCGAGCCCGGCCACGATCCTGAACAGCATCGTTGCAGAAAACGGAGTTTCCTCGGAAGTCAACGAGGGCGAGGACATCCACCTGGCCAGCGGAACGCTGAACCAGTTCGGCGTCAACCTCATCGGAAGCAATGAGACTGTGGAATCCCAGTTCCCCGCCTCGAATCCTCCGGGTACGCCGAGCATCACGGGCGATTTCGTCGGAACCTTCGTGAGTCGGCAGGCCTCCGGGCTTTCCCAGTTCGGCGATGCGGGGGGACCGACGTTCTCGGCCGTTCCCCTTCCCGGCTCCCTCGCCATCAACCCGCCCGGCGGCGCCACGATTTCCGATTTCGACGAGGACCAGCGCGGATTCGCTCGCGTCGTCGGGGGTATCGTCGACATCGGGGCCGTGGAGTTCGCCCCGCCGAACAACTCGGCCGCAAAGCTCAAGCTGCAGAAGAATATCAAGACCCTCCAGAAGAAACTCAAGATCGCCAACAGCAAGAACAAACGTGCCCAGGCGAAGAAGCTGAAAGCACAGATCGCTCGGCTGAAGAAGAAGCTGCGCAGTCTCTAGGCCCTCATGGTGCGGTCTTCCCGCAGCGATTCAACCAGTGGATTCGACTCCGAATTCCAATCCCTTCCCCCCCTTCCCCACCCCTTGAACCCCGGCTTTGAGATTGACGCAGGTCGGGCGATTTCCGACCATTCCGCCATGTCGAGGTCTTCCAGAGCCGGTTCGAAGCTCGTCCGTCGCTTTGTCGGCAGTCTGCTGTCACTGCTCGCGCTGGCCGTCTCAACAATCTCGACGGCTCAGGAAACACAGGACTTTCCCGCCCTGTCCGATCTCAAGGGAAAATTCGAGGAGGCCCTGGCAAAGCAGGAGCAACCCATCACCGACCTGAACGGCTCCTTCTCGCAGGCGCTGAAGCGGCTGATGGATTCGGAGACGGCGAAGGGACATCTCGACGGAGTTCTCCAGGTTCAGAAGGAGATCGAGGCCTTCGGTGACGGGTCGACCTTTGCCGCCAGTTCTTTCCTCGATCGCAAGACGAACCACGAGGCTCTCGCCCTGCTGCGCACCAAATACCTGTCCGAACGCGAGCGTCTCTGGAGAACGGGGGCGAAGGACCGCGATGACCTGTTGAAGAGTTTTGAAAAGGCCCTCCTCGCGCTCGAGCAGGAACAGACGCGCCAGAGTCATCTCGACCTCGCCCTGCTGGCCCGTCAGGCACGCGAGGGGATGGCGCAGGATCCGCGCTTCAACGGTAATGAGCCTCTTCTTCCCGGATCGGACTCCTTCGCGGCGGTGATCCACTTCGTCGGCAAAGGCGAGGTCGAACTCCGGCACAAGGGCGAGCGGCTCTCCTATCGCAACACTTCCTCCGACCGCGACAAGTACATCGACGGGAGCAGCATCGAATTCCAGGTCCAGCCTGGGGACGTGATCCATGTCAGGATGCGGGCGACCGCGGTCTTCCGCTCACTCATCATGACGATCGAGAGCAAGGCGGGCGACCGCGCCATCCCGCTGGCCCTGAAAGACTATCGTTACCTGGGGGTGAAGGCCGATGCCGCGAGGATGGATCCGAAGGTGGAGGATCTGCTGAAAATCGACACCCGTCCGGACCCCGGCTCGCCGGACGGGGACATGGCCGACATGTGGAACCGGAAGTCGATCTCCAACCTTTCGCGAACCACCGCGGAATGGATCAAATGCGGAAACGGCTCCGATTGGCATGACTACGCCGTGATCATCCAGCGCGAGATGATGCTGAGCGTGCCGTCCGAGTGAGCGATGGTGACCGATTCGCCTTCAGCGGTCGAGCGGGTAGGAGAGGCGCTTTTCCGCGGCCCGTTTCTCGAGAATCTCCCAGTAGTTTTCCGTAGGCACGACGAGAAAATGGGGCCCGGTCTTCCCGGAGGGGGATTCGAAGGTCGCAGAGGCCTCGTTCCAGAAGAAGGTCACCTCCGGCGAAATGTCGGCGCCATTCTTGGGACCGATCTCGATCTCCAAGGTGCCGTTCCCGTCGACATCGCGACAAGCGTACCCCCATTGGCTCGAGGACGGTTCCCGCCCCGCGTTGATCACCACCGTGAAAATGATCTCCGGCTCCCGATGGATCCGGGTGACCTTGAGCAATTCGGCGGAATCGTTCACGTCCTTGAAACCGAGTCTGTCGGAGTGGACCCTTTCAACCCATCCATCCCGGTTGATGTCGTCGATGACCTCGTTCACCTCCGTGACATTGGCTCCCCCGAAGGGCCGTGGCTCTTCCTCGTCGAGCAGCGTCCCCTCATGGGAATGAAGCGAAAGCACGTATCGTTGCTTCACCGGATCCGGGCCGGGGTCCTCGAGAGGAGGAGCAACGACCCGGTGCGGCGACGGAAAGAGCCAGTTCTTCCATTTCGACCATTCGCGCACGTTCTCCCACGAACTCCACGGCGGTTTCAGGTGACTGATACCGAAGTCATTGTCTCTCAAGGTCAGGTAGACAGGATGGTCGGGTTCGCCCGGAACGGGTACTTTCACAAAACGGATGGATCGATGCGCCCGCCGGAACGTTGAGTAGGAGAGAAGAGGTTTGTAAAAGTCGTAGTGGCGCGCTTCCTCGGTTTGGCTCCAGAGCCGATGATACGACAGGAGTCTGGTTTCGGGATCGATCAGGTCGGCGAGGGAAACCGGAGGGGTTCGAAGATGGGAATAGACAACGAATCCGACAGACGAAGTCACGACAAGGGCCAGAACGGTTCCTCGCACGATCGGTTGTTTCATCGCTCGACCTTATCCGAGAAGAGGCAAAGAGGCGACCAAAAGCAGGGCACCGCTCCATCTTCAATAGGGTCAAGTCAGCGACCTTACCCTCTTGAGCCTTGCGTCCCCTCCATCTGTACCGCAGAAGGCGCACCGGTTCTGTGCCTGTTTTCCATCCAGCGGACGGCGAATTTGCAGGGACAAGAAAACTCTGACACCTTCACGCGGCGATGAGCACCGATCCCAACGCAGACTCTTTACCGATCGGAGATCCCGTGGACGGCTGGATACCGCCGGCTCCGCCCTCGCGAACGGTCTTGGAGGGACACTGGTGCCGACTAGAGCCGCTCGACCCCGCCACTCACGCGGAAGAACTTTTTGCCGCGAACCAACTCGACCGGGAAAGCTCGATCTGGACCTACCTCCCCTACGGTCCCTTCGGGTGCCACGAGGAATATCTCCGCTGGATGGAAGATGTCTGTGCCGGCGACGATCCGCTCTTCTTCGCGATCCGCGATCTCGGGAGCGGGCGGACGACGGGAGTCGCCAGCTACCTGCGCATCACACCGCCGAGCGGCTCGATCGAGGTCGGGCACCTGAACTTTTCTCCCCTCCTGCAACGGACCC
>JAGRPC010000283.1 GCA_020439925.1 Verrucomicrobiia bacterium | reverse complement strand
CGTTTCATCCAGATGTATGGAGACGTCGTCCTCGGCGTGCAGAAGCGCGAGGGCGAAGACCACGAACCTTTCGAGACCGTGATCGAAAGCTTCAAGCACGAGAAGTATCACCGTGACATCATCGATTCCGATCTGACCGCCGACGATCAGAAGGAACTGGTGAAGCGATTCAAGAAACTGGTGAAAGACCGCACCGGCCACTCTTTCCCCAACGATCCCTGGGACCAACTCTTGGGCGCAGCCGGAGCCGTGTTCGGTTCCTGGATGAATGACCGCGCCATCGTCTATCGCCGGAAATACAACATCCCGGCCGAATGGGGCACCGCGGTGAACGTGCAAGCCATGGTCTACGGTAACACCGGCGAAACCTCCGGTTCCGGTGTGGCCTTCACCCGTAACCCGGCCAACGGCCTGAACGAGTTCTACGGCGAGTTCCTTATCAACGCCCAAGGCGAAGACGTCGTCGCCGGCGTCCGCACGCCCGAGCCGGTGGCTGAGCTGAAAAAGCAGATGCCCAAGGCCTTCGCCGAACTGATGAAGGTCCGCTCCATCCTCGAAAAGCATTTCAAGGATGTGCAGGACGTCGAGTTCACCATCCAGGAAGGCAAGCTGTTCATGCTGCAGACCCGGAACGGAAAGCGCACCGCCGCCGCCGCGCTGAAGTTCTCCATGGACATGGTCAAGGAGAAGCTCATCGACTGGGAAACCGCGGTTCTCCGCAACCCGGCCGACCAGCTCGACCAGCTCCTTGCTCCCATCTTCGACCTCGCCGAGGTGAAGAAGGCCAAGGCCATCGCTTCCGGCCTTCCCGCCGGACCGGGCGCTGCCTCGGGCAAGATCTACCTCAACGCCGATCGTGCGGTCGTCGCCGAGAACAAGGGCGAACGCGTCCTCCTCGTCCGCAACGAGACTTCCCCCGAAGATCTCCGCGGCATGATCGCCGCCGAGGGCATCCTCACGGCCAAGGGCGGTGTCTCCAGCCACGCGGCTCTCGTCGCCCGCCAGATGGGCAAGGTCTGTATCTGCGGCGCCTCCGCGCTCGAGATCGATTACGACAAGAAGACCGTCACCGTGAGCGGCCAGACGTTCAAGGAAGGCGACTACCTTTCCATCGACGGCACCAGCGGCACCGTTTACGCGGGTGAGCTGAAGACGGCTCCTTCCGAGATCATCACCGGCATGCTCCACGGAGACAAGGCCGCCCAGAAGACCGAGAAGTTCAAGAGCTTCCAGCAGCTCATGCAATGGTGTGCCAAGGCCACCCGCCTCCAGGTGCGCACCAATGCCGACAACCCCGAACAGACGGCCAACGCCGTGGCCTTCGGTGCCCAGGGCATCGGTCTCACCCGGACCGAGCACATGTTCTTCGAGGGCGACCGGATCGACGCGATGCGCGAGATGATCCTCGCCGACAACGAAGCCGACCGCCGTGCCGCTCTCGCCAAGCTCCTCCCCTACCAGCGCGAGGACTTCGCCGGAATCTTCGCGACCCTCAAGGGACTTCCCGCGACGATCCGCCTTCTCGATCCGCCCCTTCACGAGTTCCTTCCCCACGACGCGAAATCGCAGGCCGAACTCGCCAAGAAGATGGGCGTCTCGGCAGAGAAGATCGCCCACCGCGTCGAGCATCTTCACGAGTTCAACCCCATGCTCGGCCACCGCGGCTGCCGTCTCGGCATCGCCTACCCCGAGATCACCGAGATGCAGGCCCGCGCCATCTTCGAGGCGGCCGCTCTCGTTGCGAAGAAGAAGATCAAGGTGCACCCCGAGGTCATGATCCCGCTCGTCGGTTTCGCCAAGGAGCTCCAGCTCCAGGTGGAGATCGTTCACCGCGTCGCCGCAGCTGTGATGAAGGAGCAGAAGGTAAAGTTCAACTACCTCGTCGGAACGATGATCGAAGTGCCGCGTGGCGCCCTCACCGCCGACGAGATCGCCGGCACGGCCCAGTTCTTCAGCTTCGGCACGAACGACCTCACCCAGACCGCTCTCGGCATCAGCCGTGACGACATGGGGAACTTCCTCATGCCCTACACCGAGGCCGAGATCTTCAAGAAGAACCCCTTCGCGACTCTCGATACCACCGGTGTCGGCCAACTCATGGAAATCGCCGTCGCCAAGGGCCGCAAGACCCGTCCCGACATCAAGCTCGGCATCTGCGGCGAACACGGTGGGGATCCCGACTCCGTGAAGTTCTGCCACAAGCTCGGCCTGAACTACGTGAGCTGTTCCCCCTTCCGCGTGCCGGTTGCCCGCCTCGCCGCCGCCCAGGCTGCGATCGAGGAAAAGCGCGCCGCCGGAGCGAAGGCGAAGAAGAAGTGATCCACTGATTCCGCTTTGAATTCCGAAAGGGCGGTCCCGCAAGGGCCCGCCCTTTTTCGTGGCGTTCCCTTCGCCCCTCAACCTTCAACCCGCCAGTTCAACCGGCACCGTCGCCGTGAGCTCGTCCGGTATGTCGGCGGAAGTCTGGTCGAACTCGAGATCCCTCAACCAGTCCCGCGTCCGATGAAAATGGGCGGTGGCGCGGTCGAGTTCTCCCCCCAGGGCGTCGGGATCGCGCCTTGTTACCAGGTCAGCCCTGACCAGGCGAACGGAGTCGACGAGGCGCTCGATCTCGGCACGAGTCAGTGCCAGGTCGGCCTCCGCCTGGCGGACCTTTTCCAGATGGCGTTCAAGTCCGTCGAGGCGGCTGCGCTTCGACTGGAGGAGCCGGGCGTCCTGTCCGGCCCCAGCTGCATCTCCCCGGTTCTCTGCCAGGGCCAGTTTCTCTTCCAGTTCACCTACTTCCCCGCGAACGGTGGCTACCTCTCCTTCGATGTTCGATGAATTCTCCTCGTGACAGAATCGTTCCAGGGTTTCCCGGGTGAGCAGAAGGCGCAGGTAGGTCCATGCCATCTGTCCGAGTCGACCGGCATGACTTGCTTCCCCCTCTCCCGCGTTCCGCCTGATTTCCGAGATCGCGGTGGCCAGCGTGTCGTAAGCATTCCGCCCGTCGCGGGAGAGCTGACGATAAACGCCCTGTCGCTCCGCCTCGAAGCGCGCGATCTCATCGGCATTCTCCACCGTGGCCTCTCCATCCTGCTTTCGCGAAAGCCAGCGACGAAAACGATTTGAATCCGGGAGGAAGATCCAGCCCAGGGCATAAGCCGCCGCCGCCGCGATCATTCCCGGAACGTTGGCCGAGGCGAGCCCGATTCCGAGGGTCAAGAGGGCGAGCCACGCATGGTGCGGGCTACGCAGAAAGGCGGCGAGGCGTTTCAATCCGGTCATGCCGAAGTCGGGTGCCTGAGGTTCACTCCAAGGTGAACCATTGCACCTCGACCCGACGGTTCAAATCCGAATCCGTTCCCGCCGGTTCCTCCCATCCGCGCCCCACCGTCTCGATCCTTTCGGGAAAAAGGTCGGGATGCAGCTTCAAGAGCTGCTCCTTCACCTCCGCGGCTCGCTGGTTGGAGAGTTCGATTGCCTTCAGGGCCATGTTGCGCACCAGCGTCTCTCCGCCCTGCTTCCGGAACTCGTCGCGCCGGGCGTCGTCGACGTGCCCACGAAGGAGAACCACGGAGCCAGGACTGACCCCCAGAAGCCGGTTCACATCACCGAGCAAGCGGGTGTTTTCAGGATTGTTCATGTCGAGACGGTAATCGTTTGGAAGGAAAAAGAATCGTATATCCCTCGTCAACAATGGGTCGGCCTCCAGGGGTTCCTGCTGGCTGGTTTTGACGGGCTCGATCGAAGCGACCTGGTTGGAAAGCGTCCCGGCGGCTTCAATCGCATTCAGGGCGCCCAGATCGGCGAAAAAACTGGAATCGACCGGGCGGGGAAGCAGATCGGGGCCATAAGCGAGATTGGCAGACTGATAGACGGACGCAAAGGACCCGGCCTCGGCGATTCCTCCCCGGAAGAAGGCGAGGTTCTCGGGCAGGTTGCTCAAATGCACGCGGGAAAGCTCCTCGAGCGCATCGGTCTCGGACCATTCGTAAACCGAAAAGGCCTTGGCCAGGGCGGCGGCATGGGCGGCGGGATTCGAGCGGATCTCCTGGTTTTTCAACAGGGTTCCCTCGACGATCTTTTCGATGATCTCGGGATGTTCCCCCGCAAAGGCCTTGTTGAAAAGGAGGATGTCGGCAACGACGAGAAGGTTCCGGTTGTCCACCAGCTGATGGGCCTTTCCTTCTGAAGCTTCGACAATTTCGGTGGTTTTCGGCGCCCAGGTCACGCAACCGGCGAGCAGTCCTTCGGCATTTTCGAGATCACCGGCAAAGGCGTCACCGGCTTCGAAAGCATCCTCGAGGAAGACAAGATTGATGGCCGAGGGATCGGCGCCTGCATCCGGACCATCGAGCCGGACTACGGGTAATCCGGCCTCCTGCGCGAGATAGCGGATAAAGAATTCCGATTCGCTGAAGGGTGCGGCCGCCACGAGCCGTCCCTGCAGGTCGTTGATCCGGCGGATTTCCTTCCTTACGATCAATCCCGTGGCACCGCGCGACCAGGCAATCTGCATGGGCACGGTGGTCTGCCACTGGCGTCCGTAGTTGGCGAGCACGTCAACGGTCGTCGCAGTGGCGGCGATGCGCCCCTGCTGAAGGTCATCCCAGCTGTCCTCTTCACTCAGGGTGATCTTCAGATTGAACCCTCCGTTTTTCGTGAACCAGGAATCCGGATTCGGCTCGAGCCCCTTGTTGGCGAGGATGATTCCCGCATAGCCGGCATATTCCGACAGATTCAGAACGACGGTGTTTCCTTCCAGGCGATAGACCTGCGGAGCTCCAAGCTTGGGAGCGGGACCGGCGACGATGAAGTCGGCGTCCGGCGTCGAGTTCATCGAGGCCGTCGAGGGTGCAGTTCCGGCCCCCTCGCCTTCCTGTGGGGTCGACCGGTTCAGCCATCGATAGATTCCAAAGCCTGCGAGGGCGAGGACCAGGAGGGTAAAAACGACTTTTCCGAGTTTGGTCATGCGGGAATCATAGACTCAACCGTCCTGCTGGCGATTCCAAAACCGCGCCTTTTTTGTTCCACCACGCTTCTGACCCCGGACTTTTGTTCTATTTCAAGAATCGCCGTCCGATGCGATCCGTCATCGCCGCATCATGAAACGCAATCATCGCCTTCCTTTACTTCTTTGCCTCCTGGCCTGGCTCAGCCCGGCCCTGCGCGGGGAACCCTTCCACAGCCGACTCTCTCCGGACGGACGATTCCGCTTCACCGCGTTCTCGGTGGAGGATTTCGACTCCGGTCGCCGCCCGGCCTTCGGGATCATCGAGACGGCTACCGGAAATCTGGTCAGTGATCCGGAGGAGGAACTGGGGGATGCCTTCCGCCCCAGTGAAATCATCTACTGGTCGCCCGATTCCCTCTCCTTTGCGATCATCAGCCGCGTCGGGACCCGTCACATCGACACTTTCCTCTATCGATGGAACGGAGAGAGGTTCTCCCGTGCCGTTTGGCAAGGTGACGCTCAATTGGAAGCCTGGGCAGACCGCGAGATGGAGAAAAACATGGCTGCGCTCGGACTCCCCGCGGGGTCAGGCAAAGGGCAATGCCTGCGAGGCGATGACCTCGTCGAACGCTGGATCGATCCCGCTCGGCTGGTCCTTCGCACGGAGTTGGAACACCTCCTCGGCGAAGGAGGGGACGAAACCTACGTGGAAGGTTACTCAAGGGCCCTCGTGAAGTGGAACCCCGTCTCGCAGGCCTTTGAAATCGAGCGCGAGCTCCCCATCCCCGCTCCCTGGCCCTACCGCATCGAACCGGATGAGTTCATGGTTACGCAAGCGGAACCGGCATCCGGTGAAACCCTTTCCTCGATCACCGTCACTCGGCGAGCCGATGGCTCAACCCGTTCCTTCAAGGCGGAAAACTGGCTCACCGCGCCACTCTTTCTCCATACCGGAGACGACTGGCCGGGACTCGAACTCGTCAACAAGGGGCCTGAAGGTTTTGAATGGCGACGAATTTATCGCCTCATCGAGGGAAACTATCGATGTGTTCGCGTCGCCGAACTTACCCATCTTTCGGGTCAGGCACCCGAAGGGGCCCCGCTCCTGGAACTCGACCCCGGGTCCTTTGCCATCGTTCTCAGGGATCGGGAACCCGGCCCGGACGATCCCGACACCTACGAAAGTTTCCAGACCGAATCTCCTGCACCCGGAGGAAAATGGAAAGCGGTCTTCACCTATCACCCCCAATACCTCCAGCGTATCGAAGTACTGGCGACGGACGGCGGCGGAGAGCCATCGGTGATCTACGACTTCGACGAAGGGCTTTACGGGATAGAGGCGTTAGCCGAACCACTCTGGAATCCCGACGGAAGTGCCCTCGCCCTCTATCTCCAGGACGGTCCGAGAACCGGCTCAACCCTCTTGTACCGGCTACGTGACGGGGTCTGGTCCGAAGCGGACAGGCCCGAAATCGGTTATGAATTTCTCCAGGAAATCATCGATGGAGGGGAAACGAGTTGGGGACAGCAATTGGAACTGCCCCTGTTCTGGAAAAGCCCACGCGACCTGGTCCTCTCCCTTGTCGGACACTTCCGAGGGGAGCAGGGATTTGACTACCGTGCCGTCGCGACCCTCTCCTGGGATCCTTCTGGCAAGCCGTCCGGTTGTGTTGCGACTCGCACCAGCCCGGAGTGAGGTTTCCCGCTGCGTCCGGAGGGAGTCTGCGGTTCATGGGTCGGCTTTCGTTGCTCCTCCATCTGGGACGGCGTTTCGAGCGGTGGTCTCAAGGAAACGAAACCGGCCTCACTTTCCTCTGGTCGCGACGACAGCGAAAGGTCACCTTCCCTGGTGAAACTGTCTCAACTGATCGGCAAACGTCTCCAGATCGGAGAAAAGCGCGCCCGGGAGCAAATCCTTGCGGGGAACGCCTTGGTGAACGGGAAGGTTTTCCTCGATCCGCACCATCCCGTCAGCCGATTCGAAGAGGTTATCTGCGACGGCAGGCAAGCCCAGGCAGCCACCTCCCGTCTTTTTCTGATGGTGAACAAGCCGGCCGGCATTCTCAGCGCGACTTCGGATCCCGTCCATCGCACGGTCCTGGACCTCATCGACCACCCCGCAAGGGCCACCCTCCACCTCGCCGGGCGTCTCGACCGCAGTTCCACCGGGCTGGTTCTGCTGAGCAACGATGGCGGCTGGACCTCCTTGCTTTCGGATCCCGCACGCCTGGTGGAAAAGGTCTACCTGGTCGGAACCGATCGGCCCGTCCCCGCAGATGCAGCCGACCGCTTCGCCGAAGGATTCTGGTTCGCTACCGAGGGTATCACCACAAGACCAGCCCGTCTTGAAATCCTCGAAGAGCGATGCGCCCGGGTCACCCTCGTCGAGGGGCGCTATCACCAGATCAAACGCATGTTTCATCGGCTCGGAGGGATACGCCTCACCTCGTTGCACCGGGAACGGATCGGCCCCCATGAACTGCCCGCCGATCTCGCCCCCGGCCAATGGCGCGCCATCGCGGGAATCAATTGACCTTCCCGCGATCCATCCTAAGCGTATCCTTCGCCATGAAAAACCTCGCTTTCCTCTGCTCCGCCCTTCTCATCGTCACAGGCCTTGTCGGATATTTCGCCTGGGAGGCGATCGGAGCGACCAAGCAATCCATCACGGCGTTGATCCCCGCTTTTGTCGGGATCCCGATGCTGATCGGCGCGATCATTGCCCTGAAGAAGAACATGCTCGGCATGCATATCGCCGTAACGTTTTCGCTGCTGGGCACGCTCGCCGGGCTCGGCCGCCTCATTCCCGGCCTGATCAAGGGCAGCGTCAGTTTTTCGGAGGCCGCCCCGAAACTGATCCTGACGATGACGGTCATTTGTCTTTTCTTCACGGTGATGGCGGTCCGCTCCTTTATCGCCTCGCGCCGTTCGCGGAGCTAAATCAGGTCCCCGTCCAATGGCTCCAACACGCCCGGAAATGCCCTCTTTTTCACTTGATACTGAGATTTCGTATCATTAATACGTAAACTCATCTATGAGGAAACCGAATTCCCCGATTCTCCCACGCCGTTCTGCCTTTGTTCAAACCTGGTTGCCAACGCTGGTCGCTTCCAGCTTCGGCTTTTCCCTGGCACAGGACCCCGCCCCCACCGCCCCGGTCATCGATGACGCCACCAGCGAACTGGACGTCACAATCGTCACCTCGAGTCCAGCCACTGCGTCCTCTCAGACCATTCGCCCCGCCACGGTTTCCCGCCCCGTGGAGATCGATGTCTACGATACGATCGAGCCCGAGGTGATCACGGGCGGAGCGGCCGAGACCTTTGCTTTGCCCGGCTCCGGATATTTCGTCACCTCTCAGGAGATCCGCGAATTCAACTACACCAACCCGAACCGCGTTTTTGCCCGAGTCCCCGGGGTCTACGTCCGCGAGGAAGACGGATCCGGACTCTTTCCGAATCTCTCCATCAGAGGGGTCGATGGAACCCGGAACGAAAAGATCACGGTGATGGAGGATGGAATCCTCCAGGCACCCGCCCCCTACTCCGCCCCCTCGGCCTACTACAGTCCGAATATCGCCCGTATGGCGGGAGTCGAGGTGCTCAAGGGATCGAGCCAGATCGCTTACGGCCCCAATACCACCGGTGGAGTCGTCAACTTTCTCTCCACCCCGATTCCCGAATCCGAGCAATTCTACCTGCGTTCAACTTTCGGCAGCAACAGCACCTGGCAGGTTCACTCCCATTACGGAGACAGTGTCGAATCTGAAGCCGGAACCTTCGGTTACCTTGCCGAGCTCTACTACAAGGCATCGGATGGTTTCCGATCCATCGAACCTGGCCTTGGCATCCCCGGAAGCAGCGACTCCGGATACGCCCTGATCGAACCCATGATCAAGCTCTCGTGGGAACCGAATTCGGTCGTCGACCAGAAATTCGAATTCAAATACGGCTACTCCGAAATCGACGCCGATGAAAGCTACCTCGGGCTGACCGATGCCGACTTCATGGCCGATCCGTATCGCCGCTATGCAGGGAGTTTTCTCGACAACATTACCAGCGAACAACACCGCACCTACCTCAAGTATTCGGTCTCGCCAACGGAGGACCTCGATCTGCGCATAGCCGGCTACTACAATCAATTCGAGCGTGACTGGTTCAAGATCCGCAACGTGAACGGTTCGGCTCTCCACACGGTTCTCGGACCCGGCGGCAGCCCCGCCGATCTTCGTACCCTCAAGGGACTTGCGCCCGGCAACCTCGGCTACCGTCACAACGCCCGCTCCTACGAATCCTATGGAGCCCAGTTCTCGGGAGACTTTCGCTTCGAGACGGGAGAGATCGATCATTCCCTCCAAGTCGGGGTAAGGCAGCACGAAGACAACATCCGTCTCTTCCAGGAGAATACCGACGTCGTTCTGGCCGGTCGCGGCTTGCTACCTGCGGTTGTCGACCGGGGCCCCGGTTCGGGAGGCAATTCTTACCAGGAATCCACCGCCACCGCCGTCTGGATCAAGGATGACATCGAGGTGGGCCGTCTCACCGTCACTCCTGGTGTGCGCTACGAAAGCGTCGATCTGCACTTCACCACTTTCGCTCCCGATGCCACAAACACCGTCACCGCAGTCGGGAATGGCGACATCGACTGGTTCGTATCCGGGGTCGGACTCAACTACGAGATCGACGAGGCCCATTCGATCTTCGGAGGTGTCCACGAAGGGATCGCCATTCCTGGGCCGACCGATTCGCTCGCGATCCCGGGCGTGCTGCCGGAAGAAAGCCTCGGCTACGAGCTGGGCCTCCGCCATCGCAGCGACAATTTCAACGCAGAACTGGTAGGATTTCTCACCGACTTCTCGCAAATCATCAGCACCAGTGCAGGTCTCGGGCTGACGGGCGTTCCCGTCACCAATGCCGGAACCGCAGAGGTACACGGGGTGGAAGCTCTGGTCAGCTTCGACCCCCTTCAAGGCAACGACGTTCGCATGCCCGTTTTCCTGAGTGCGACCTGGACCAGCGCCACCCTCGATCAGGCGCTTGTCGCCGGCGGAGGGGAGAATATCTACGGCGACGGCACCGGCGGCCCCGGCATTCCCGGGGCGGAGATTCCCTACGTTCCCGAATGGAAACTCGCCGCCGGTGTCGGTCTCGAAACGGATGTGTGGGGTCTGGAACTGGCTGCCACTTATGTGAGCGACACCTTCGGCACCGCCCTGAATTCTCCCGTGCCGGTGACCTCCTCCCGCCAGGGCGAGGTCGACGGAGGGATGATCATCGACCTTGGAGCCTTTTATCGGCTCAACGAGACCACAAAACTCATCGGCGGGGTGCACAACCTCTTTGAAGAGGTCATGATCACCAGCCGTATCCCCGAGGGAGCCCGTGTTAACGCGCCCCGCGAATTCTACATTGGCTTCGAAATGATCTGGGAACCCCGCCCGTTCAGCTCCGGTGGCAACTCGGTCGTCTCAAATTGAGGCCGAATCCGAGGAAGGCCTCGGCATTCAGACACCGGAACCGGTAGACTTCCCCATACGCCTCCGCATCTTGCGAAGGTGACACTTGAAAAAAACGGGCGACCTTCTTCTCCTCCCATGCCTCCCACCCGCTTCATCCAAAGAGAGATCCTTGCTGGGATCTTCCTTTTCGTTGCCTCCTTTTCCAGCGTCGAGGCCCAGGAATCCTCATCGCCCGACGAAAAGGCGCCTATCCGAAACGACGCGGCTTTGCTTCAGAAAAAAACCTTCGAATGGATCGAAACCCGCCGGCTCATCGGCGAAGAAGCAGCGGCGTGGACGGAAGAAAAGGCAACCCTCGGGGAGCTCAATGCGATTCGGAAGAAAGAAACCGGTCAATTAGGCGAATTCATTCAAGCCGCCGGTGCGAGGGTGGACGAACTCGCGGGAAAGAAGGGGGCACTCGCCGAAGAGTCCGTCGCTTTGAAGTCGTGGCGCTCGCAGCTGGAGTCGGAGATCTCCAGTCTCGAAACGGAATTGAAACCCCTGATTCCCCGTTTCCCTCCCATCCTTCGGGAAAAGATGGAGGAATCCCTCCTGAGAATCGAGTCGTCCGAACGCGACACGCCCCTGCAGAACAGGGCCCGCGACGTTCTCCTTGTCCTCCAGGCATGCCTCGAGTTCCAGAATGCCGTCACGGTTGCCAGCGAGGTGCACGAGATCGATGGCCAGCGACACGAAGTCGAGGTCCTCTATCTTGGTCTCAATCAGGCCTGGTATGTGGATCCTTCCGATCGCTTTTCCGGACTGGGAATCCCCGGTGCCGAAGGATGGGTCTGGAAGGAAGACAACCGACTCGCTTCCTCAGTACGCTCGGCCATCGAAGTCCAGACTCGTCGCGCGGTCCCGACCTTTGTCGAACTGCCGCTCGCTAACGGAAAGGAGGCGACGAAATGAAACCCTGGTTCATCGTCCTCACGCTTCTGCCCCTTCTGGCCTGCGTTGGAAAAGGCCAGGAATCCGGTGGCACCACGGGTTTTTCCGAGGTCTCCTCCTCCATCGATCACGACCTGCGTGCCGCCCTCGACGAACTTGCCGCCCTTCGCGATCGCATCGCCGCCGAGAAGGCTCCCCTCGCCGTGGAGACCGAATCCATCGCCACCAACCTGCGCGAGGCCCGTCGCAAAGCCGATCTCGCCCGAACTTCAAAGGATGCCGCGGAAGCAGAATTTGCCAAATCGGAGAGCGACCTCAAGGCCTGGCGTGATGAAAAGCTCTACATCGAAAGCCTCTTTCTCGATTTCCGCCGAACCTGGGAGTCGACCAAGGGAATCGCCACCGTCACCCGGCCGGGCGAACCCGCTCCTTCCACCGCTACCGCGACCGACACTTCTCTCGCCCGCCTCGGCCTCGCTGACATCGCTCGCGGCGGCACTCTCGAAGTCATTCCAGGGGAGGCCGTGGCTTCGGATGGGAGGCTTCTGCCGGGCACCTTTCTCAAAGCAGGCCCGGTTCACTGGTTTCTTTCAGAGGACAAGACCCTTGGCGGCCTCGCCGGAGAGGGAGCCGACCTTCGTCCACGCATCGTGAACCACACGATCCCCATCACTGAAATCGAGTCCGCCCTTTCCGGTGAACCAGCGACTCTTCTTTTCGACCCGACGATGGGCAACGCGGTGGCACTCAGCGACAACGAGAGGGATCTCCTCACCCATGTGAAACAGGGAGGGTTCTGGATCATTCCCATTCTTGGCCTCGCACTCATCGCCCTTGTCACCGCCCTTCTGAAGTGGATCCAGCTTGCCAAGATTCGCGAATTCAGCGCCACTGCGGTTCAACGGGTTCTCTCGGCACTCAACGACGGACGCAGCGAGGAGGCCGCCGAAACCGCGGGATCGATCCGCCACCCGGCCCGACGCCTTCTTGAACGAGGGGTCGCGTTCCTCTCGGAGAACCCTCAGGCCTCTCGCGACGACCTTGAGGAGGCGCTCTTCGAGAAATTCCTCGAAGCGACCCCTTCCCTGCAACGCGGACTGCCCCTCATCGCAATCGCCTCCGCCACCGCCCCGCTTCTCGGCCTTCTCGGCACCGTAACGGGGATGATGCACACCTTCAAACTCATCACCATCTTCGGCACGGGGGACGCCAAGAGCCTTGCCTCGGGTATCTCCGAGGCCCTCATCACGACGGAGTTCGGTCTCGTCGTGGCGATCCCGTCCCTGATCGTGCACTCGCTGCTTTCCCGGAAGGTGCAGGGCATCAAGTCCGTCATGGAAATGACCAGTCTTGCCTTCCTCAACGGAATCAAAACCCGATGATCTCTATCACAACAGTCCTGAACGAACTTGAGGCGATCAGCGCGGGCGGCGGCTGGGTCTTCTGGGCTCTTCTCG
>JAGRPC010000024.1 GCA_020439925.1 Verrucomicrobiia bacterium | reverse complement strand
TGGTGATGCCTGGTGACAACGTGTCCATCGAGGTCGAGTTGCTCACCCCGATCGCCATGGAAAAGACGATCCGCTTCGCTATCCGTGAAGGTGGACGCACCGTTGGTGCGGGTCGTGTTTCCGACATCGTCGACTGATTCGGAGGCGGTCAGGTTTTCCTGCGGGTGGCGGGTCTTTCAAGGCCCGCTGCCGTGCCGGGGAGTCAGGAGGGGAACCGAGTTTTCGGCTCCCCTCTTTCCGCCACCAAAACTATTTCGTCTTCATTATAGGGCAGTAGCTCAATTGGTAGAGTAGCGGTCTCCAAAACCGTTGGTTGCGAGTTCGAGTCTCGCCTGCCCTGCCACCTCTTCGGGGTCAATACGAGATCAAAAGCACAGGCGCCGCGAGGCGCGAGAAAGCCATGAAAGCAGGAAAATATCTCGGAGAAGTGCGCGGGGAGCTCAGAAAAGCAACCTGGCCTTGGGACCCGAAGGAAAAAGGTGTCAAGAAATACAAGCAGCTCATTGATTCGACCGTGGTGGTTCTCATCGCGATGGTTCTCCTCGGAGCGTTTGTCGCCACGGTCGATTTCGCCATGCGCCAGGCCATGAACTTCCTCACGACCGGTTTCTAATTCCGGTTTTCTTCCCCTTTCATCCACGACGCGATCCCCATGCCGACCATCCCCGCAGCCAGAGACCAATGGTACGTCATTCAGGTGCTTTCCGGACAGGAACTCAAGGTCCGTGACAGCATCGAACGGCGCATCGAGGCCGAGGAGATGAGCGACCTCATTTTCGAGGTGCTTGTTCCGCAGGAGCGCGTCTCCGAGGTCCGTGGTGGCCAGAAGCGGGAAGCGAACCGCAAGTTCTTTCCCGGCTATATCATCATCAACATGCACCTCCTCAACGAGGACAATACCCTCGTTGACCGCACCTGGTATTTCATTCAGGAGACCGACGGGGTGATCAATTTCGCCGGCACCAAGAGCCATCCGATGCCCATGCCAAAGCATGAGGTGGACAGCATGCTTGCCCAGATCAAGGAGCGCGAAGGCAGCGTCAAGCCTGCCGTTTCCCACGAAGTCGGGGATACGGTTGTCGTTTCCGACGGTCCGTTCCAGGGGCAGACCGGTATCATTGCCGAGATCAACGAAGACAAGGGGGAACTCATGGTCTCCGTCAACATTTTCGGCCGGGAAACCCTCGTTCCGCTTGAATACTGGCAAGTTGAAGTGGGCTGAAATGCCGCCCCCGCCGGGGTGTCTATTTCTCCGGCAAAGTTTCTCAATCCTTTAATCCTAGAAGCACGATGGCAAAAGAAGTAGTCAAACAGATCAAGCTGCAGATCCCTGCAGGCAAGGCCAATCCTTCCCCGCCAGTGGGTCCGGCCCTCGGTCAGGCCGGGGTGAACATCATGGAGTTCTGCAAGCAGTTCAATGCACAGACCCAGGGTGCCGACGGAGATATCCTGCCCGTGGTCATCAGTGTTTACGCTGACAAGAGCTTCACCTTCATTACCAAGAAGTCGCCCGCGGCTGTCCTTCTCAAGAAGGCGGCGAACCTGGCCTCCGGTTCCAGTGAACCCAACAAGAAGAAGGTCGCCAAGATCACCCGCGAGAAACTCCTCGAGGTGGCCCGATACAAGATGGAGGACATGAACACGACCGACGAGGAGGCTGCCGCCCGGACTCTCGCCGGCACCGCCCGCCAGATGGGCCTCGAGATCGTCGACTGATTTTTTTCCACCGAACCCAACCCCAACCCGCAGGAGGGCGAGGAAACGCCCGTTCGCACTGCAGACCAGCCATGGCCAAAAAACGAAGCAAACGATACAAGGCTGCCGCCGCGATGGTGAACAGCGACAACGTCTACTCCATCGAGGAGGCGATCACCCTGGTGAAGAAGCTGCCGGCACCCAAGTTCGACCAGACCGTCACGCTCACCTTCCGCATGGGGGTGGATCCGCGTCAATCCGACCAGATGGTGCGTGGCACCTGTCCGCTTCCGCACGGTTCCGGCAAGGATGTCCGTGTCCTCGTTTTCGCCGAAGGCGAGGCGGCCACCGAAGCCAAGAACGCCGGTGCCGACCATGTCGGTTACGAAGCGCTCATCAAGGAAGTGATGGGTGGATTCATGGATTTCGATGCCGTGATCGCGACTCCTTCGGCCATGGCCGAAGTTCGTAAGCTTGGACGTCAGCTCGGTCCCCGTGGCCTGATGCCGAATCCCAAGACCGGCACCGTCACCGACGACACGGCCGCCGCCGTCAAAGCGGTCAAAGCCGGACGGATCGACTTCAAGCTCGACAAGAACGGGAACATTTCAGTTCCGATCGGAAAGCTTTCCTTCGAGGAAAACATGCTCGTGGACAATGGCAAGGCAGTGATCGACTCGGTCTCCGCCGCCCGTCCCGCCGCTGCGAAGGGGATCTTCATCCAGAAGGGCACCCTCACCGCCACCATGGTCCCCGGAGTCAAGGTGGACGTCTCCGCCTGGCATTGATCCAGACCAACAGCACACCCCAGACACCTTTTCCAGATCCGATGAAAGTTCTCAAAAAAGTCGTCATCGACAACCTTCTCGAGCGCATCAGCGAGTCGCCCTTCCTTATCGTGGTGGACTACTCGGCGATGAAAGTTTCGCAGTTCGAGGAACTCCGCAAACGGCTTCGTGCCGGTGGCGCCAAGCTTCAGGTTGCCAAGAACACCTTCGTGCGGCAGGCCGCTTCTTCCGTCGAGTATCCCGAAGAACTCGCCGGGCACCTCGTCGGTCAGACCGCGGTCGTGACCGGTAGCGGTGATGTCTGCGCCACGGCCAAAACGCTCAAAGCCTACGGCAAGGAAATCAGCAAGCTTCCCATCCGTTGTGGAGTCCTTGACGGATCCTTCCTCAGCCAGGCGCAGGTGATCGCTCTCGCGGATCTTCCGCCGATGGACATCCTCCGCGCCCAGCTTCTCGGCGTCTTCAATTCTCCCGCCCAGAAGCTCGTCTCCGTGCTCAACGAGCCCGGAGCTTCGCTCGCCCGCGTCCTGCAAGCCAAGGCCGACCAGGGCTGAGAAAAACCAACGGAAAAACGATTTTGACCGTCTCCGAATGGAGTGGTCTCAACCAGAAAAGAAAACAAAAACCGGGTTCCTTGCCGAATGCCGAGCGCGGCCTCTTAATTGTCGGAGCGCTCTCCGACGCGGCGACACCCACCCAAGAACATGGCAGATACCAGTGCACTAGTTGAACAATTGAGCGGACTCACCGTCCTCGAGGTCGCCGACCTCGTGAAAGCTCTTGAAGAAAAATGGGGCGTCAGCGCTGCGGCTCCCGTGGCGGTTGCCGCGGCTCCGGCCGGCGGAGGCGCCGCCGAAGCCGTCGAAGAGAAGTCCTCCTTCGACGTCATCCTCACCTCCTTCGGCGACAACAAGATCGGCGTCATCAAGGCGGTCCGCGAAGCGGTCTCCGGACTCGGTCTGGCCGAAGCCAAGGCTCTCGTCGAGGGCGCGCCGAAGCCTGTTAAGGAAGGCGTTTCCAAGGACGAAGCCGCCGCGATCAAGGCCAAGCTTGAAGAGGCCGGCGCGAAGGTCGACGTCAAGTAATCCGAATCTTCCGATCCCGGCCCGGGTTTCCGGGCCGGGATCACTTTTTCGGAAATTTTCAAGGAAAAATCCCGATTCAATCGTAATCATTAGGAACAAAGTGGCGATCTCCCCCCTGAAGAGATGAAATGACGCCGAATCCCGGGTGTTTCCCAAAGCATCCGGGCTTCGTCGTCTTTTCTTTTGACGACTGGCTTCCGGGTCCGGCGTTTTCCCCTGTACACCTGCCGAAGGTGAACGGGCGGCGCCGTCCCCAAGAGCAGAGAACAAGACCGCCAGACCAACCTCAGCAGCGCCCTTATGTCAGCACGACCCGAGAAACTTGAACGTTTGTATTTTGGCAAGATCGAGGAGGCGATCGAGACGCCCAACCTGATCGAGGTGCAGCTCGATTCCTACAAGGAATTCCTCCAGCAGGAAGTTTTGCCCGAGGGAAGGACTGTCGCCGGCCTCCAGTCGGTTTTCCGCGAAGTGTTCCCGATCCAGAGCTATGACGAGAAGTTCACTCTCGACTTCGTCAAGTATGAGGTGGGAGAGCCCAAGCAGACCGCCCTCGAATCCCTTCGTGACGGAGAAACCTTCAGCGCTCCGCTCTACGTGACCTTCTCCCTCACGGACGAGACCGGAACCAAGGAAGAACGCGTCTACATGGGCGAGCTTCCGATGATGACCCTTCGTGGCACCTTTGTTATCAACGGGGCCGAGCGCGTCATCGTGAGCCAGCTGCACCGGTCCCCCGGTGTCTGTTTTGAGACCAGCCTGCACCTGAACGGCAAGACCCTCCACGGGTTCCGTATCATTCCCGACCGTGGCACCTGGATGGAGGTCCAGTTCGACACGAACGATCTCCTCTACGTTTACCTCGATCGCCGCCGCCGCCGCCGCAAGTTCCTCGCGACGACCTTCCTGCGTGCCATCGGTTATCCGACGGACGAGGACATCATCGAGCAGTTCTACGACATCGAGAAACTCAAGATCGATCCTTCGATCAACGAGGCTGAGCTGGCCAACCGGGTGATTTTCAACGACGTTCTCGACGGGGACATGGTCGTGGCCAAGGCTTACGAGCCCCTCACCCTCGCGACGATCACCCAACTCCATTCGCTCGGTGTCAAGTCGGTGCCCTGCGTCACCGCGTCCCACGACGACCTCCTCATCAAGTCGCTCCGCAAGGATCCGGCCAAGAACGAAGAGGAAGCCCTCAAGGACATTTATCGCCGTCTCCGCCCTGGCGATCCGCCGACGGTGGCGAACGCCCGTGCGCTTCTCAAGCGTCTCTTCTTCGATTCGAAGAAGTATGACCTGACCCGCGTCGGTCGCTACAAGATCAACCAGAAGCTCGGCCTCGACGTCGACGAGAACGAGCGTGTTCTCACGGCCGAGGACTTCCTCATGTCCATGGCCTACCTTTTCGGCCTCCGCCGCGGAGAGGGTGTCCTCGATGACATCGATCACCTCGGGAGTCGCCGTATCCGTGCCGTCGGCGAACTCCTTGCAAACCAGTGCCGGGTCGGTCTGGCCCGCACCGAGCGCCTCGTCAAGGAGCGCATGACCCTGTTCGACATCAACCTCGACGGGATGACCCCTTCCAAACTGGTCAATCCGAAGGCCCTCGCCGCGGTCGTGCGCGATTTCTTCGGTCGTTCGCAGCTGAGCCAGTTCATGGACCAGATCAACCCGCTGTCCGAGCTGACCCACAAGCGTCGTCTTTCCGCGCTCGGACCGGGTGGTTTGAACCGGGATCGTGCCGGTTTCGAAGTCCGTGACGTGCACCCCTCGCACTACGGCCGGATCTGCCCGATCGAAACTCCTGAAGGTCCGAACATCGGCCTCATCAACTCGATGAGCTGCTACGCGCGGATCAACGAGTTCGGCTTCATCGAAACGCCCTACCGCCGGATCCAGAAGGGCAAGGTGGTGAAGAAGATCGACTATCTCACCGCCGACCAGGAGGAGAGCTACCTCATCGCCCAGGCCAACAACCCCATCGACGACAAGGGCAACTTCCTCACCGAGAAGATCACCGTTCGCCACCTCGGCGAGTTCATCGAAGTGGACCCGGAAGCGGCGACCTACATGGACGTTTCGCCGAAGCAGCTCGTTTCCGTTGCCGCCTCCTTGATTCCCTTCCTTGAGCACGATGACGCGAACCGCGCGCTCATGGGGTCGAACATGCAACGTCAGGGGGTTCCGCTCCTCGTTTCCGAGTCCCCCTACGTGGGAACCGGGATGGAGGGCAAGGTTGCCCGTGACTCCCGCGCCGTGGTTGTGGCCGAAGGCTCCGGAGTCGTCGCCGCCGCCACCGCCGAAATCGTCATCGTGACGAAGGACGGTGAGCTTCCCTGTTCCGAAGCGCAGTTCCTCACGAATCCCTTCAAGCTCAAGAGCGACAAGGAGAACGGAACCTACGTCTATCCTCTTCGCAAGTTCATGCGTTCGAACGCGGGAACCTGCATCAACCAGCGTCCGATCGTGCGCCGCGGCGACAAGATCAAGGCGGGGCAGGTCCTCGCCGACGGTCCCAACACGGACAACGGTGAACTGGCCCTGGGGCGCAACGTGCTCGTGGCCTTCATGCCGTGGAACGG
>JAGRPC010000023.1 GCA_020439925.1 Verrucomicrobiia bacterium | reverse complement strand
CGCCCTTGCCGGGCGACAGACTCATTTCACGGGGTGCAGCATCACCTTCTGCACGTCCATGAGAGCCTTGCCCTTGAGGGCAACCGGAACGATGGCGAGTTTGTTCACACCTTTCGTGTTCAGTTCAACCGTACCCAGTTTCAGTTCTTTCCAGTTCTGAAACCCTCCGGTGTCGGCGATGTCGAACTCGAGAGTGTGCTCATTGAGAAGGATCGCCGCCCGGTTGCCGACATCCCCGGCTCCGGAACCATAGTGCAGCACCACCTCGAATTTACCGGGGACGCTGACATCGAAGACCCATTCCGCCCAGTCTTCCTCGAGCTTCCAGAACCCGAGACAGTTTTTTTCTGGTTTCGGTTCGTAGCGCAGGGCCTCGGCATAGGTGGTCGCCGATTTTGCATCGAGTTGCACCGTGCCGTCGATGGATTGTCCGTGGGGTTCGGATTCCGGGGCGGGGCGGAAATGGATCCCTTTGACGTTGAAGGCAGGCACGTTCGACTGGTCTCCCGTCAGGAGGGTCATGGGGTATTCTCCGGTCGCGGGAAGATAAACGGTTCCGAGTACGAGGGGCGGGTTCTCCCCGACCGGATTGGTGCGCGGGGCGTAGCTCTTGAGAGTGGCCTCGTTTCCGACCTTGAGTTGCACGCCAAGCTTGGGGCGCACGGAATCATAGATGAGGCCCGCGTAATAATTGCCCCAGCGCGGAGCCTTGAGCGTCCAGGCCCAGTTGGCGAAGTGACTTCCGGGGACATAGGTACCCTCCTTGGCTTCAATTACGAAGGTGCCTCGGGTGCGGTCCACTTTTCGAGTGAAATCCGGGGCCTTCGCGGTCAGGGTCACGTCACCGAAAGGATCGGGCGGAAGGTTGCTCGTGCCGGTCCCCTCCGCGGCCGCCCCATCCGGAGTTTCCTCCGACTTGGCCGACTCAGCCGTTCGGCAGGGAGTCAGGAAGACGATCCAGAGAATGAAAAAGACGGAGAGAGGTTTCATGGAGCGGAACAGTATCGGATCGCCACAACTCCCGCAAGATCCGAATCGCGGTTCACCCAGCCTGCCGGGACGGAGATCCAAGGGGCGGAAGCCCCTCAAAGAAGAGGCAAAGAGACGCTTGAGTCGGTGCACAAGGGATGCGAGTCTCTCCGCGCGTCCCCGTAGTTCAACGGATAGAACGAGGGTTTCCTAAACTCTAGATCTGGGTTCGATTCCCGGCGGGGGCACTTCCTTTCCCACTCGTTCTCGGGCAAGGGAAGATGATCCGAAAGACACTGGAATGCTTATTTTTATTGGGTCTTCAGGGCGTTGCACGGTGTTGCATTCGAAGATTTCAGCAGTTTTCACTTTTGCAGATCGTTGCGCACCGTTGCGTCGTTTTCGCCGAAAATGGGATTTTTTCGTATAATATCTCGTATAATTATCTGGAGAGCCCCCCCAAAAAGAGCTTTCTAATTCCCTTGCTCGGAATTTCCTAGAAAATTTCTAACAAGTTTCTAGGAAGTTTATGTAACGGTTGCGTGGCCGTAGGTTATACCCTGTAACGCCTCGTCGCAGACGGGGTCAAAACACAAACAGGAGGGGGAAAATGGAAATTAGACAGGAAGGCGATTGGGGACTCGTAAAACTGAGTTTGACCGAGTTCAGAACGTTTCAAGGCCTCGACGGATTGCCGATCACGGATGTCCGCTACAGCCCAGAGTTCCTTGAATTCTTGCAGGTTCGAGATGCAGAATTCGCAGGTGCCTTTATCACCGACTCGAGCTTCGGACCTCCAGAACTGGTCATACTGATCCGACCGGTCCGGAGAAAGATTACTACCTGCTCCTGCGATCAGGACGGTCGCTTTCGATGATCGTCTCCCTCGTAAGGGTCTCTAGCACTTCATCCACGAAGCTCGCGGCGCTGAGGTAAGCAATCGGATCGAAAGGCTTGCCGGTCTTCCCGCACTCCTTCGCTGAAACGACGGACTCCTCACGGATTCCACCCGGAACGTTGGGATCCGGATATTGGAAATAAACGTATTTGAGATCGAATCCGTCCTCCAAATTTATCGAGGCATTCAAGACCATCAATCTCGCCTTCTCGGTGGAGTTCAAGTGCGGAGACGGAAGGAAATCCATTCGAAATAGCCCGGAATCCACGTAACCGATTGCTCGATCTGTAGGGTCCGTGACCTTGGTTTCCCGGTAGGCAAGTGTCGCCGACAGAGCAGCTTCGCCGTTCGGTAACGAGAGCGGTCGGGCGAAAACGACCCGCCCGTAACATTCTCCTCTTCCCTTTGGAAGGCGGTCTTTGAGCACAGCCATTCGAATCTCTGGGGTCACGCTCATAGCCTCCGTTACGGTTGTATTAATTGCGTATTATTACAGATACTAGAAGGAATTGTCAAGAGTGCGCTCACCCGACTTGAAATCGCTTTCTAATCGGGAGCTTCTTTCTCAGGAAGTCCTCGAAGACCGTCTGAGACAGCTCTTCTAAGGTGAGCCCCCACTGCTCCGCGTATCGCTTCAACTCATCTTTGAGCTCACGGCTGATACGAACGTTAAGACTGGCTTTCTCGCTGTGACTCGCTTTATCCTGAGACGATTTCGTTGGCTTCATAAGAATGATTCTCGAATTTTTCAAGAAAATGGCAAGAAATTTGAAGAAAATCTTTCGAGTTTACAGCGATGTTTGTGCCCAAAATGAGTTATTCACAGGTTATTCACAGCCGAAATTTCGAAAAATTGAGCCCAAACTCTGCGATTTTTCTGGCATTTGCCCTAGAACTCCCCTACGAGTTTCGGTTTTCGGCTCCCATTTTGACCGCATATTGAATGAAGTTTCCGTCGAAAACTGAGATTTTGGAGGGCTTGTCGGCGTGGCGGCAGCGTTTCTTGAACAACGTTGATGAGAAGACGCTTTTCGACGAATACAGGAAGACCTGCGCAAAGGTGAATATCAGAACAAGATTCACCAGTGCCACGGCGATGCGGAACATTCTTTCCGGCAAGAAGGGGCTTGAGGTCGAAGACCTGTCCGAAATTCTTAAGATCTTCAAAGTTCCTTGTTTTGATATCTTCCTCGACTTTTGCCGGAGACCCGGCCGTCAGCATGTTGCCCGCTACAACGCGGAAGCTTGGAACAAGGAACAGGTTACCAACCTGCTTGGAGGTTCGAGCCCGCCCTGCATGTTGAGTTATGCTCCGTTAAGTGACGATATTGGCAGTCGGACTCGTTTGGACAAGCTTCACCTTGAAGCTGGCGGGAAAACGAGGTGGAACCGGCACCTTGGGCACGAATTTTTGTACGTAAACAAAGGATCGGTGTCTTTCCTCGTTTCTGAGACTGACGACCAGACCAGCGCAGAGGTGTTCGTTCTCAAGAAGGGAGACGGGTTGGCGTTCCCGTCAAACCTTTACCATTGTATCGAAAACCGTGGGAAAGGCGAAGCAGAAGTGTTCGTCGCGCGGCCAGCGCTTGTAGGATTGGATGATTTGTAGGGTGTGCCTTATCATCCTCTCGCGACTACGCGGTGAGGAAGCCGTTTTTGCTGAGCCAATCGCGAAGGGCCTCGGCTACAATGTCCTGTTGGGTGAAGGGCTGAAGGCGTTGAATCTTCCGCTGCATCGAGGCCGTGAGAAGCGCGGCGCTGATCTCAGGATCGATCCGCGTATTGAGGGATACGACTCCAGGCATTGAGAACCCTCCGGGGATCTGCGGCTGCGGTGCGGGTGCAGAGTGTCGCAGAGCGAACTCTTCTTTTACTGCTGGTCGTGCCATAACGGTTTCCTCCTCTTTTGGGGTTGGTTTCGGTTTCGGCTTCTTTGCGGAAGCCTTTTGTTTCGGCTTTGCCGGAGTCGGCGCTCCCTTGTTTAGGAACGCTTGTTCTTCCGGAGTAAGTGCGTCATCGAGGGAGCGTCGTTTAACCACGGGTCATCTCCTTCAAGAGTTGATTCATTTCCAGCGAAGCAAGGAGGGCGGGTGCGCCCATTTGGGAGACAACCTTCGCCTGCCCTGCGGCATCCGCGAAACTTTGACGAAGCGAGAGCCCGGCTAGCATTGGAACGCCGAGCTTCTTCGCGGCATCCATCATCTCACGGCTCAAACGTCCGCGCTTCTGGAGTTTGTTTGGAATCAGTGATCCGCTCGGTTTTCCCTTTCGGGTCTTTTGGGCCTCCCGAAGGAGTGTCACCGCTTTTGAGGCTGCGCGAAGATCGAGAATTGACGGTCCACATGGAAAGAAGACTTTGTCCGCCCGAAGCATGATGGCGCGGGTTGTGGCCGAGAGCCCTGCGGGTCCGTCGATGACGATGTCATCCGCATCACTCGCAAGTTTTGCGAGTCGATGAATTATCGTCTCCGGCGAGTCGATTTGTTCGAGTTGGATTGGCAAGCCCAGCTCCCTGATCCACTGCGAGGCGGAAGATTGCGGGTCCGCGTCGATGAAAGTCACCTTGCGCTTCTTCTTGCTGAGCCACGCTGCCAAGTGAACTGCGATGGTCGTCTTTCCGACTCCGCCCTTTGAATTTGTAAGTCCGTAGATCATGATTTCTCCGAACCTCAGAATAGACTCCGGTTTCAAAGTGAGGAGAAAATGCTGTCTTCCATCTGCCAAGCATCTTCATTTTCTCAGTCTTGGTGGCATCCTAGCAACACAACTAGCTTGCTAGCTTGCAAGCAATCTTGCAGAACCTTCGTTTCCACGCTCTTCCGCTGGTTCCCTGCCCTCACCGAGCCGTTGGCAGGCGAGCCATCTTCAAGGCTCGTCGCCTGCCGGCGGCGTTTAGATGTTTTATAAGAAGAAGTTTAAGTAAGGTTTCAGGAGCCGGAGGTCAAGGCAAAGAGCGCCTTTGAAGGGTGTTTCGGTCGCTGCCCTGTCGATGTAGGGTCGGTGGAGTGACGATAGGATGGTCGCTGGCATGACGATGACTGGTCGGCGGCGTGTCGATAAGGTCGTTCCCTTGACGATACAAAGGGTTGCTGGCATGACGATGGTGCTACAAAAATTCGGAAAGAACCAGAAGGTCGCTGGCATGACGATATTGTCTTCTAATTTTAGATGTGCTATGCCGAAGGCATGGGAAGGAAGATCGAGGGCGGAATCAAAGAACATCAAGACCTCACGCGGTTCACCGCTTCCTCGTCCGATGTTGCGCCGAAAGAGCAGATTGACTTGATGGCGCGTTGCTGGTTCAGCCTGACTCCCGGGAGAACAGAACCGATCCAACATGAGTATGTCGATGCGAAAACTGGTCAGACGGAAACGGTAAGGATTACCGGAAGCGCCGAACATGGAATCGCCACAATCCACGATCAGGACTTGCTCATCTTCGCTGTTTCGCAGTGGATCGACGCGAAGCGCTTAGGTCTCGAACCCTCGCGAAGAATTCATTTCACCCCATACCAGTTTCTTGCGTGGATCAATCGTGAACCTGGCGGCGGGCAATATCAAAGAATCAAAGACGCGCTTCATCGGCTTAAGATGACGAGCATTCAAACGACGATCCGGTCGGATGTCGGTAAGCGAACGCGAAACCGCATCCGCCAGTTCTCTTGGATCTCGGAATGGGAAATTACGGAAGAAGGCGGCGAAATTCGCGGAATCGAAGTCGTTCTTGCCGAATGGCTGTTTGAGAGTGTCCAGGACTTCCACGTTCTCACGCTCGACAAGCGGTATTTCGAGATTCCGGGGAGTGTTGAGCGCTGGCTTTACCTTTACGCGAGAAAGGCGACGGGCGGTGCCACGGGCATCTGGAAGGAGACTTTCAAGAGCCTTTACCGGAAATCGGCGTCGCAACAGGAATATAAGCACTACGCAAGTGCGATCAGAAAACTCGTCAAAAGAAACGGTTTACCGGGTCTCCGACTTGAAGAAGTCAAATCCAGTGGCGGCGATGACATGCTCCTGATGGAGAGAACCGTGAAACGCGAGATTTCGTTGCAGAAAGAAGAGACGGCGCAGCCGGAGCAAATCGAGCTGATCGAGAGGACTCCTTTGGAGGAAGCTTGGGAGATCGTTCTCGAAGTGATGCGCAAGCATCTCGGCGAGGCAACCGTAACCTCGTGGCTCTCCAAGCTTCGTTTGAAGGGAATTGAAAACGGAACCTTGACGTTCCAGGCTCCGACCAAATTCATCGGCGACTGGGTCGATACGAATTACCGCTTCAAGCTCATCGAAGCGTGGCGTTCCACGGGACACCCGATCGAGCAAATCAAGATCGAAAGCTCCAAGCGCAAGTTAGCCGCGTGATTGCTTCCTGAAAAAATCTACCGCAGCCGTCAGATCCTCCAGCATTTGAGATTTCTCTTCCGGTGAAAGATTTTGATCGACGCGAAGCGCTTCGGTAAGGGCGCGATAATTATCTTCTGCTTGCTCCAAGCGATAGGGCGGCATCAACCGGAGAATCTCGGCAAAGAGCCGTTCGTTGCTTCCCTGATCGCCGTCATCGTGGAGTCGCGGACGTTTGGCGCGAGGCCGCCGACCCTTTCCGGTCGGAGCCTCGACTTGCGGAGAGACGGTTCCGCTCTCGGTTGCCTCTTCCGCATCCTCGAAGACATCTTCCTGCTTTTTCCGGTGCCTGAGTTGATACCAGTAGTTCAGAAATTCCTTCAGCCACAGCGCGATCCCGACGACAACGAGCCACTGCGAAAGGAACCGTTCGGCGAAGATGACACGAAGCACCGTCGAGGCGGCAAGAACAAGGGCAGGTTCGATCCAGAGGTGAATGATGACCTCCCCGCGTGGATTTCCAAGAGACTCCTTCAGTCCGGGCACGCGGAGGAGATGCGATGCTCCCGAGTAGAAATCGTGCTTGCCGGTCTTCCGAGTTTCGCTCACGAAGGCGACGGACAAGTGGAACGCATAGAGGATAACCGCTCCGGTGAAGAAGCTGCTGAGAGCCCAGAAGTATCGCCAAGCTCCTTCTTGGAGCCAGACGTAGGCGGTGAAGAGAAGCGCTGCCCACGAGAAGGCGAGGAAAACGCTTTTCGGACTGAGAAAGGAGAATCCGAAACCGGAGCGGAAATAAACGATGGCGGGCACCGCGAGCCAGTGGAGCACGGCGCTAACGATTGGAATTCGAGGCTGCGGTCCGGTGGCGGGGATCTGCCTATCCTTCATACTTCTGCGGGAAGACGTGGCGGATGAAATTTTGAGGGACGGTTTTATCCTTCGGCGTGACGAGCCAACGTCGTCCGCCTTGGAAGATGATGGAGTCAACTTGGAAGTCACATTCCGGACCTCCGGTCCGGAGCATGGTGAATTCCTGCGGCTGGACGAGATACTCGAAAACGAGGCTTCCGCCGGCGTTTTGGTTCACGCTCCCCCCTGCCCGCGCCATTGCCTCGGAGAGTCCTCCGTAGAGCTGCGCCTGCCGGGTCTTGCCGATTGATTCGGCCGACCAGTTATTCGTCGTCGGATCTCCGTTGGCGTGAAAGATTTTCGTTTGGAGGTTCCCGAGGAAGCTCTCGGCGTCGGACCGCGAGTTGCTGCCGCCGAAGGCGGAGAAGTAGCTGGGGAGATTCTGGGTAAGGTAAACGGTGCAGGCGCGTGAACTCCGGGCGGTGCTCTGGAAGAGTGCGTCGTAGGAGTTCACGAAAAACTGTGATTCGTCCGCCCAGAGGAAAACCGGGCGGATCGTCTGTTGAGCGGCAGCTCGGTCGATCCCCGGCGGGATCCGTCTTTCGACCGCCCGCTGCCAGACAAATTTGAAGAGGACTTGGGCGAACTGTCCCAGTTCGTTGAACTCCTTCACCGGAAGATTCAAAATGACAATCTTCCCTTTGAAGGTGTCTTCGGGCGTGAAGGTCAGGTCGGAGCAAAAGAGGTCGCGGAGGAGTCCGCGCATGAAGCAGTCCGCCATGCTCGTGAAGGTCGAGACGATGACCGAGCGAGTCTCCGGGGCGAGGTTCGGAAATTCCTTGAGCCAGTAATCGCGGGTCAGCTCGAAGTCACTTTTCCGGTTCTTTTCTTCGGAGCGGCTTTCGGCGGTTTCGATGAGGGCGAAGCAAACGGAGTTGGTCTGCCAGTCGGGCTCCGTTGCTTCCTCCGAATTCCTCGGCGCGGAGGTGATAATCCGGTAGAGGGAAGGAAGGCTCACGTCATCGAGCGCCAAAATGGCCAGGTCGATGGCGTTCCGGAGGAGCTGCTTCAGGGTGCGCTGCCAGTAGGCGTCGTTCCCTCCACCCCCGCCCTGCCCTTGCTTCCGTTCGGCAGCTTCGAGAACGCTGCAAAAAAGGTTCACAAGATTTTCCGTGTGCCCTGCCCCGCTTCCCGGGCGGGTGAGTTCGTAGCGTAGGAAATTGAACCGGTGGGGTGCCCCGGGCTCGACGACAAGCAGGTCTGCTTCCCTTCCCGTCTCTCGGGCGAACCGTCTCCAGGCGAGAACCTCATCGAGCTTGGCGGTGAGAACCAAACCTCCGAGATTGGACTCGAGGAAGCTGCGGGCGAGCGCCTGACCGCTTCCGGAGGACTTCCCTGAACCGGTCCCCCCGAAGATCTGAACACCTTCGAAAGCATCCTTCAGGCACCAGAGATTCTCCGGGCGGACCTCCCTGCCCGTCCCCAGTTCAAGGAGCGCCTCGTCGTCATCCGCCCAGTCTTTGGCGGCGGGAATCCCCCCTGTTTTTGGGTTGGCAGGGGCTGGTTTCGAGGTGGAAAAGGCGTCCATTGGGGCGGCGGGAAAAGGCTGCCAAACCTAGCCGGACGGCGGGTTTCGGGCGAGCCGAAAAACTCCCTTTGAAACGCGAAGCAGTGCAAAGGGCAGATGTCTGAAAGCTATCATGAAAGAATGCTAGCAAGCTAGCACGCACGCAAGAAAGAGGGCTCGCAAGGTGGCAAGGCTGCTCGGCTTCTGGCTTGCTGGCATGTTCGCAAGCTAGATGGCTTGCTCCCCTGGTTGCTAGGAAGCAAGGTTGATTGAATGCTGGCTTTTTAGCTGGCAAGCAGGCAAGATTTTCCCATGTCCCGAGGAATCTGGAACAGTGTTCAAAAATGTGGTAGTCTTGGCTCATGCTCAGGGTGGTAGCTCACAAAAGTGCGGCTGCTGCCCGCCAATACTACACGGAGGGTCTGAAGCGCGAGGACTACTACTCCGAGAAGCAGGAGGTGGTCGGGAAGTGGCATGGAAAAGCGACGGCGCGACTCGGACTTAGCGGGAACGTCACCGGCGAGGCGTTTGCCGCGCTGGTGGAAAACCGGCATCCGGTGGAAGGCGGGAGGCTGACGCCGCACACCAAGGCGGACCGGATTGTCGGATACGACATCAACTTCCATGCGCCAAAAAGTCTTTCCGTCCTCTACGCGATGACCCAGGATCAGGGGGTCTTGAGGGCGTTCCGCCAAGCCGTCCAGGAGACGATGGCGGAGATCGAGGAAAGCACCGCAACAAGGGTCCGACGGCGGGGGGAAGCGAGCAATCGGTGGACGGGCAATCTGGCATGGGCGGAGTTCGTCCATTTCACGGCGCGGCCGGTCGGGGGCATTCCCGATCCGCATCTCCATGTCCACTGCTTCTCCTTCAATGCGACCTTTGACGGCGAGGAGGGGCGCTGGAAGGCGGCGAAGTTTCGCGACATCAAGAAGAACGCTCCTTATAATGAGGCGGCATTTCATTCCCGTCTTGCAGCGGCTTTGGCGGGGCAGGGCTACGCCGTTGCCCGCACAAAGCAGGGCTGGGAGATCAAGGGAATGCCTGCCAGTGTGATTGCCAAATTCTCGCGGCGGACCGCTCAGATTGAGCGGTTGGCCGAGGAGAAGGGAATCACCAATCCCAAGGAGAAGGAAACGCTTGGAGCGCTCTCCCGAGAGGGGAAGCGACATGGGTTGAGCTTCTCCGATCTGATGGCGTCCTGGAGCGGTCGCCTCACGGAGGGCGAAAAGGTGGAGGTCTCGAAGGTTTGCTTCGACAAGGAGCAATCTTTCGGGACGCGGGTGACTCCTTCGGAAGCCGTCGATTACGCCCTTGCCAAGGTTTTTGAGAAGCAGTCGGTGGTGGAGCGCGGGCGCATCCTGGCGGAAGCGATGCGTTTTGGAGTGGGCTTCGTCACTCCAAAAGCGGTGAAGGCGGAATTCGAGCGACGCGGCTTGATTGGCCGCTTCGTGGGGGAAGAGCATCTCTGCACGACGGTCGGCGTACTTGCCGAAGAAGTTGCTCTCATCAATTTTGCCCGCGCGGGCCGCAATTCTGCGATGCCTCTTGGCGGACGTGGGACTCTGAACCTCGGTTCAAAACTTTCAGAAGAGCAGAGGGCGGCGGTCAAACACATCCTCACGAATCGCGATCAAGTGATCGCGATTCGCGGCGGTGCCGGCGTCGGGAAAACGACGTTGATGCAGGAAGCTGCGAAGGCGATTGAGGCGAGGGGCCTCAAGCTCTTTGCGTTCGCTCCCTCTGCCTCCGCTTCCCGTGAAACGCTCCGTGAGTCGGGGTTCGAAGGTGCGGAGACGGTGGCTCACCTTCTTACGAACACGAAGCTGCAACAGCAGGTTCGGGGGCAGGTGATCTGGATTGATGAAGCGGGACTCCTGGGAGTGCGCGACATGTGGCGCATCATGGAGATCGCGGGCGCGGGCACCCGGGTCATTCTGACTGGTGATGCCGCGCAACACGCGCCGGTGCAGCGAGGCGATGCCTTCCGGCTCCTGCAACAACACGCGGGACTTCGGATTGCCGAGGTCACGCAGATTCGGAGGCAAGAGCTTCAGGACTACAAGGAGGCGATTGAGGCTCTGAGCAAAGGCGATTTGAGAACGGGGTTTCGGCGTCTCGAAAAGCTGGGGGCCTTCATCGAGATTGCTGATGAGGCTGAACGGTATCGTAAGCTTGCTTCGGACTTCATTGCCTTGTCGCGAGGCGGGGAAGCCCCGCTGGTCGTTTCCCCGACTCACGCCGAAGGCGCGATGGTAACGGAGGCGATTCGGAGCGCCAAACGTGAGGCAAAGAAGCTGGGTCCAGAGCGGGAGTTTCTCCGGCTTCAGAATCTCCAATGGGAGGAAAGTGTCCGGGCCCTTCCCGAGAGCTACTTTCCGGGTTTGGTGGTTCAGTATCACCAGAATGCAGTCGGGGCGAAACGGGGGGAGATTTTCCGGGTGGCTCGGATCGATCCCGAAGGTCAGGTTCACCTGACCGGCGACCGCGGCAAAACCCGAGTTCTTCCGATGAAGGATGCACCCCGCTTCCAGGTCTTCGAGGAGCAATCCATCTCGCTGGGCAAGGGCGACCGCATCCGAATCACGCGGAACGGCACCAGTGCCGATGGGAGGCGTTTGAGCAACGGCAACGTCTTCACCGTGGACCGCTTCGACAAGAAGGGCCGGATTGTCTTGAACACTGGCGCGGTTCTTGAGAAGAATCACGGGCATCTCGCACATGGCTACTGCCAGACATCCCACTCTTCCCAGAGCAAGAGCGTCCGTCACGTCCTTGTGGCGCAGAGTGAATCTTCCCTTGTTGCGAGTTCGCAGGAACAGTTTTATGTCTCTTGCAGCCGTGGCAAGGAGACAATCCACATCTACACTGACAACCGCCGGGGACTTCAGGAGGCGGTGGGCAACACTTCGACTCGAATGTCGGGCGTCGAGCTGGCGGAGTTAAGCCAGAAAGATCTTTCAACTTTCATGAGTTCCCCCCTTCGAGCCAAGCAATGGAGTGATGCGATTCAGAATCGCCGCGGTCTCGATGAATCGAAGACTTGGGTCGAGACGGTGGCAAATCAGCGCA
The DNA here is from genome assembly GCA_020439925.1 of Verrucomicrobiia bacterium. Classification (GTDB taxonomy): domain Bacteria; phylum Verrucomicrobiota; class Verrucomicrobiia; order Verrucomicrobiales; family DEV007; genus Arctic95D-9. The sequence goes on along the minus strand of JAGRPC010000023.1, from coordinate 51,109 downwards.
AGGAGCATCCGACTCGAAAAGGGTCCGGGCCCTCGTGGAAGGGCTACATCGAGATGCGCCGCAAGATCGCGGGTCCTGACGGCAAGAGTCGTTCCAAGGGGCATCCGACGGGGAAACCCAAGGGACCCAAACCTCGGGGCAGAACCCTTCCGAAGACGAGCCTTTTGACGACACCGGTTCAGGAGCGAATGCTGGCTCTTCACGAAGCGAAGAAGAAGGCGGAAGCCGAGAAGCAGCTCGAAACGCGGAAGAGTGAAGCGAAAGAGACGGAAGAGAAGAAGGTCGTGGCGCTTCATCCGAAGAACGTCAAAAAGCAGGAGCCGATTTCCAAACCTCTTCCGACTCCGAAGCCGAAGCGGGCTGCGGAAGAGCCTGCGGGCGATGCGCGGAAGAAGTGGTCGGCAAACATGTATCAGACCGCCGGAGCGAACTTCAACAAGGTCGCTGAGAAAACCAAAGGGCAGAATGCGGCAAAAGAGACGGGCAAGGCGAGGCCGTCGCAGCCGAACCAGGCCAAGAATTCCGCACCGGATCGGAAGATTCGGATGGGCGGAGCGGAGGTTAAACCGTTGCCCCAAAACAACACGAAAAAGATTAGCGAACACGCATCGAAGCAAAAGGCGAACGATGCTGGAGCGGCGGCACAGAAACAGGCAGCATTGCAGAAGAAGATTCAGGCGCAGAAGGCACCGCCTCCGCCAAAACCGAAGAAGTGAATTTTATGGGACCGGACCGCATTGATCAAATCCTCGAAGAAAAGCGCCGCAAAGCGGAGCAACCGGGAACGGCGCAAGGTGCAGGCGGCGACAAGTTCTTCTCGGTCATGCTTGGCGAAGGTATGCAGGAGAACTTCCTCGAGCTTCAGTTTTCGAACGGTCTCCAAACCTGCTTCAGCTACACCGATTTGATTTGGTTCAATCATGATCCGGAAAGCGGATGCATCGATCTTGCCTTCGGAGGTTTTCTGGTGACGGTCAAGGGCAGGGGGCTCCGCCCTCTCTTCTCAGCAATCAAACAGAAGCGTGTCGCCTGGGTGAAGGAAGCTGATTCCGAAATGCAGGATCATCAGGACAATGAGACGTTCATCGAGGGAATCACGATCACTCCCCCGAAAGACTTCACGGAAGAATCCGAAACCGAAGAATAACCCAATCCAAATTCGTTCATGGTCCGTTGGCGCGTCCTGAAGCAGTTCCCGAAATTCGCAATCGTTTTCGGGGTGATCGCATTGAGCACCGCCTTGTTCTGGTTCTGGTGGCGCTTTCAGTATTCGGGTGGAGAGGCGGCCGGTCCAGATCCGCAGGCCGAGGCACGGCGCGAGCATGTCGAGCAAGTCGCCAAGGTGATTCCGTCTCTCGAAGGGAATTTGCTTCTCGCCGATGATGACCTCTACGAACTGAACTCCGGAAAGCTGCTCGTCGATGATTGGTTCAAGGATCCGGCACCGAAGAGACTCTTCCTCGACCGGCAGCGCGAAAGAATTATCGCACAATATCCGAACGGGCTTCGCCGTTACGGATTAGACGGTCGCCTTGATGGCGAAATCGGCTCGCGCTATGGAGTCGCATTGAACGAGGAGCTTGACCAGGCGCTCTTCGTTCAGAACGGGGACATCTGGAAAGCCGGTCTGGATTTCGATCAATTCAAGCTCGTGAACGAAGAGCGGGTCACTTCGACGGCGGGGTTTCATGAACCCAGCTTCCTGTCGAACATTGTTACATGGACGGTCGGCGTGTTGGTGCATCGGAACCTAAATCAACTGCTTCGCATCAACCTCGACACGAGCGAAGTGGTGTCGATGACGGACCCGATCAGCGTGCTTGGCGCTTCGCGCTCTCCGAATGGACGTTTCGTTGCTGGAAGCAAGGCGGATAACTCCGGAAGAGTCCTCACGATTTACGATGTTGCGGAAGATGAAACGAAGTCCTTCCCGGTGAAGCAGAACATGGTCTTTTCCAAATTGAATTGGGTGAACAACGAGCGTTGCATTTTCTTCCAGCGATTCGACCTGAACGTATTTGACGTCAACGGGCAGGGCGTGCGTCAGATTTTGACGCTGCCTTCCGCCTGTCAGGGGCTTGCCGAACCTTCCCCAACTGGCCGTTACCTTTTCGTGGTGGGCGGTGACGGCCTTTATCTTGTGGATCTGGAGGGCGGCGGCTTCGAGACGCTTCACAATCCGGGACAGGCTTATAAGTGGATCGATTCGGAATCATTCCTGTTTGCGCGGAATGTTCCGGATACGGCGCTTCGCGGGACCTGGCGGAAAAAGGTCGGCGGCGAAGAGGTAAGGGTGAGCACGGAACCATTCGCCTACACGGAGAGGAACGGCATGAGTGTCCTGGGGATCCCCGAGGCTGGAATGGTTTTTTTCGCGTCGCGAGGCGGGATGTTCAGAATGCCGTCCAGCGGAACCAAAGCCGAGATGTTCGCACCGATTCCAAAGCCGCTAACGCTGTTTCTTTGCCTTGAAAAATGGGATCACTAAAACCCTTGAGAAGGAAATTCGCTCGACTTGACACGATTTGCCTTTCAACCTGAAACCTTGACACACCCAAATGAAATGGATAAGGTGGTTTTTCTATAGAGCCGTTCCTCGAACTGAGGCATTGATTGTCGAACATCGGAGGCACCGCCGGTCACTGAATGATGATTCTGGTCATCATCCGGTGACTGAATCGTATGAAAAGCGAACTAAGGCTTTAATTGATCACCTTCTCTCGGATGGGTCTCCGGAGAAGAAATTCAGGCTGCCCGACAATGCGGGGATTGTTCGTTTACGTCACTGGAGTGATCGCTTTAGACCGGAAGAAAAGTTTCAAATAAGTTACTTCGATTGGAACGAAAAGGACGAATGGGGCTGCCCAATGGAGTATTCTTTCACGGTGGATGCTCATGGTGCAGTTATGAGATCGCGAACCACTCAGGCCCATCTTGAACACCCGTCAGATGACTCTCAGCATGGTTTACCCGAATTGAAGATCACTCATTGGCAGGAACGGTTAGGGATGGAGAGCTTCCTTGTCCGCATTTTAGTGTTCACGGTTGAGAACCGTTTCGAGATCCCGGCGAACTCACGGATTGGCGCTAACTTCCCGGACGGACCGCAACGATAACTCCGTTCGACCCAATTCTTATCGAAAGCGGTTCGCCCACGAGGTCTTGGAGCTCTGTCTGGAGAATGTAAAGATCCTGAGGATTTTCAGAGAGATGGTCTTGGAGAACTCCATTAAGGAGAACCCACACCTGGACAAGCGCCGGAATAACCAAGGGAACACCGGTCGGATTTGGGCAGTCGGGATGAACGGCCCCAGGGAAAAGTTGTCTGAGATCATGACGGTTTGCGCTCGTCACGTTGACTCCTCCCGGGAGGCCAAAATCAGAGTTTTTGGAGAATGACATGAGATGATGAGGTTTGGGCTGAACCGGAACCGCACCGGCGGTCCCTAGGCGTCAAAGGGAATACCAGAACGCAATTGACTCGTCACGAAAAAAATTGCGAAACGCATTGCGATTTCTGAAATACGGAATGCGGAAGGTCGCGAAAGATTGAAAAAAACCGTTGTAAACCACTAAGGTAAAATGGGTTGCGTAGGTTTCGCGGAGTTTCCTATAGTGCGGGTCCGTGGGCGCTGTTGGCGCAACCGCGCCAAGAACTGACGATTCCCGCAATTTCAATTGCTGGGCTTCAAATCGCATCGATCTTCTACGGAGGCTCCATTCCCCCGAATTCCACCCCGCTTATGAGCAGTCCTGAAGAACTTCGCGATCAAATCCGCGCCATCCTCAAAGACGAGTCCGCGTCTCGGGCAAAGCTTCCAGATCTCCAATACGAATACATCCAACACGTTATCGCGGAGAGAAAGAACCCGCCCCCGAAAGATAAAAAACAGGCGTTCCGTGAAAGAATGGCGGACCTCCTCGCGCCCCTTCCGGAGCTTCTCGGAATGAATGCCGCGACGTTCTGTGAGAAGACAGGGGTTACGGCGTCTTCATTCAGTCGGTGGAAGAGCGGCATCGAGCTTCCAGCTCTTCATCGGATCGAGGATCTCGAGAAGGTAATCGACGGGGCGGGTCCGAAGAGAATCTGGGCTCACTCAATAAAGCTCGACGATCAACGACGCATAACTCTACGGCCCTATTCGCAGATCATGGACAGGCAGGGCCGGTGCAAACGAATCTGGTCGATCAAACATCGACTGCCCTTCCAGGCGGCCGCCCCGGGGGACATTCAAAATTCAGTGATAAGCAAGATTTGCGATTCCGGGAGTGAGTTCCCAATCGAATATCATTGCATTTTCTGGGGTCCCAAGAATTTCGAGAAATACAATGCAGAGAATCGGACGAAGATTGATTCAGACTTTCCGGCGTTAGACTCATTTATTGCTCTGAAGCAGGCTCTTTGCCGAGAAACGGACGATGAAGAAGCGCGGTCTCGGTTAAACGGGTATGTCGTAAACAGTGATTACGAAGCAGCTTTCAAGCTCGGCATGTCAACTTTGCAGGCTGGATTGATGATTTTGGAATATCACCCCGAGAGGATTAAGGGCCACAAGTCACTGTCTCACCGCCTGGCGGACTTTTTCATCGAGCAACCGCATTCTGTTTATGGGCATTCGCTTCACTCTCTGAAGTCGAATGATTCAAATATCCGGTGGGGAGAGATTCCACCTCATATCTCCCACTGGGAATGGGAACGAATTCAACCTTTGCTCGAAGACATTGCAGGCCGAGCTCCTAACGCCCTCGCCAAGCCGTTCATGGATAAGCCCGACGAGATCGCCAGATTCCGCCCGCGTCGATTTCCAACCAATGGGTAAGGAATCTCTAACTCCGAATGGAGCACCGTCCTTCGGACGGCTTCACTTTTTTGCCAATCTTCCGCTTCACGAAGTAGAAGCGAAACAAGCCGCCGTAAGGCGGCGCTTTCAGGGCTGGGTCGGGTGGGTAACACAAAAAAGTGAATCCCCTTCTCGGATGCGGCAAGGTGCCGCAGGGCTGCCTGCGGCTCTTGCTCTTGAGATTCTGTCAGCCTTCGGAATCTGCGGAAACTCCGAGGATGTAGTCGGCGGCTTTCTGCGCCTGCGAAGCGGCGCGGACAATCCAGGTCTTCGCGTCTTTGCTGCGAAGCGCATAAATCCACGCTTGAAGGTAGGCGCTTGAGTTGGCGTGCTCGTCTTCGATAATGCCGGCGTGAGCGTTCAGGAATGACGCTGCCATTTCTGCGACAAGTTCTTCTTCCGCGTAGATTTTGCGGGCGGTGTCGCCTGCTGCGTCGATTCCCTTGTTTTCGAGCATTGACTTGCGAGCAAGTCGCGAGGCGTGCCCGGTTGAGTGTGCGAGCTCGTGAAAGAGGGTCGAGAAATACGCCTCTTCGCTTTCGAAGTAGTGCCGTTCAGGCATGTGGACGCTGTCGGAGCTGCGGCGGTAGCACGGGACCGCGCTTCCCTCGTGGAAGGAAGGCGGGCAGGGCATCGCTTCAACGATTGCACGGGCGCGAGCGGTCTTCTCGGTCATGGTCAGAGCTGGGAGAGAATCGGACTGCGGGAACTCGATTCCTTCAATCTGCGAAGCATGAAAAACCGTGTAGGCTTTCAGGAAGCGGCGAGTCTCTCCGGCACCCTCTCCGTCTGCGGTGGTCTCCTCCTCGTGTTTCGAGTAGGTGCCATATTTGACGACCAGAGAACCTTTTTCACCTTTCCGGACGTGTCCGCCAAGCTCTTTCGCCTGAATGAAGGTCAGGAAATAGGGCGAAGTGAAGCGGAGGCTTCCGAGTAGAAAGACATTGATTCCCCGGTAGGCTTTCCCGGTTGAGAAGTTGCGGGGGAATCCGACCTTTGAGAAGTAGGGCGACCTCCACGGGGCAACGCCCTGTTCAAGTTGCGAGAGAATGCGATTTGTGACTTGTTCGTATATATCTTCTTTCATGATGTTCCTTCAGTTTTGGGTTTCAGCAAAAGCAATTGGCCTTTGCGAAACCCGTAGGGGCCAACAACCGAAGGAGCGGGCGGGCAGTCATAGGGAGGCTCCGAAGGAGGGTGCCCTTTAGGGACAGCCTTTGGATGCCCTTGACGGAGCCGAACGTCCGTAAGGGGTCTTAAGCCGCCTCAAGCGCCTGAAAGAAGCGGGCGGCGGGGTGATGCTGCCGGAGGGCAGCGAGATTCACACGGAAAGAGGTTGGGAAGGCAAAGCGGGAGCGAAGGCAGCAAGCGTGCCGGACCAAGCCTTCTTTCGGTGTTCTTGGCTCTTGTGGGGGCAATGACGGTGTCTGGCGCTTCCGCGCTGGAGCATCGCGAAAGCTGCTGAAGGAGAGCCAGTCTCCGTCATGTGGCGGCGAGGGCGTTACGGGAGACTTCCCGTTAGAATGGGTAGCCGGCAACAGCGTGGCGGCGAGGGAAAGGCATTTCCCTTGGTGAGAGAACTAAAAGCGCCAAATAAAATATAGTTTAAAGAAAAATTTGGGCTCAGAAGAAAAGCGAATCAATATGATTTCCGCGCCTTGGAAATCTGCCTAGGAAGAAATTTGATAATCTGACTTCGGGAAGTGTTTGGAGAATACAATTCATGCGATATCAGAAGATCCGCAAGTGACCCAAGGTCATCCCAAAGTTCTGGGTGTTTTGCGATAAGTGACAGACGTTCTTTCTTTGCCTCTGCATTTGTCATGCGAGCCAGCTTGGTCCACTCATAATTCGCAATTAAGGCAGATTCACCGGCGGGCGTTAGCAGGTTTTTCGGGGTGATTCCTTCCGCCATGAGAGCGTGAAGAAAGAGATCATCTAGGTGATAGCTTTCCTCGAGATTCGGGCGACGGAAAGCAAGCTTTCCAAGCTTTCCAAGCTTTCCATCTGCGGTTGGGCGCACCTGCCACTGGTAGGCGCGAATTTCGAGGTCTTTACCGTCGTCCAGCTTCCGGATGCGAAAATTCAGATCGATCTGAAGAATGCGCTCGTATGAATACGGCTTATTGAGAACAAAGCCGAGCTGCTCGACACGCGGATGAAGCAACCCCTTCGCTGGGAGTAGAGGTTCTCGATGGAGTGGCGTCGAGTTTATCTTGAGGCTCGAAGCAGCGTCGCGGAGAAGTTGAAGAGATTCGATTGGATTAACACTGAAGTGGTGACACAGTCCGATAAAAACAGGTTCAAAACGAATCAGCGTTTCTCCGGCGCCGAGGTGCTTAAGGTGATAGCCTGGAGAATAGTAAAAGCTGAATGGAACATCCTCAACGTTTAAGAAAAAGTCAGAATACTCTTTCCTTCCCGGAAAATACTGCTCCTCATCGTAGTAAATCGGAATTTCAAGAAGATCGTCCCCTTCTGCAACCTGGAAGCAATATCCTGTGTATGGGAAGCCAGGAAACGTCTCTGGATCGATCTCCCGGTGATGTGCGATGAATGGTCCTAAGATCATGGCATAAAATTAAGACGACTCGCGAGATTGAGGATGTCGATACGTCCTATTCGGAAAGAATTACACGAAGCGTTCCTTGAGTGGTCTTCTTAACGAAAAGTTCAGTTGTTCCGAGTAGGCGGGAGATATCATCGGTTAAAGCGCCAGTGGAAGCCCCCGGTTGGACAAGAATCATCTCAAATTCCAGTTTGGAACGGCGGGACTTCTCCGAAAGCGTGCTCAAGAGCTTTCTATCACCTTTTAGAATCCGTGTTTTTCCTTGCTCCTTCCAGCGATCCTCCCGGCGAATCAAGTTCTGAATAAGGGCTGGAATCCCCAAATGTTTTACGATAACACTTTTCTGCGCTTGACCGCAGAGGGTGTAGAAGTTTCGAATATCCTTCGAAACCCTTCCCTCATGGGCTCCTTTGCAGTGGACGAGCGTGAGCTTTAGTGTATCAGGCGATGTCTCTTTTATGCAAACGAGGTCCGCGGCCTCGCCCTTATCGTCGTCATTAAACACGAGGTCATGCTCGTCTCGAATTCTTTCATAGACCCGAAACTGAATGGTCTTCGGATCCTGGTCTTTCCCCATCGATTCGGCTGTAAGATCAATCCCTTTCCAGTCAAAGGACTCGATCTTTGCTCGATCAAAGGTAAACGCTGACAGATTTGTCGGAATGTGGTAGCAGTTGTAAGAGTAGGTTCCGTCAGCGTAGCGAATAATGAACGGATCCCGCTTTCTGAGATATTCCGTAAGTTCAAAAGTCGCCCTGCCGCCGAAATGACATGTGAGCTTGGGACCGGAGATATGAGTATGAGAGTATCCCCCTGGCTCTCCTTTATCAATATAGAGCCTGTAAATCGAAGTCTTGGTTTCTGAAGAAACGGAAAAGTCAATCGCCCCATTGTTTCGAACGTCGTAAATCGCAAGATCGATCGCAAAAAGAGGTTCGGGTTGTCCGTCGAATTCGATGAAATAGCGCTCGCCGAATTTTGTCTGTGCCTGCTCCCCCCACTGAATTGAGATCGGGTATGAGTCGTGATGCTTTTCTAGTTTCTGTGGGCGAAGAAAGTCGCGGGTGACGTTAGAAGTGTCGCCGCTTGAGTTTTTCATTTTCTCCCAAGCTCGATTCGTCCACTCAATCCAACCCGAGATTGTTCCCGCGCTGTGCTGCCAGATCTTGCCCCGGCGGGAGGCGCATCCCCAAAGAACGCGTTCCCCACACTCGTAGCCAACACAGGCGATGTTGCTCAATTGCGATTCCGATTTCTCAATATCCGCAAGTCCCTCAGTCACGTTCGGGCCGAAATATGACGTAAAGCTGATTGCGCCGATTCTCGACGATCCGAGATTCTTCACAAGCGGCAAGTTCACGTTATTGAGCACATTGAAGATTACGTCACCGGAGATGAGTTCTGTCCGAACGTCTGTTACCGCTTCCGCAAGGCTCTCGGTTTTCAGGCCTTTGAAGTCGCTGGCATAGACGCAAAGGAGATTCTCTGATGCTACCCAGCGAAGAATGAGTAAATCGAACACGGTGTCATAAATGCTCTGATATTCGCCCCAGTCAATCTTCAGGTCGCGACAGACGACGGCAACGAGGGTGCCCGTCTGCTCGCTGTAGGCGTGCCAATAGACGGCGTTCTTCGGTAAGATTTGACTAAATGCGTTTGGATTCCATTGCGAAACTGCGGTTCTGAAGAACTGAGCGGAGAGAGCAGGGCGTAAGTTCCAAAGCGAGAGCTTTGAATGAAGATCGCCAAATTCCTTCAGCGAGGAGACTACTTCTTCGAGTCTAATTTCGCTCTCGATTCGATCCTCGCTCAAGCGGCGAATGATTTTGTCCCATTCTGCCCCTTCCGAGTATAGGGCGCTGAGTTTGCCTTCGGTTTCTGCGTCCGCAAGATTTACGACTGCCGTCGCCTCACCGATTCGAGTATCTTTTGGTGATCGGGTGAAACGTCCTATGAATTGCAGAGAGATGGCGAGGGACTTGTGGACATCGTGAAAGGCAGCGATTTTCAGATTCGGAAGGTCAAATCCTTCGCCAAGCATGTCGACGCAGACGATGATTCGAGCACCGTCGGGACCTCGATCCTGAATCATTTCCTTTGCCGTCCGATTTGGTTCGGTCCTTCCTGGTCCCGAGTAGATTAGCTGCGGTTTGTATTCTGGGGCAAGGCTTTGGTAGATTTCCGCGACTCGTTTGGCTCTCTCCTTTTGAGAGGTTCGCGCCATAAGGAGGTGATCAAGGTTCAATTCCTCTCGATCCCGCCTCAATGCCGCAATTGCCTCTCTTGCGATGGCTATGTCTCGTTCGGATTCGTCGCCATACTCAGCGATCGTTCGGAGATTTATTCGCTGGTAGTATTCGTCACGCTGGGCATCTCCAAGTTTGTAATTGAAGATGATTTTTCCATCAATTCGCTTCCCGTCGCGGCGATAAGGTGTGGCGGTGAACTGGATCACACGTTTGGCATCAAAGTGTGAGCGTAGTGCTGCCCAGGACTTCGCGGGAATGTGATGCGCTTCATCGACAATAAGGTCAGTGCAGCCATTGACGAGTTCCCGAAGGGCGCTTGGTTGGGACTCGTGAATTGAGTTGGGAAGGGAAACGATGACGTTTGCGTTCTCGAGGATTTCGCGGGCCTCTGCAATGCTTTTCAAACCGGATTTGAGGACTGCAACTCTGGGTCTTGCAATCGTCTTTGAGACCGTCTCGGCGTCGGCGAGAACTCCGAGGTCGATAAATTTCTTTGAGATCTGCCCGCGGAGGGCATCGGAAGGAACGAGGACGAGTGTCCTTTTGAGACGGAGATAAACCAAAGTGGCGAGCATCGTGTCAGTTTTTCCGGTTCCCGTCGGAAGAACCACTGTCGCCGGTTCGAACTCGCTTCCCACTGAGAAGTGGGCAGCGATTGCGTGCAGCGCTCCGATTTGCGGTGGTCGCAATCCGGGTTCGTCGCTTCCGATCGCTGAAGATTTGAATTTGAACGCTCGATCCCAATTGGCGAGAACGTCATCCGGAGTGACTCCACGTGCAGCGAGGATCCCGAGTGATTCCCACTTCAGGGTAAAGTGGTCGGGGAAGTCCTCTGATTCGTCGAGGTCTTCGGAGGTAACGACTGGCTCCTTGGTAGGTGTTTTGTGGGCGCGCTTATGCCGAAGCAAAAGTTCGTTAAAGGGAGCATCGGTCTCCAGCTGAATCACATCATATCCGGGGCGGCCGGACCGAAAGATTTTTGCTTTTGCTTCAAGGCCGCCGAAGACCCTCTGAATAACGGTATTTTTTCCAATCTTCTTCGATCGCTCTGGGAGCGGAGGAAGCCGTAGGGTTCCAGTCCATCGAGGAAAAAGTTCCATTTATTTATCTTGTTTAGATTAAGTTTTACTGATTTTCAAGGGGAAGCGGCTCGGACTGAGGTGACTCGCCTGCGAATGCTCATAAGATGTTTCAAGCCTGCGCAGAAACGCGCTTCCCCTGTCCTTTCGGGACGGGATGGTGGAAAAGCGGACGGAACCTGAATCCTCGCGAAGAAGCTGCGATCCCCAGCGAAGGAAGACGGGGGCGCTGAAGGGGCGAGGTTCGGAGCAGGTTCAGGTTTGGTCCAAGAGGTTGGGGTGGAAAGCCATTTGGTCCTCGGCAAGGCAAGGGCTGGTTTTCCAGTTCTGCCAAAGGAGGACGGAAGGGCGTGGGGGAGAAACGGAGAGATCCCGCCCAAGATGTCCTGGGCGGGAGTCTTCGGAGCGAATCAGTATTCGCTTGGCAGGAGGATCACGTTCCCGGTGAAGTAGAACCGGATCCCGTCCAGCGGAAAGTCCGTGAATTCAATCCGCTTCGAGAAGCGGATGTTCGAGTTCCCGTCGTCGCAGGTGAGCAGCGCGGTTCGGTCTTCCTCGACTTTCAGGTTCCAGACTTGGAACTCTTCCGAAGCGACCGTTCGGATGGATTGAGCGAAGGCGATCTCATCAAGGAGCCAGTAGGCTCCGCCGTTCTCCGCGACATGTTCAGCGCCGTCGGTGTAGAGGATTTTCCGCGCGATCGGGTGGCGGTGCCAGACTTCCGTGCCGGTAAACTGCTGAAGGTCTTCAATTTTGAGTGTTTTCTGTGACATGTTATTGCTCCTGGTTAGTGTTTACACCCCACCGTGGGGGCGACGGTAAAGAGGCGGGGACCATTAGGGAGCCAGTCACGCCTCCAACACGGGAGCGAAGCGAATGGAGCGGGCAGGGGGTTGACGGGCTTTCGGTTTCCGCCAAAAACCGAGCCCTCCCTCAAGGTGTGGTTCACGAGCAAGGAGCGCGTCGCAGAACTCAAAAATGACCTTCTTCAAACCGGCTCAGGCGGCTCCGTTTGAGCGCGTGTTATCAGGACGGCGGAAGGTTTGCGGAGATTGGGACCCCTGAACTATGTCTCGTGCGGTAAGATGTGGAGCTATGGCCACATCTGCGGTGAAAAGAGGCTGATTCACCGCAGGAAGTGCGGAGAATATTGACTTTGCGGGGAATCCTTGTTACAATCTCCGCAAAAGGAGCGGTGATTATGGGATTTATTCACGAATTGGAGGGATGGCCTGAGCTTACCTGGGACCAGGGGCGCCTTGCCGACCTGCTCGCCGACGTGCGGCATCGGCAGGGGAGATTGCTTGGTCGGATGGAGGCACTGGGTTTTGAATTCAGGGCCGAAGCCCGCTTGACCACGCTCACGGCGGACGTGATGAAATCCAGCGCCATTGAGGGAGAGAAGCTGAACGCCGAGGAGGTCCGCTCCTCGATTGCCCGACGTCTCGGGCTAGAAGTTGGCGGCGCGATCATCGTCGGCCGCGATGTGGAAGGCATCGTCGAGATGATGCTTGATGCCACCCAGTGCTTTTCCGAGCCGCTCAACGCCGAGCGACTCTTCGGCTGGCACGCGGCCTTGTTTCCGAGCGGACGAAGCGGCCTGAACCGGATCACCGTTGGCGCATGGCGGCCCGCCGAAGCCGGCCCCATGCAGGTGGTGTCAGGCCCGATTGGCCGGGAAACGATTCATTTCGAGGCCCCGGCGGCGGAGCGCCTCGACCGGGAAATGTCCGCCTTCCTTCAATGGTTCGAGAGCGATCGGAAGATCGACCCGGTTCTCCGGGCGGGCCTGGCCCATTTCTGGTTCGTAACGATCCATCCCTTCGAGGATGGCAACGGACGGATTGGAAGAGCCATCGCCGATCTGGCTCTGGCAAGGGCCGACGGAACCGCAGACCGCTTTTACAGCATGTCCTCGCAGATCGAAGCCGAGCGGAAGGCGTATTATCTCCGGCTCGAGCGCGGTCAGCGCGGCGACCTCGACGTGACCGACTGGCTGGAATGGTTTCTCGGCTGCCTCGGTCGCGCGATCCAAGGATCCGACGAAACACTCTCCGCAGTGCTCCGCAAGGCGAAGCTGTGGGAACGGTTGAATCAGAATCCGGTGAACGAGCGTCAGCGCAAAGTCATCAACCGTCTCTTGGACGGATTCGAAGGCAAGCTCACCACCTCGAAATACGCGAAGCTGGCAAAGTGCTCGGAAGACACTGCCCTGCGCGACATCCGCGCCCTCGTCGAACTCGGTGTGCTGGTCAAGAACGAGGCAGGGGGCCGCAGCACGAGTTACGAATTGGCAGACCACTTATCGACAGAGCAAAAATGAAGACGCGGTAGCTGCTTTTCAGCTCTTAGTTTTCTTGGGGAGGTCTTTCAGCGCCTGACTCACGACTTTCCGAAACGACTTGAGCCGGTCCAGGTGATTGCTTGTCGCGATAACCTCGCCAGAAAGCTCGATCTCGATATCAATAAGCTTCTGGCAAACCATCCGGGTCAACTCGGATTCGCGCTCTTCCATTTCTTGCTGGCGGGCAGGAACGATCCTCCGCGGAAGACGGGAATGGGAATTCAGATCACGGGTGAGTTTGAGGTCGTCGTTGAACGCTTCTTCGCCTTTCCGGTCTCCTTTGGAGTCTTTGTGTTTCGATTTCATGCTGAGTGGTATCAATGGGTCAATTCTCGCACGCTAGCTTATAGATACCAGGAAGCTAAGTTGTCAAAGAAATTCAAAAAGAATTTGTTTCTTAGGTCTCAGTAATGATAATTGGTTGAATTTTTTGATGTTTTCTAGAAAAATTTAGAAAAATTGATTTTTCTGCTATCTTAAAGAATTGACTGTCCCTTTCAAAACCGGCAGAATGGAGGCATGACAAAAGAAGGTAAAAACTCCTGCCAATTCCCGAGGGGGCTAAGCTCCGTCGATCTCGGGCTGCTCAACTCATTCCTGGGAGCCGACCGTCGATGCACGGTCGCGATTTCCCGAGAACAACCCGTCGGAGAAGTCGAGGATATCGAGAGCTTTGTCAGCTACTGGGTTCATCTGAACCGTGAAGCCGATGGGAGCCTGATCATTATTCAGCGATCGGACCTCGCTGGGCACGACTCCGCCTCCGGCACGCCTCATCTTTCGATCGTCCTTGATGCGAATGCCGAAATCTCGAAGATTCATCGTCTTTCACCCACGCCCGAAACCCTCTTCGATCGAAGCGCCCCCGCATCACTCAGTCTCCGGGAGCTAGAAGGGCACGTGACCAGACTCAACGCAGATCTAAAGAACCGCGGAACCCGACATCGCATGTAATCCTGCTCGCACCTTCCTCTTCGGAGCAGAGTGCCGAAGGGGCTGTGAGGCCTCAAAGAAGAATCCGTTCCCGGAGGCGCGGCAAATAAGAGGCCGGAAGTTCGGCGCGATGAATCTTCTTCGCGTGGAGGCTACCCAGGACCAAGTCGCATCCGGATCCAGCCTTTGACGTAAGGTGGATCGACCTTTTTGGCAGGGAGAATCTTAAAGCCTTCACTCGCATACCAGTCAGGCAAAAAGGGACGGGGCTGGAGATCCCGTTCTGCCAATTTCCCGACCAGTTCGGTTGCGCCGAGGCGCGGAGCTTGACGGATCACTTCTCTGAGCAAGCTCCTCCCAATGCCGCGCCGTAAAAGGCTCATTCGCTTCTCACATTGGAATAGGCTCTTCCGCCGAAGAAGGATGTCTTCCTCGACGCGGAGATCTTCGATCACGAGAACGCCGTCCGCTTTCCAATCTCCCACCACCACACCGACTCTCCATTCCCGCCAGCGGGCGACGAAGAACAGCGGCAGATCGCCCGGAACCTGCTCGAAGGTAATCTCCGCTACTTCGAATTGCGGGAGCATGAGAACGCATTTCCTCTCGATGGCCCGAGTAGAGCCTGTCAGACGAGCTTCTGTCCGCTCCGGACCAACACGGCGCCTTCTCTTGGGTTTGGGTCGTAAGAAGCAGCGTCTTCTTTTGTCCATTCCCCGGCGCTGGTCTTCCACCAGACACTAATCTCATCGCCGCACTTGTTGTTGAGAACAAAGTTCGAGCGGTCCGCATAGGAATGCAGTTCTGCGCCGACCGCATCTGAAGGATTCATCTGGGTCATTTGGCTGCGGTGTCCGGTGTGAACCCGGAGCACCTTTCCCGGATGTAGGATATCGCTTCCGGAGCCATCCCAGTAGATTGTTGGACTGCTTTTGGTGGGGCGGCAGTGATCGTCGTATTCCCGGTGGGCCAGATGGAGAGTGGAGACGTTCACGGCGGCATCGCCGATGTTCTTGAGATCGACCCATTCCCCCAGAAGCTGGGTGTGGGAGGCTCCGCTGGCCGACCGGTCCTTCCCGGCGGGGTTGGGTTTGGCGCGGATGATTTGGATTTGCCAGCTCATGATTCGTGTCAGTGAGGTTGAGGGTGGGTGCGGTTACTTCTCCTTGCGGACGCCCTTGAAGGGTTTTCCGTCGGACTTCTGGTCCATGAAGCGGCCGGTATCGGCGTCGCGCTTCGTAAAGCGCTCCGTCACCGGGTTGAAGGTTTGGGAGCGCTTGCGCACTGCCCCGTTGCGGTGGTTGTCGCCTTTGGGTGGGTTGGTAGCCATGGTGATGATGAGGTTGTGATGATTTGACGCGAGCGCACCAGAATGAATGCGTCTGCCCCTCAGGTTCATTTAAGTGAAACACCCTGTCAAGACGTGAAATGAAAAAAATTCCCGTTCCTTTCATTTTCCTGAATCTGAGCTTTGTTCCTAGAATGTCTGTTGGACCAAGAATCCGCGCGCTGCGCCTTGAACAAGGGCTGACCATCCCCCAACTCGCCGAAAAGGCAGGAGTGTCGGCGGGACTGCTGTCGCAGTTGGAGAATGCCGAAGGTGAAAAAGCCAACCCGAATCTCCAGACTCTTCAGAAGATTGCCAGAGCCTTAAACGTCACGATTGGCGACCTTCTCGGAAACGCAATCGCCAAGTCTCACCGCATCATTCCTGAGCGGATCGACAAAGGCCTGTCGGAATTCATAACGAGTTCGAGAAGGCGCGGGATAGAGTTGGACGATGCCGTTTTGCAGGGCTGCTACGGGATGCAAGAGCGGGACGGAGCGCCGAAAACTGCCGAGGACTGGGAGTTCCTCTACAAGACCATCAAGATGAATTTCGACACGAGAAGAAAGGATGGCTGAGTCTCACGATACATTCCGAGACCGCAGTGGGCGGCGCTGGGTGAACCGTTCGGTCGTCTCCCTCATGAAACACCGGGCTGCTGGCAATGAAACGCCGCCCGAGACGATCCGCCGACTTGCTCGGGAAATGGTTGCGGGCGCCAAGAGCCAGGGATGGGAAGGATTGCCCTTTGATGTTGAGATCTTGGCAGGCTTACAGGGCATCGACGTGAAACCGGCCGATGGTGACATCAAGGCCGAGGCGAGACTGATGCCCCTGCCTGATCAGCGGCTCGAAATCGAGTATGCTCCCGAAGCCCTGGAAACGAGGCGACGATTCTCGATTTGCCACGAGATCGCGCACACCTTCTTCCCGGACTGCTTCACGCAAATTCAACATCGGCGCAAGGGAGCGCCCTTCGATCCCGTTCATGCGGAGTTGGAGCAGCTCTGCCATTTGGGGGCGAGCGAACTCCTACTTCCGGTGGAGGAGTTTCTGGAGAACGCGGCAGGACGAGGGCCAGGAATGCGGGCAGCGGAGGAACTTGGACAAGTCTTCAACGCCTCGGTGGAGGCTTCCTTGCGGCGCTTGGTCGATCTTTCCGAGGATGCTTGTTGCCTTTACTGGTTGTCCGAACGGTTGAAGCCGAAGGAGGAACGCCAAGAGGGCCCTGAATTTGATTTTGGACTTCCCGGCCCGAAACCCAAGCTTCGAGTTGATTATCACGTTCCGTCGCAGTCCTGGAAGGGGTTTATCCCCAAACACAAGTCCATCCCCGATGAATCGGGTCTGTACAAGATCCTCAAGGGGGAAGGCTTCGAGGGCGCGCAAGAGAATTGGGGTGCCCTGAATCTGGGGAGGGTTCACGTCGAAGGCATGGTGAGTATCCACGCCGGAGAGGATGTGCCAGCCTTGATGGTTCTGATCAAGCCAACCTGAAGCTCCGACCTCACGCCCTCAGCCACTGGCGGTCGAGTGGGTAAAATGAAAGCCGCGCCCGAAGGCGCGGCTATGAGGGGCGGTCAGGCTGCCGGAATCTCTGATTCCTTTGGCTCTGCTTCCGCGATCCAGCGATCCGCCTCGGCAATCGCTTCGGCGAGTTTGCCCAAGTGGGAACGGCTGAAGCTGCTGGTCTTCTTCCAATCTTCTCCTGCCCGATAGCTTCGGGAGAAGGTGACGTTGTGGATGACTTTCCCGTTGGCGTCATTTGCCCAAATCGTGGCTTTGATGCTGCCGATTCTGATTTCGTGAACTGGTTTCTGTTTCATAGGTCCTCTTGTTTTTAGGTTTCTCCCCGAAGGGATTGGGAACGTGAATCGCAGGCGAGGAAGCCGGGTGTTGTCACGCCCAACACGGGAGCGCACGCGAATGGAGCGGGCAGGGCATTGACTGCCCGACACGGCTGCAACGATTCCCAAACCTTCCCGAGGGAGAACCTGGAAGAGGAGCGAACAGGGACCGTGAGAGGTCACGAAAGAGGCACTTAATCCCGATTTAATGACGCTTTATTAACGGGGTCTTGACAGTTTGTTACCGCTCCCAATACTGGCAGGAGGAGCTTTGATGGCTTTTGACCCGGTGTTCACGCTGACCGCTGAAACCGCCAAGGCTTTGATGGCGATCGAGGCGTCGCGGGCGGCCATCGACCGGCTGCCGATCAGTCCCCAGCTCATTGCGTCGCTTCGGGAATCGGCGCGGCTTCTTTCCACCCATTACTCGACCCAGATCGAGGGAAACCGGCTCTCTTTCCAAAGCGGAGCCTCGGACCAACTTAAACGAGCGATCAGTGAAAATTCAACGAGCCTCTGAATCAAAACGAAAGACTGGGAGTAAGATCAAAACCGTTTAGATCGCACACGAAGAGAGGGGCTAAACTGATTGCTCGTTGACAACGGCAGCGTCCTCATCACTTGGCAAGAAGGGGAAGAACCCCTGACGACCAACTGAAGAGTTTCCACTAAAGTGAATGCTGTTGGAGCTGCTTCGAAATTCTTCAGGCGGGTCCACATTCTCGATGATGATGAACTGCTGGTCTTTTCTGCTGCTCAAGTATTTGAAAAATTCGGGTTGGAGACCCGCCTTTTCCACTTCATCGTCGCCGGCATCAGGCTCACGGTAAGCAAGAAGCGGAGAGTCCATTACTACAAAACCAAGGTGCGGAAGGCCCTTTCCGAAAACGAAATCCATTAGTGATACGGTGAAACCAGCATGGGTAATCGCTCTCATTCCTTTTCCGCGGCTACCACGAGGTTTCCCATTGATTACAAAGTCCTTCTTCCGATGACTTGAGTCGAAGTGGATTCGATCTGCACCAGGAAACCTCCAGCTCTGGAGGACCTGTCTCATTACTTCGCTAAATGCATCGAGAACACTTTCCGAAAGATCTGCGGTGGTTGAGTTTTCGCCTGCTTGCGAATCCTCCGTGGCCTCCAAGTCACTCTTCTTCTGGGAGAGTGCTTGAATCTCCTGCCAAAGATTTCGCAAAGATTGAACACTTGACCGCTTCTCAATTAAGGAACGGTAGGAAAGACGTTGTTCGCTAAGGGCCGGGACGCGTTCGGATATTCGTGAATCGAGTTCCGCTAGTTCTTCGCGGATCCTCGGTATAACCCGTTGAACGCTATGTTTTTCAAGGTTGAGCTTCTGAACAAGGTCATCAAGTTCAGAAAGGAGTTTCTCGATTTTCTTCTTCTCTGATTCAGCCGCTAACACTACCGTTCCAAGATCTGAATCACACATCACGTCCCCATGAGGGTATGAGGAATCCGCTCCACATAAGGGGCACGGGCCGGCTGAAATCGCGGCAACAAGTGAACCCGCTTCCCTGACACCTTCTAATCGGTCAATATCAGAGATGTAGTGCTTCCGGAGTAGCGAAAAGCGCTCAAGCATCTCTTGGATTTCTGATAAGCGGTCACCTGTCTTCTCAATTGTCTGCCGAAGCCCAAGACGCCTTCCTGAAAGCTCGCTGTATTCGGTCTCTGAGAACTCCAATTTCTCTTGCTCGGATGCGATCGTAGCCTCAACCTTTCCGAGTTGCTCATCGAGTTCGTTCCCATCGGGAAGTTCGCCAGATTGGTCTCGGAATCGCCCCTGATATTCGGTGAGTAAATCTGAAATGATCTCAATTTTTGCACCGGCGTTGCTCGCGGCGCTTTTCGCAGTCGTTTTTACAACGGCGCTGTCATCAACACCCGTGAGAAGCAGTTTGAATGCTGACATCTCGGCTGTCGCTTCCGTAAACTGTCCCGTTAAGATTGGACTTGAGACTTTTTGAATCTCGTTCTCCGAAACAATGCAAAGGTGCCTTAAGTAAGGCATCGAAAAGACACTTGTTGTGCCGTCTCCCTTTCGCTTTATGCGTTTATTCGACAAGCCAATCTGATCGAGTAGAAATGTGGAAACGTTATCCTTGGTGGGATGATGTTTTTCCACGAGCACCTTTCCATCGGTGATGGAAGCCTCATCTGTTTGGTCTCCTTCACGTAAGAGGAAATCCCCGCCAGCGGTGCTTCTCACAAGAGTGAAAAGTGACCCGTCGGATCTCGAAAGCGTAAGGAATATACGGTCGTATCCGACTCGCTCTGGAATGTCGGGCAGTGGACTGCTAGCACCGAGCATGAATTCCAAAGATGCAAGAATAAACGACTTTCCAGTGTCGGATGCTCCCCAGATGATATTTAAGCCACTGGCGAATGTGACCTCCGCTGGCTTTACACCGGGACCCGTGAAGCGCAGGCGGCGAAGATTTAGAGAACCGCTTTTCATAGCTGCGACTCCGATTGGAGATCTGTAGAGTGAAATTGTTCCACCCACTTTTCAAAAATGTTTTCCATAACAATCTTAATATCCGTATCGGAAAGAGCACCAAACTCGTTGGATACCCAGCGGGCCCTTTCTTTGAGGGCGCACATATACTTTGTTTCAAGGCTATCTAGAAAGGCGAGGGCTGTCTCGCTCGCTCGAAATGAGAATCCCTGCTCATCTACTACTTTTTCAACCAACCCGCGACTTACCATAAGCATTATTCCTCTTTCAATAACTCCTCTTCTGACTAGCATTTCCGCAGATCTAAGCGGGACCTTAGGATGGAGACTTTCCGGACCACCAAGGTCGGCAGTATGAACGACCAGATGATCGAATACCACTAGACGCTGCAAATCAAAGGCCAACGGATGTGCAGCCGCAAGGACGCCTAAAGAGCGAACTCCTGTCTCAAGAGGACTATTAAATGCGGAGACTTCCATTTCTTCTAAACTCAACCCATCCTCCATTGAAGGCTATCTTCATTTGCAAGTTGATGGCAAATGCCTTTTCTATCTTGAACTTTCGTCACTGAGATAAGGCAATTATCAGTAATTTGTAGTGACGTGGCCCGTTCGGTGACCGCGTTGACTCGCTTGAGTGAAGATTCATGATGGGAGTGCGCTGTGTCAATTACACCGGTAAGAACCTCTTCTTTAAGGTTGTCAAACGTGCCCGAAGGAACGTTGTCACGAGCGAAAGTTCTCAAAGATTCTGCTGAATAGAAATGCTCCCGTGCTCTATCGAAGTGAGAGAGCAGTAAAGATTCGTGTTGCAGATCGAAGCTGCTGCTGACCGTTCGACCGGTTTCTTCGCTGTAAACCTCAAAGAGCTGAGCTATATATCTGCTCTCATGGGGGGAAACCGCCACCGGAGGTAATTGCGCGTTCGGTCGAGACGGAAGTCCTCCTCCGAATCTGGCAGAGTAATATGGAGTCTGGCGGTGCTCCTCAATTATTTCTAATGGCTCCTTTTTGGAGAAGATCTTGAAATCAAAAGCTTCAAAATAGACGAGAAATTCATCTTCTAGTTTTACGTCGATTCCCTCAGTGATAGACTTCGCACAAGATTTTTCCCACTCTTCGCGGAGATTATCTCGAAGTTTGTCAGGATCGAGCAGGAGCTTCGTCAACGTGATTCCACAGCCTTTAGGGGCAATGAAATAGTATTTTGATGGCGGGTTGAATTCCTTATTGAAGGAGTGCCATAAAATTTTGGCGATTTCTGGATATGCGATCGACGGTGTCAATGAGGTTTTGTAATGTTTGCACTGATAGCAATCCCATTTCCCCTTGAATCCGAGTTCGTCTTGAAACGCTGCAACGTCGATGCCTTTATCCCCGGCTCCAGATAAGCGTTTTACAGAGGTGTATTTTTGTTTTTGAAAGTGAACCCACTCAGTCGTGAATTCTTCCCAGTCTTCAGAGGAATACAAAAGAATCTGTTGTTGAGGCGGGAACTGCTTTCCGTTCGCTACCTGGATCGGCGAAGGTAGTGTCTGGCGAGGCTCAGGTATTTCAGCTAGATAGGTTTCAAGGTTTGATCCAGATTGATCCATGTTCGGTCCGGTGAGCTGAATTGATTTTTAATGTTGTATCGGAACTTGGACTGAACTTCAATTGTGATATTTTTGCATCCGCTCAATCGTCCGAGGCGAGCCCGCAGTCTGGATAAAAAATTTGTAATGATAATGTATTTTATCAATACTATAATATTTGGAGAAAAGGAGTCTCGGATGGTCAGAGTTTCGGAGGTCAGTGTTCTTGATTCAGGTAAACGGATTTTAACTTCTGCTGAGTTTCAGAACTTAGCTGATGTCCCCCCAGAGGTCGAGTGGTTCGCGAATATCGAGAACCCGAATACTCGGCGTGCCTACCAAGGCGATGTTCGCGATTTCATGGTTTTCTGTGGGATTAGCGGTCCCGAGGAATTCCGGATGGTAAAACGAGCGCATCTGATTGCTTGGCGGAAGGACCTCGAAGCCAGAGAGCTCGAAGCAGCGACGGTCCGCAGAAAGCTTTCGGCTGTAGCGTCGTTGTTCGATTTCTTGTGTGAGAGCAATGCGGTGCCCTTCAACCCGGCGGACGGTGTGAAACGTCCGAACCTGGGGGCGAACGAAGGAAAGTCTCCGGCGCTTGGAGACGAAGAGGCGAAGGCGATTTTGGAAGCGCCTGCTCCGGATTCTCTCAAGGGCCTTCGTGATCGGGCGATTCTCTCAACGCTCCTTTTCCACGGACTGCGGAGGTCGGAAGTGGGCTCGTTGACGGTCGGGGACATTCAATCTCGACGCGGTGTGATGCACTTCAAGATTCATGGAAAGGGAGGGAAGATCCGTTTCGTTCCAGTGCATCCGCACTCGATGCAGCGAATTAGCGAATACTTGGAACGCTCGGGTCATGGCGAGGCAGTCTCCTCCCCCCTCTTTCGTCCTGTGAAAAACAGCCTTGGATCCCTTGAAGGATTTCTCACGGGGCACGGAATTTACAAGGATGTGGTGAAGAAATATGCGCTCCAGCTTGGGTTTGACCCGTCCGCGATCTGCGTCCACGGACTCAGAGCCACCGCGGCAACAAACGCTCTCGATCATCAGGCTGACATCGCAAAGGTTCAGGAGTGGCTTGGACATGCGAGCATTTCCACCACTCGGCTTTACGACCGCCGGAAGATGAAGCCGGAGGACTCTCCCACCTTCAAAATCTCGTATTAGCTTGTAGTCTCACCAAAAAAGTCTTCGCGGCGAAATTGCAGCATCTCCAGAACATCGCCTAAAGGAACCCTAGCCTATTGAAAGCATTATCAAGGTGAGGAATTGGCAAATTCTTTTCGTGGAATTCAAGCTCCATCTGATGTAAATGTGAATCACGACAGGCGGTCCAAAAATCCGGAGCATCGGACCCGGATTCCCATCTTGAAAGCGTTTTAAGCTGATCGGCGCTTGTTTCTGGGGCCTCAAATCCGCTCAGGGGTCCGTATCTCGCAACGGTTCCCCTCTCGGTGTCAACGAGAGATGTTCCCAGTCTATTCGAGATCTCGCTTCGATAAGTTGGATCAGTGTGCCAGCGATTATAGCTTACAAACACAACTTTCGAACCAAAGCGTTCAAGTATTGCCGTGCGACCAGTAGCTTCGCAGAGGTATTCTCGATACGTGGCTAGCATTTTCTGGATGGGAGATCCCAAATATCCGAATTTCCCAAAATCAATCGGGAACCCTTTTTGCAGGCTGGACGCGAGATTTGCCGCATCCCTGAGTACAAAAACAATATATTGAGCAGATTCAGCTTCTGGAAGTAATGATATCTCCTTCACGGATGCTCCCTCGATTGAGATTATTCGAGAGAGGGTATCTTTCGCTGTTCCTATCGAGATAACCGTGTCAAATATCCTCGGATCGTTCAAATTCTTTGGTAAGAGGGAGCGACTTGGGATAGTATTAGGATAATTCGGGTAAGTCCGGACGTGGTCGGAGACGCAGTCATTGAGCCAGACGAACTCTGTGCCCGGATTCAGATTGGCCAACCACTCGGTGACGGCGTGGTGGCCGGAGCGTTTGGTTGCGGCGACGAGATAGCGTAGATCTGACCGTTGGGACTTTGTTATGAAATGAATATCTCGAATTTTATTTAGAACGGAATCAACCGAAGGCTGCCACGTGTCAAGGCAGGCAATCGGTACATCAAAAGGGTTCCATTGAGGAAAATAGTGGTGCCTATGCTCGCCCATCCAGATTACCACAGGTAGCCTGGAATGGATTGCGAAATGTATCGGACCGCTGGAGGGTCCAACGAGCATTTTGGCCTTCTTGCAGTGTGACGCAAGAGATTGAAGTGAAATGCCTCTCAGATCGGTTGTGCCAAGAATCTTATGGGCACCATTCGGATCTCCAATGCTGGCGACTTTCCAATCTCCTGGAAGAGAGGAGACAAGGCGCTCCCAATTGGCGACCGGCCAATTTTTGTGATTTTGATTGTGCTTTTGCGTGGCGCGGGCATGGATAAGAAGATCGAACTTGCCATCAGTGATGGTAGCGCGTTCGGAGAAATCAATGAATGTTGAGTGTGAAGCTGCCAAGGCCCTGACGGTTAGGTAATTCTTTGGCTTTCCGAACGGGGTTAGCCAGACATCGCCGCGTTCGGAGCAGAATCTCTCTTTCCATGGTAATGAATTCTCGTCATAGCCTCGGCAGCTTGCTCCGCAAACGTGGTGAGTGGGAGGTGTGTATGGAACGAAATCATCGACAAAGTCTGAATAGATATATTCTCGGTCTGGCCACGATGATGCGATTACATCTCCCCATTCCCTGCTATTTGCGACCGATCGTGCAACACCCTGCCAGTGAAGAAGTTCGATTCCGAATTCACCCACCCAAGGGCCGATAAATAGTTTGGGAAGACTTTGATCGATGGTTTTCCGCGAGGTCAGTTTGCTCATTATTGCGACTTATCGTTGAGATTTGCGAATGCCTTTGTTCGAATGCTAATTGTTGAATGCGATTTGTACGCGACTCCATTCTTCTTGGTCGAGATAGCGACTTGCTCCACCGTCGATGAATCCTTCGATCCTCCGAATCACGTCGGTAGAGGAGATCATCTCCATGCAGCGAGGTAGCTTACCTTCAACGGAACGCTCGCAAAGGTAGTGGGGATGGTCAAAAGGGGAGCCGTCTCCGGTAGGCGAAGTCCTCGCCTTCCAGCACCCACCTGCTCCGCAGCAAGGAAGCATGCCGACCGTGTGGATGAATTGGTGTCCGGGATAAGCTTCCCAATGCGGAGGTTCCCGCCCTCCCGCGACGACAACACAAGGGCGAAGCGGATGTCGGTCGTATCGGGTGGGTACCGCTGCCGCGAAGTGCATTGCAGCAGTGACCGGGCACAGCACGCCGGAAGAATGGTGGATCAGGTGAACGAGTTGGCGCAGGGTTGTTTGACCCACCAGATTGAGGACACCACGGACTGACGGATGAAAGTCCTCAGCCCCTCCTGTTTGAACGAAGAGGAGGCGCCCGGTGAAATGATCGACCACTTCCTGGAATCGAGTCTGCGGCCACCACTTGACCGTAAGGTCGTACTTTCCTCCCGCGACAAGCACCCAATAGGGGATGTCGTGACCGAGGATCTCCGAAACCACGGGAGGGCGTTGACGCTCTTCCTGAGAGAGGACGATCTCTCCCCGGCATTCGGTTGGTCGAATCTGCGTTCCCAGGATTGAATTGAGGTGGCTGCAAAAGCCGTGAAGAAAGTGGCCGGGAAAGCGATTGCTCTCCATGACGAGCGGATAGGCAGCGTCAATCCACTCGGCATCCGGGGTGTCGTCATGGAGCCGGGTGACACCGGGATGATGGAGCCAGAGATCGGGAAAGGGGGTTCGCACATCGGTGATGAACTCCCCCGGGTGGCAGCGGTGTAGATCCCGCAGGGCTCCGGTTAGCATGACAATGTCGCCGGGACATTGCTGGTTTTGAAGGACGAGTTTTCTCATCACAAGTCAACGAAGGCTTCCTTTCTATTGCGAGGAGTCGCTCCCCGTGGCAAGTCAAATCAGTTGCGGAGTCAACGGGTCGAAAGGTCCTCGCCCCCATGCTTCGGAACGCGACGGTGAGCAGAAAGTGCCGAATGCGACAAAATCGTTGCGCGATTCTGAGAATCTTTCTTGCCGTTTGATGGGATTCTTGATCTTCTTGCATCGGCCTGAAGAAACTTTGTCCTCAACCCACGCAACCGCCATGCCAAGTTCATCAAGTGGCCCCCCTCCAGGAGGAGGACCTGAAAAGCCGAAGGATCCTAAATGCCCTCCGGATTCCGGGGGAGACAACGGATGTGATTGTGATGAGTCTGGAGGTTGCGATGACACGGGCGACAGCGGAGTGGATTGCTCGGGAAGTCCAGGGGTCAATTCTCCGTGATAATGAGCGACCAGTCTCATCTCGAAACGAAATTTCCATCTTTCATTTGTCTAAGCCTGATTTCCTATGCAACTCCAGACAAGTCGTCCTGATACCCAAGGCCGGGGGCTGTCAACCGGTTTCGATCACAACCTTCGATATGTCTCGCGGATGACGAGCAATGAAGGCGGGATCAACGGAAATAGCTGGGTCGTGCGCTCATTGCCCTACCTTTGGTTCAGCAACATCACCGTGGATGGCAAACCTCAAGAGGTGACAATGGTGCAAGGGCAGGCGACTTCCTGGCTTTGGCAGTCAGGAGCCTACTGGGGGCAATCGGGAACGCTAAGGGTTCTGACGATTCTTGGAAACGGTGACTACCGGGTTGCCAGCCCACGTGGAGAAGTCTGGACGTTTTATGGTCCGAACGCGGTCACGGCTCTAAAGGGCAGGCTCAAAACGGAAACCGCGAGTGATGGAATCATCACCGTCGCTGCCTACAATATCTCGCAACGGATGGAGTCTCTGACTCGCATCGACCCGGTTTCAGGAGAGAGCGCCGCCCTGCTCTACACCTACGCGACCAGCGGTGTTCACCAGGGCTTGATCCTGAATGTCGAAAAGCGTCTCGTCCGTGGGGGCGTCGAGCTCCCCTTGAAGCAGTGGCGCTTCTCCTACTATGACGGCTCCACCAGCGCCGGAAGCCTCAATGATCTTCAGAGCACGGTTGCCGAGGTTTGGGAAGAGAGTTCAGCGAGTTGGGCGACCAGCGCACGGGCTTATTATCGCTATTACAAGACGGCCAGCTCCATCGGGTTCAAACACGGTCTACGTTACGTGCTCGACTCGGACGGGTGGGCGAGGATGCAGGAGATGGGACTTGATCCTTTGAATCTGACATCCGTCAGCGATGCGACGCTGGCCGGATACGCTTCTGACTACTTCGAATACGATGCTGAGAATCGGGTGACTCGATCTGTCCGCCATGGCGGCACCCAAACCTTCACCTTCTCCCTCCTCAGTAGCGATAATGCCTCTGGCCGAAACTGGTGGCGGCGTTCGATCGAGACTCAGCCGGACAGCGTCACCGTGACGACCTACTACAACAATACCAATCAGCCGGTGTTGAAAATCCTCAAAAAGGGAACCGACGAGTGGCCGGAATACTGGGAATACAATTCCGAGTTTCGAGAGACCCTCCACGCCACCTCCTCGGCCATCGCGTCATTCACCGAACCCTCGACTGCATCGCAGAATTTCACTGTTACCTTGAAGGCCAGCGCCGGGCTCATCGAGACCAAAGATTATTACCCCACGAGCGGCGGTGGAGCGGGTTCGGCTCCGGGTTATCTCAAGTTGACCAATGTCAAGGAAGGCTCTTCGGGCACGGCCATCAAGCAGCGGGAGGTCACCTATGTCGCCCGGACGGTCGGGACGGATACGATCTACAAGACCGCCGATTCAAAAGTCTACCTGGACACGGCGGGTGGAGGCAGCAATCCCGCCACGACTTCCAACACCTACACTTGGCGCGGTGCGACTTTTGCCGTGCTCCAACATACCGTCACTCCTCCCGTTGTCGGCACCGGAGAGAACGGCACCGGGGCCACGACCTCGCGGGTCACCGTCTTCGATGACTACGGCAATGCCCAGTGGCGCAAGAACGAGCGCGGCCGGATCGACTACGCCGTTCATGACCGGCTCACCGGAGCCCTTCGGTTTCGGATTGACGACGCGGACACCTCGCTCTTGGAAGGAGTCCCAGCCGGGTGGACCACGGCGAGCGGATTCGGTTCGAGCCGGCGCACCGACTGCCAGTCGGATCTGCTGGGGCGGGCCACCTTGGTTCTAGGGCCTGCACATCTCGTCCCGACCAAGAAGGAGTCGGGGGCGGTCGAGCCCGTTCTGACAAGGCGGGCTGATTATTCGTGTTATCTGGACGGAGTCCGCGAAATCCGCAGCGCCAAGGGCGGGTCCACTTCGGGTGGCTTCTACACCCTCGGGACGGTGAAGCTTCGTCGTCTTGATTTTTCCAATCGCGAACTCCAATCCATCGAAGCATCCCGTGCTTGCGAATGCGGTCCTATCTCGCCGTCCGAGGTATTCCCGCAAGCAACCTGGAAGCGCTGGCGGCGTGAGTTCTACAACGCCGCCGATTACCGGGATGAGAGCCGTGTCTGGCATGTCATTCCCGTGACCGGCGAAGGATTCGAGAACACCAACTATTACGCGACCCGTTATGGCCGCGACGCGATGGGCCGGGAAAACCGGGTCGCCTCTCCCGGAGGAACCATCAACCGCAGCGTCATCGACGCCCGCGGCCTCGTCGCTTCCGTTTGGATCGGCACCAATGACACCGGCGCCACCAACACTGACCCCACCGGAGGCGGGGCGGGCGGCAACAACATGGTTCTGGTCACCACCAACGTCTACGACGGTGGAACGGACGGAGGCAATAGCAATCTTACATCGGTGGTCCGGCCGGTGGATTCCAGCAGTGCCAATGACCGTTCGGAATCTTTCGAATACGACTTCCGCGACCGACTCATCGGAGAAACCCGCAGCGACGGGACCAATACCTTCCTGGTTCGCTACACCCTCGACAATCTCGGTCAGGCCACCCAGGTCGATTCCTATCACACCGCCGTTGCCTCCGCCAATCTCACCGCTCGTAGCAAGGTCTACTTCGACGCCCGCGGTCGCGATTACAAGAACGAGACCTATTCGGTCGATCCCACGACCGGTGCGGTGGGCAATGCCTTGGTCGCGCAGCGGTGGCGGGATCCGTCGGGCATTGTCTTGAAAGAAACTTTCCAAGGCAACGAAGGATTTGTGAAGGGCACCTACGACGCCTTCGACCGTCCCCTCCGCCGCTACACGGCCTGCAACCCATCGGGTGGCAGCAATAACAACGATCCTTCCGCCGACACGGTGGTCGAGCAAAGTGAGACCGTCTACAACGCGGCCGGCCAAGCGATTCAAAGCGCCTCCTGGCAGCGTTTCCACGATGCCACCGGAACCGGGCCGCTCAACGGCCCTACCGGATCCCAGCCCCGGGCAAGGCGCACCTATGCGTGTTGGTGGCAGGACGCCATCGGCCGGGAGATCGCCTCCGCCGATTACGGCACGAATGGAGGATCCGTTCTCGTACGCCCCGAGGTTCCACCCTCGACGAGTGAGGAAGTCCTCGTCACGATCACCCGGCATGCCAGCACCGGGGAGCCAGGGGCGATGATCGACCCGATGGGCACCGAGACCCGTTGGAAGCGCGATGCGCTCGGGCGTGAAATCGAAACCGTCGAAAACTTCAAGGAAGGCGCGGGGCCGGCGGCCGACGTGAACCGCACCACTCGCTTCTGCTATCACCCGGGCGGCGGACTGGAAACGCTTACCCTCGTCAACGACGTGACCGGCGACCAGGTGACGCGCTGGGTCTACGGGACGACCTTGGCCGATTCCGCCGTGGCCACCGGTCATCTTCTGCGGGCGAAGATCTACCCCGAGAGCGACGACAGCAACGCCCCGCTCGGCAACGGCCCGGATGGGATCTACGAGCGGACCGAACATACCTACAACCGCCAAGGGGAAGTCGTCACAACGAAAGATCCCAACGAGACCGTTCACGCCTACGACCGTGACAAGCTGGGGCGGCTCCTCCACGACCGGATCATCGCCTTTGGGACCGGCATCGACCAGACCGTCAAACGCATTTCCATCACCTACGAGACCAAGCGAGCCCTCACTTCCAAAGTGAGCAGTTACAGCCATGCGAGCCCTGGCTCTGGCAGCATTCTCAACGAGGTCTCTTATGCCTACGACGGCTTGGGACAAATGACCAAGGACCGTCAATCACACAGCGGGGCGGTGGTCCCGGGAACGACACCTGAAGTGAGCTACGCCTATGCCACCCCATGAGCAACACGTCCCGGCGCACATCGCTGACCTACCCGAATGGCCGGGTGGTGAACCTGGACTATGGCTCGACGGGATGGATTGACGATCTCTTCAGCCTCGTGAAGAGCGCGGCGATCTCCGGCGAGAGTGGCAACAAGGTGGAATACACCCGGGCAGGCTTGGGCCGATACATCAAGATCGCCTACCCGCAGCCCGCTGTGGAGATGAGCATGACCCGCCCCGGGGGAGGCAGCATGGGCGACTCGGGCGATCCTTACGACGGATACGACCGCTTCAGCCGGGTGCAGGAGATGCGCTGGCAGAACAGTTCCGCCGGAACCCCCATCGATGCTTGGCAGTGGGGCTACAACGAAGCGTCCAACCGGACGTGGAAGAAGAACCTCGTTGCCGCCAGTGGACAAGATGAAGCTTACGGCTACGACGGGCTCTATCAGGTCATCCTGGACGCGGTGGGCACTTTGAATACGAACCGCACCGCCGTCGGGGGTGTTCCGGGAGAAGAAGAGGACTTCACCTACGATCCCACCGGTAACTGGCTGGGCTATCGTAAGGACGCGAACGGTTCAGCTGTCCTCGATCAGAGCCGTTCGAACAACCAGGACAACCAGCTCACCCAGATCGACGGGAGCAGCGCCCTGCTCTCCTACGACCGTGCCGGCAATGCGACGAAGACTGCCCCCGGAACGAACGGCGACTGGAGCAAGAGCTACCAGCCCGTGTGGGACGCGTGGAACCGGCTCGTCGAGGTGAAGGACGAGAACGGGACCACCGTGCAGAAGAATGCCTACGACGGCCTGAGCCGTCGCCTTACCAAGGAATCCGCCAGTGTGGTGACCCATACTTACTGGAGCGACCGGTGGAAGCCTTTGGAGGAGCGAATCGGCTCCGCGACCACCGCTTCCCGTTCCTACCTGTGGGGGGAGCGCCCCGGCCATCGTGACGAGCTGGTCCTGCGGGACCGGGACACCGACGGCAACGGGACGCTCGACGAGCGTCTCTACGCGACGATGGACTACTTCAACGGCACTGCGGTGCTGAACACCTCCGGAGTCGTGCAGGAGCGCTACGCCTACAGCGCCTTCGGCGTCCGCCGCATCATGGCGGCGGACTTCACTCCGAGGAGCACTTCGAACTACGCCTGGGACTTCGGCTACCAGGGCCAGTTCCGCGACTCCGAGACCGGGTGGTCCAACTACGGATACCGCTTCTACGTTCCGCTCCTCGGCAGGTGGATCAATCGGGATATTATTGAGGAGCGTGATGGGATAAATCTCTACAGTTTCGGGAAAAACAATCCAAGTAATGAGCTAGATCGTTTCGGTCTTTTTTGCAATCCTCTAATTCTAATAAAGATTGAGCAATACTTAATTATTACTCTTGGAGTCATAAGCATTTGGCTAATAATTGACACTTGGCGAAGATATGTGCTGCGCGGCGGCGTTTGTTGCCCTATTGGAGAGGAGACTCGTTCTAGGACAGAATCGCGAACTCGAGCGCAGTCTCAAACGGAAAAGGAAAAATGCACGGTTGAAAAAGTTTTCGGTGATGGGCCGGGAGGCGGACTCTGTCGCGTAGTGTGCAGACCGAGCGGCATCTCGTATAGTGTTCCGTGTCATAACGGCACTCCAGTTGGTACTGAGGTTCCGCCAGGGAGACAGGGTGAACCTGATCCAGACGATCCAAATTACTATCCCAATCCTTTAAAGATTCCTGGGTGGGAATAGATATAATGAAACTTCTTGGGGATTGGGTTCACTCGGGCTTGGATCAGGTTCAAACTTATATCAAGTTTGATAAAGATTTTGTGATTATCTTGATGCAAGACAATGACGGCAGGTTTTACTCCTCGCGATATAGCCACACCAAAATTTCACCCACGGCTGTTGAATTGAGGAACACTTATGACAAGAACCATTCTAAGAGGTGGGATTTTGTGTTAATTGACGATTCGAATAGTCGTTTGATTGAAGGAGACAAGATCTTTGATTTGCGAAAGCTATTGACGTCCCCCCCACTTCTCCAAAAGGCATTTCAGGAGGCTCTACGTATTGCATCAAATGAATTTTTTGACTCGTAAGAGACTGTTGCCTCCGTTTGCCTTCGAAGATTCTGGGGTTTTGCAACATTTCTAGACTCTCACAAACACCCAACATTATGAACGCGGTGACCCTCACCATCCTCTTTCTCCTCCTTGCCCCGATCCTCCACGCCCAAGCCCCCGCCAAACCGGACTTCGCCTCGCTGAAGGACGTCATCGCCCTCCTCCCCCGCGAGGTGACCAAAGATCTGAAACAACCCAGCCAAATCGAAGCGGCCCGCCGCACGGCCAACGAGATCCTCCAGCGCGACGCGGTGGGTAAAACGGTCACCATTGAAGTCGAACTCGGCGAGTGGGCGCCCTGGGCCGGCGAGGCGGACAACACCGACAAGATCCGCATCGGCGTGCGCGACATGCCCGTCGATGTCTCGGGCCTCGACTTTACTGTCCGCCTTTGGGTGATGCTGCCGCCTACCGAGCAAGTGTTTCTCGACAAGGCGCGGGCCGGGATGAAGGTCAAGGCAACCGGCAAGCTGACCCGCTTTGCCTTCACCTCGGCGAATGGAGGCCTCTTCCTCGACGGTGATTTGCGGAATTCAACTTTATCGAGATAACATCATCCTCAACAATCGAGCATCTATCCAGAGCGATTATCCAACCCCATGAGTAACACCGCAAGGCGCACATCGATGACCTACCCGAACGGCCGGGTGGTGAATCTGGGCTATGGCTCGACCGGATCGCTTGACGACCTCTTCAGCCTCGTGAAGAGCGCTGCGATTTCCGGCGAGAGCGGCACCAAGGTGGAATACACCCGTGCAGGCCTGGGCCGATTCGTCAAGATCGCCTACCCGCAGCCTGGGGTGGAGATGAGCATGATCCGCCCCGGTGGCGGAAGCATGGGAGACTCCGGAGACCTTTACGACGGCTATGACCGCTTCAGCCGGGTGCAGGAGATGCGCTGGCAAAGTAGCTCCAGCGGCACGGCCATTGACGCCTGGCAGTGGGGCTACAACGAAGCGTCCAACCGGACGTGGAAGAAGAACCTCGTTGCTGCCAGCGGTCAGGATGAAGCCTACGGCTACGACGGCCTGTATCAGGTGATCCGGGATGCGGTGGGAACCTTGAACACGAACCGCACCGCCGTCGGGGGCGTTCCCGGTGAGGAGGAGGATTTTGAATACGATCCATCCGGCAACTGGCTGGGCTACCGGAAGGATATGAACGGTTCAGTCGTCCTCGATCAGAGCCGCTCCAACAACCAGGACAACCAGTTGACCCAGATCGACGGGAGCAGTTCCCTGCTCTCCTACGACCGTGCCGGCAATGCGACGAAGACCGCACCCGGAACGAACGGAGACTGGAGCAAGAGCTACCAGCCCGTGTGGGACGCGTGGAACCGGCTGGTGGAGGTCAAGGACGAGACTGGGGCATCCGTGCAGAAGAATGCTTACGACGGACTGACCCGGCGCATCACCAAGGAGGCCTCAAGCGTAGTGACCCACACCTACTGGAGCGACCGTTGGAAGCCGCTCGAGGACCGGACGGGCGTATCGACCTCAGCCGCCCGCTCCTACCTCTGGGGCGAGCGTCCCGGGCACCGGGACGACCTGGTCCTGCGGGACCGGGACACCGACGGCAACGGAACGCTCGACGAGCGTCTCTACGCGACGATGGACTACTTCAACGGGACGGCGGTTCTGAATGCCTCTGGAACCGTGATGGAACGTTACGCCTACTCAGCCTTCGGCGTCCGCCGGATCATGGCGGCGGACTTCTCCCCGCGAAGCACCTCCAGCCATGCTTGGGACTTCGGCTTCCAGGGGCAGTTTCGGGACGCGGAGACGGGCTGGTACAACTACGGCTACCGGTTCTACGTCCCGCTCCTTGGCAGGTGGATCAATCGGGATCCCATCGGGGAAAGTGGAGGGGAGAACCTTTATACGTTTGTCAGTAATGCAGCCTTAGATGTTGCCGATTTTCTAGGATTAGAACCAACCGATGGCCCGCCTGATTGTTGCGATCCTTGCAAGGCAGCTGAGGACGCTTCGCTTGCTGGAAATGATGGAGGAGGAGTCATTTGCTGCGGTGGCCAAAAATACAGTTGCAGCTGGATTCCGAACGTGGGACCAGGTCAGCAAGGCCCCCCAACAAAAGGAACATCATGCATTCAGCGATGTGTGAAGGAACATGAAGACAAGCATCATGATGATGTTGATTGTTCGGGCGACGGTTTGGAGCGACCGGGTTGGAAGAAAGGAAAAAGCCCAAAAATTTCTGAAGGAGCTGCAGCGATGGCTGAGAGACAATGCTTGAAGAAATGCAAAAAGGAGTGTGAGGGCGATCCGCGA
The DNA here is from genome assembly GCA_020439925.1 of Verrucomicrobiia bacterium. GTDB lineage: Bacteria > Verrucomicrobiota > Verrucomicrobiia > Verrucomicrobiales > DEV007 > Arctic95D-9. Next base: position 17,221 of record JAGRPC010000023.1, on the reverse strand, counting down.
TGTGAAGATGAGATCGATGAACGTCTCGATCAACTCAAAGGCTACGGATGGAAGACACACGGATGGATGCAAAGAAGAGGGTGAGGCCCGGATTTTCAAATGGTAACTATGTACAGTGGGTGAATATCATAATCTACTAAGATGACATATCTTGTAAGAATTCCCTCTCATGCCGCCTTAGCGTTGACGATTTTGTTAACTCTGCCATTTCAATCTTGCATGCATATAAGGCGTCCTGACACCGTTCAATTCTCGCAAGTTTCATATCCAGATTCATGGGATGCCTATCTTAATCTCCATTCGCTGGAAGGTGAATTTAAACATCGAAATTCAACACCTATAGTGGTGACCGTCAGGGCTGAGTTAGCCGCAGAATTAGCCGCATTGCTTGACAATCTCTTTAGTAAAGGGAATTCGTTTGAAATCGGCCAAAGTGTTCCGGACGGTGAATTCAGAATTATTGAATGGCGTGGCATGAACGTAAGATTGAATAATGTCGGCACCAAGGAACTATCAGGTGAGAATCGTACAGCTGCCGCGATGTTCGAACGCGTTTGGAAGGTGCTTGAAGATGAAACCATCAATCAGTAAAGATATAAAGTGCGCCCTCAACAGTGATCTGTCGCATATTCATGGCATGTAAATTTGGCCGCGCCCAAACCAACTACTCATCAATTCGAAACTGCTGTTACGGTTTCATGCTCCAATATCGTTGGCACCTGTTTTTCCTTATCCTTAATCCACCAACCCTGCCCCATGAGCAACACTTCCCGTCGCACTTCAGTGACCTACCCCAACGGGCGTGTGGTGAACTTGGGCTACGGGTCGAGCGACAGCATCGACGACCTTTTCAGCCTGGTGAAGTCCGCCGCCATCTCCGGGGAGAGCGGAAACAAGGTGGATTACACCCGGGTCGGCCTGGGCCGGTTCGTGAAAATCTCCTATCCCCAGCCCGGCGTGGAGATGAGCATGATCCCCCCCGGGGGTGAATCGGAGGGCGACTCCGGCGATCCCTACGACGGTTACGACCGCTTCGGGCGGGTACAGGAGATGCGCTGGCAGAGCAGTTCCACCGGCACGCCCATCGATGCGTGGCAATGGGGCTACAACGAAGCATCCAATCGGACGTGGAAGAAGAACCTCGTGGCAGCAAGCGGCCAGGACGAGTCCTACGGCTACGACGGCCTGTATCAGGTCATCCGGGACGCGGTGGGAACCTTGAACACCAACCGCACCGCCATTGGGGGTGTTCCGGGAGAAGAAGAGGACTTCGCCTACGATCCCACCGGCAACTGGCTGGGATATCGCCGGGACGCGAATGGTTCGATGATCATCAATCAAACCCGTTCCAACAACCAGGACAACCAGCTCACCGAGATCGACGGGAGCAGCATCCTGCTCTCCTATGACCGAGCCGGCAATGCGACGAAGACCGCGCCTGGAACGAACGGAGACTGGAGCAAAAGCTACCAGCCGGTATGGGACGCGTGGAACCGGCTCGTGGAGGTCAAGGATGAGACTGGGGCGAGCGTGCAGAAGAACGCCTATGATGGCCTCTCTCGCCGGATCACGAAAGAGGCTTCCAGTGTGGTGACCCACACCTACTGGAGTGACCGTTGGAAGCCCTTGGAGGAGCGGATTGGCTCCGCAACCACCGCTGCCCGCTCCTACCTGTGGGGTGAGCGTCCCGGGCACCGGGACGAGCTGATCCTCCGCGACCGGGACACCGACGGCAACGGGAGTCTCGACGAGCGTCTCTACGTGACGATGGACTACTTCAACGGGACGGCCATCTTGAACACCTCGGGAACGATCCTGGAACGCTACGCCTACTCGGCCTTCGGCGTCCGTTGGATCATGGCGGCGGACTTCACTCCGCGAAGCACCTCCAGCCATGCTTGGGACTTCGGATTCCAGGGGCAGTTCCGCGATAATGAGACGGGGTGGAGCAACTACGGCTATAGGTTCTACGTCCCGCTTCTCGGCAGGTGGATCAACAGAGATCCGATTGGAGAAGACGGGAGCATTGTTGGTCTTTATACTTTCTCGTATAATGATTCCACCAACAAGTTCGACCGCTTCGGACTTTGGACATGCGTTCCATGCGACGATCAATGCCAAGGATGCTTTCCTCAGCCCGGAGACAGGGAGGAATGTCTTGCGGATTGCCGAAATGCTAAGTTGAGTATGAATTGCGGCGGTGGTGGCAAGCCCGGTGGTGGTAGAGGTGGTGGCAAGCCACTTGGAGGTGGCGGCGGAGGTGGGCACTCTCCATTTTCGGAGTGTTTTATAAACTGCATGGCTTATCACAGAGCTGATATTGCTATGGGGGCACTAGGTGTTTCGCTTCTTGTCGCACCACTCCCTGTTAAGCCATTATTTGGCAAAGGAGTTTCTAAGGGGGGAATTTCTGGCCCTATTTGGACCACTATTCCAAGTATGATGTCATTTGGCGGAGGCAGGGGGATGCGTTTGTTTGGTCGCGCCGCTGCGCCCCTTGGCGCGGCTCTTGCAGCAGGATCCGCTGGATACCTGGAGGGCTTGGCGATATCCTGTGCTCATATTTGCGTCTTTGATCCAACATTATTCTGACGGCAGTCATGATTTTCGTCTTGGTGATTTTCGTAGCTTTAGCCATGTTTGGGGTATGGTTGCAAGTAAATCTCCGACGTTCTAGGAAGCGAATTCTAGGCCATCGAGCATGTTTGACTGATGACGAAATCATAAAACTCTTTGATCCAATGGGGAGATACCAAAAATCTTGGCTAATCGGCCTCTTGAAAGAGGTATCTAATCAAGCATCGACAAAAATTGGATTTTTGCGTCCGAATGATCTCCTTGGAAACGAGCTTCGAGCAATTTCTAACTACGAATTCGACTTCAGATTTGATTGGGTTCAGTCGCAAGCCAGGTCTAAGCTGACTGACGATATTAGTTTAATTGAGGCGATTGAAATAATTAGCGAGAACAGAAATCGATGATACTAGCAATCTCCCTATACGAAGAACATCACGAGTGGTCCAGATACCGATTCCGATTCTAGCTTCAGCTACGCATCTCACTGAACTCATGAGCAACACGTCCCGGCGCACATCGCTGACCTACCCGAATGGCCGGGTGGTGAACCTGGACTATGGCTCGACGGGATCGATTGACGATCTCTTCAGCCTCGTGAAGAGCGCGGCGATCTCCGGCGAGAGTGGCAACAAGGTGGAATATACCCGTGCGGGCCTGGGCCGATTCGTCAAGATCGCCTACCCGCAGCCTGCTGTGGAGATGAGCATGATCCGCCCCGGAGGGGGATTGGAGGGTGATTCGGGCGACCCCTACGACGGTTACGACCGCTTCGGGCGGGTGCAGGAGATGCGCTGGCAGAGCAGTTTCACGGGCACCCCCATCGATGCCTGGCAATGGGGCTTCAACGAGGCTTCCAATCGGACGTGGAAGAAGAACCTCGTTGCTTCCTCCGGGCAAGACGAAGCCTACGGCTACGACGGCCTCTATCAGGTCGTCCGTGACGCCGTGGGAACCTTGAACACCAACCGCACCGCCATCGGCGGAGTGCCCAGTGAGGAGGAGGATTTTACCTACGACCCCACCGGGAACTGGCTGGGCTACCGCAAGGACGAGAACGGCGCACCCGTCCTGGACCGGACCCGCTCAAACAATCAGGACAACCAGTTGACGCAGATCGACGGATCGAGCCAAGGCGTCGAATACGACCGAGCCGGGAACGCGACGAAGACTCGTCCAGGAACCGGAGGCGACTGGACGAAGCATTTCGCGAACACCTGGGACGCGTGGAACCGGCTCGTCGAGGTGAAGGACGAAAACGGGACCAGCGTGCAGAAGAACGCCTACGATGGCTTGACTCGCCGGATCACGAAGGAGTCCGGAGGGACGGTGACCCACACCTATTGGAGCGACCGTTGGAAGCCCTTGGAAGAGCGGGTGGCTTCCGCGACCGCCGCTTCCCGCTCCTACCTCTGGGGCGAGCGCCCCGGCCACCGCGACGAGCTGGTCCTGCGGGACCGGGACACCAATGGCGACGGGAGCCTCGACGAGCGACTCTTCGCGACAATGGACTACTTCAACGGGACGGCGGTGCTGAACACGTCCGGAGTGGTGCAGGAGCGCTACGCCTACAGTGCGTTCGGGGTACGTCGGGTCATGGCACCAAACTACACGCCGAGGACCACCTCGGACATCGACTGGGACTTCGGGTTCCAAGGTCAGATCCGGGATGAGGCGAACGGATGGTATAACTACGGCTATCGGGTATTTGTTCCTCTGGTGGGGAGGTGGATCAACAGGGATCCAATCAAAGAACTAGGTGGGTTCAATCTGTATCGATTCACATACAATAAACCGATAAATCGTTTGGACTACCTAGGTCTTTGCAGCAACGGAGAGTCAATCTTGATGGGAGGTCAATCTGATATTGCGTTGCTACCAGAAGGAGAAAGCGCGGTCGGAAAAAACGACAAGGAAATCGCTGAACTTATGACTGAACTAATGGAGGCGCTCGGAAACTTCGGTCCCGCCGCTGGAGGGAGTGTTGTAGATTTCCTCTCCGGAGCCGGTTCCAACGCCGCAGGAAGTGCCTCGGGAACTGGTAAAGCCGCTGGCGATGTGATAGTTGACAAATTGAAGGAGGCAGCCGACGCATACTCCGGTCCAGGTGGATTCAAGTTTGTACATTGGAGCGGAAAACAAGAATATCAATGCTGCGAATGCGGACGTCCTGGACCAACGAAAACGCAAAATATCCAGAGTCCACGGCTTAATCTTGAAGACGGATGGGCTTCTCTCAGCCGAGCACTCGCGAAAGCAATCAAAGAGGCACAAGACAAAGCGAACGATGATTGCTTGGGGAAATGATTAAATCGGCGGCAAGAAATTTATTTGCATGGACTTCATCAATCCTCATTTCTATTTTCATTGCAGTTTGGCTTTTGTGTGAATTTCATATTCTTTACACATTCAGATCGGTTTCAAATCTCGAGAAGTCTCGACGCCGGTTGATGTCGGAAGCGATTCCCCGAATGACCCTGTCAGATGTGCTCGAATCACTTGAAAAAAAGCTGAACGGCGAAGTGAATTTCAAGATAGAAGATTATGTTGTTATGGATCTTTTGAATGAACCAGGCACAACTAAAGTTTCTGCGACGGCCCCAAAAACAGGTGAAAAAGTTTTATTCGACGATGAGTTTGGTGATAAACTTGAGGCACTATTAAATGGAATAAACCTTATTTCGTATCAAGTGAGTGTCGTTGAAGGAGACATGATCATCGAAATGAGAATGAATGAGAATGAGTACCAAGAAAGGTTTCTACGAAGTTTGAGGGAGCCGTTCACATGGTAGAAATAGACGGAGGCAGTCCAAATAGACGAAGATGGCGGCCGTCCTAGAAAGTTGAATCCACAAACCTTCACGACGGGCAACTCCGCCCTTGTTCACGAAACCAGACCCCATGAGCAACACGGCACGTCGAACCTCGATGACATACCCCAACGGCCGGGTGGTGAACCTCGGCTACGGCTCGAGCGACAGCATCGACGACCTCTTCGGGCTGGTGAAGTCAGCCGCGATCTCTGGGGAGGGCGGCAACAAGGTCGAGTATTCGAGAGCAGGGCTGGGCCGCTTCGTGAAGGTCGCTTACCCCCAACCCGGAGTCGAAATGTCCATGATCCGTCCCGGCGGAGGCAGCGAAGGTGACTCTGGCGATCCCTACGACGGCTATGACCACTTCGGGCGGGTGCAGGAGATGCGCTGGCAGAACAGTTCCACCGGCACGCCCATCGATGCCTGGCAATGGGGCTACAACGAAGCCTCCAATCGGACCTGGAAGAAGAACCTCGTGGCAGCAAGCGGCCAGGACGAGTCCTACGGCTACGACGGCCTGTATCAGGTCATCCGGGACGCGGTGGGAACCTTGAACACCAACCGCACCACCGTCGGGGGTGTTCCGGGGGAGACGGAGGATTTTGAATACGATCCCACCGGCAACTGGCTGGGTTATCGCAAAAACGCGAACGGTTCAGTTGTGCTCGATCAGAGCCGTTCGAACAACCAGGACAACCAGCTCACCCAGATCGACGGGAGCAGCGCCCTGCTCTCCTATGACCGAGCCGGCAATGCGACGAAACTTCCTCCGGGCGAGAGTGTGAACGGTGAACCTTTCCTCAACGTGATTTGGGACGCCTGGAATCGAATCGTTCGTGTTGAAACAGAAGGAGACGATTGGATTCATCTTGTCGGAGAGTATTCATATGACGGCCTTAGCCGCCGCATTACGAGAACCGTCGACGAAGTAACCACCCACACCTACTGGGGCGACCGCTGGAAGCCCATGGAAGAGCGGGTCGGCTCCGCAACTTCCGCCGCCCGCTCCTACCTGTGGGGTGAACGTCCCGGCCACCGGGATGAGCTGGTCCTCCGTGACCGTGACACCGATGGCAACGGCACGCTCGATGAGCGTCTCTACGCGACGATGGACTACTTCAACGGGATCTCGGTGTTGAACACCTCCGGGACTGTTCTGGAGCGCTACGCCTACTCGGCCTTCGGCGTCCGCCGGATCATGGCGTCGGACTTTTCGCCGCGCCCCACCTCCGGCTACGCCTGGGACTTCGGGTTCCAAGGACAGTTCCGGGACGGGGAGACCGGTTGGTATAACTACGGCTACCGTTTCTACGTTCCAATGCTGGGAAGATGGATCAATCGGGATCCGATAGGGGAGCGGGGAGGGCTCAATTTGTATAGATACGGAGGGAATGGCGGAGTAAACGATCTTGACTACCTCGGATTGACCTGCGAAGAAGATGGGCCGCCGTTTTGGAAAACTAGTGATGGTAAATGGGAGCTGGAAATTGATCCAGTCTCGCAAGGAGGTAAACCTCAAAGAGGAACTCAAATTATTGCAATTGAAAAAGTCATATTCAAATGGACGACAACGACGGAAATTAAATGCATTTGCGATGGAAAGATTTGTTATAGATCAGGACAGAGGCAATATGAATATGAATACGAAGTTCCAACCGAAGATGAAAATTGGGCAATTCCTAGTGTAGGAACTGATCTACCGCTTCCTACGGGTTTTGCGGATTTATTGGGAGACAAGATAGGTGATGCCGTAAAAATGACTAAACCTTTCGCTCCATCGGAAAGCTTAGCCGGAAGATTGGGTGAAATAATGAGAAAACTTGGACCGAAGGCGCCTGCAGAGGGAGAATGGTCCGGTGGATCACCGTGCGACAGTTAGTAGATAATGAAAGTGACTTTGGATTTTTATAAAGGGTTGGTAATCGGTCAGATTTCATTGCTTTTGGCCGTATTTGTGTTCCTAAGGTGGTTGCATCCAGTTCAGAATGCACTCATTGAGCAAGCCGCATTGGTCTCTGAAGTCGCAATTAAGCTGGAAGGCGTTCGTAACCTAGCCACGAAAGATGAAAGACTTTTAAAGAATCGAGTAAATTCATGTCTAACGTCTCAGTTCAGGACCCTCGAAATATATTTGTTTGTTGATTCCGATCGATTGAATAACGACTCAATTAGAACTTCGAAAGAAATTGTAAACCAATATTGGTCGATTCCGATTTTATAATTACAAGGCACCTCGCCCCTCAGAGGTCTGTTCCTCGACGGCGACCTCAGAAATTCCGCGCTCTCGCGCTAGACTCTCCTGCTAAAACGCATGGTTAACGGCGGTTCAGGCGACTTTTCCAATCCAATCCTCGTGGACGAACAGGAGGTTCGAGACCATCCGGCACAGAACACGGAAGCCCTGTTCGGCCATCAATAGTCGAGCTTCCGCCGCATCGGCTCCTTGGAGTTCCGCGATCACAACCCGCGGCCGCGAAGCTGAGAAGTCCGCCGTTTTCAAGACCGCCAAGTCAAGGCCCTCCAGATCCATCGACAGCAGTGGCGGGTAGACGCCGCCGCAACATTCGTCGACGATCTTGGTAATTGTCCAGACCGGGAGGTGGACCACCTCCTCGACAGGATGGCGGTCGGCCCTTGCCGCTACAATGGCTTCCGAAAAAGTATTGAGGCCGCTCCGCTTCGTGAACCGATAGAACGGCAAAGTGCCCTGCTTGGGACCTACTCCGACGTTGATCGTCAAATCGTCAGCCCTTGCCTCACGGAAAGCCTCGACGAGAAGCGGATTGGCTTCAACATTCACGCCACGTGAGCCCCGCTCATAGAGTAGGGCGGTGTTGGAGATCACGTAGGGATGGTGGGCGCCAAGGTCGAGGTATCCCGGCCGATCGACGCCCATCAATCGGAAGAGATTGCAGAGCATCAGGTCTTCTCCGTGCTGGGCGTAGGTCGTGCCGCCGAAAATCTGGTCCCGGTGCCGTTCTTGGAGAGGTGAGTTCATTGTAAAGCTCTCGGGACGAAAGGTTTTCTGGGACTTTCAACCAGGGTATCCAACGATGCCTCGAGGGTCAATCCTTGATTTGGCAATCCGTGGCCAGCTTCCCGGAACGGGCGAGTTCCGGTCACTTCGGGCCGTCATAATTCTGCAACAATTCTGTGATATGATTCTATCTCAAAAGGAGGTTTCAGGAATGAATGGAAGAGGTTTGGAACAGGTGGAGGCGGCCGAATTGCGTCGAGCCGTCAAAGAAATCGAAGCAATGCTGACAAGTGGTGCCGCCCTTCCGAATCCGATGCTGCTGGGGCACCTTCTGGAACGAGCCAAGAACCGAATCATCGAACTCGACCATAAGGATGCCGAAGCAACCAAAGAAGAACGCGAGAAAGCCCTTCAGGAAGTTGCTGTCGCGGTCCTCATTGCCCAACGTGAAGCGGCTTTGAATCTAGAAGAACGGAGGCAGTTCGCCGAGTTTTTGGATAAGGACCACTTCACTAAGGCGGATTTCAGCAGCCTGGAGAAGTTCTATCTGAGCGCCTGGGAACGCCTAAGCGAACACGGCAAGGCTGAAATGAGCCACCGCGTATGGGAAGGCGTCCGCCGCAAGGAATACGAATTCAGCGAGCTTCCCGAAATCGTGAAGCAGAAGGAAGCTGAGCGTCTCCGCGACCAACTTTCCCACTCTCAAATTTCGGCCGATTTGCAGCGTATCCCAGAACCTGACCGTGAGGATTTCATCCGTGCCTGGGACCAGGGCAAGCGTGCAGAAGCTTACGGTGTATTGGACCGGCCCGTTTTCGCCGAGAACGTTGCGACCCAGGGGACAAAGGTGGAGGCTGAGGCAGTCATCGTCCGAACGAGTGAGGCAAGAGATACGGCTGAGCGAGAGCCTTCAGCGGAAGGGGCGGCCAATTCTCCTGCTCCCCAGCGACTGGCAAAGGAACTCAGTATCGGAAATGTCCAACTGGTGGACGCCGGGGACTCCAAGCCGGTGGTTCCAACGGTAAACGCTGCTAAAGAGGGGCCGGCACCTTCCGAGGTCAATCGCTAGAGCTGGCGCAGGGCTGATTCCAGAATCCCGATCTCCAGTTCCGATTGAGCCAGATATCCCAAGTCCAAAAAGAACTCCTTCAAACCCTGGTTGACTTCCGCCGCCTTTGCAGGCTCAGCAATCGATCGGACCTCTTCCGATTTCCGCCAGAAGCGATCCGTAATCGTGAGCGCGTAGCTCACCGCGTCGCGGCGGGAAGTTTCAAGCCCTTCGGCACTCCCGCCGAGTTTTCCGAAGAGAAGGTCCTTCTCCATTCTCTGGCGTAGCTCCTCAAATCCCGAAATCGCGTTCGATTGCCCCTTCATCCGGGCGGCGACCGCCCTTTGATGTTCGTTGAAGATTTGGACGGCATAGGTACCGCCGAGCCGGGTTCCCATGATGCCCTCGCGGGCGCACCGCCCGATCTCCTTGGCGAAGGGCTCAAGCTGAAGAGGCGAGGAGAGGGTATTCCAGTTTTTCACCATGAGATCGACGTATGCGGCCGACATGTGGGTGGGCATTCGTCCGGCATGCTTCTTTCCGGTCTTCTCCTTGTAGAGTTGAGAAACCCGTGCGTGCTCACTTTGGATGTGACGGAGGTAAGGCTCGGGACTGCCGTGGCATTCGAGGCTTCCCGCGATTTGAAGGAAAATCTCGGTCAAATTTGCCTGGGCAGGCTTGAATCCCTTGGTGGGATCGTAGTGAGCAAGATGGGGAGGATTGTTGTCCTGGGCGGAAAGGGACGAAAACGAGGCGCCAATCAGGAGGTAAATCACTGAAAGCAAGGACGTTAACGATTTTTGAACCAGTTTCATGGGATTCTGTTTCGCATGAAACGAGTCCCACATTCTGCCTACGACCTCGAAGGGCGCCGCAAGTACCTCACTCACGCGGAGGGGCGGGAGTTCTTAGATCACTCTCGTCGCCTGCCAGTTCGCGAAGCCTTGTTCTGTATTGCGCTCCACTACACGGGAATCCGAATCTCCGAAGCCTTGTCGACCACGAAGCGGGACATCGACCTGGAACCTTGCATCCTTCGTGTCCGTACGCTCAAGAAGCGGCAGATCGAAGAGTTCCGCCGCATACCCATCCCCGGTTGGCTCGGAAAGCGATTGCGCGAACTGGAGACCGAGCCGGGAGAGGAGCGAATTTGGCCGTTCTCAAGAACCACTGGTTGGCGAATCATCAAGCGTACGATGGCCGACGCTGGAATCGAGGGAGTCCATGCGACGCCCAAGGGGCTTCGTCATGCTTTCGGGGTTCGGGGGGTCATGGCTGGACTTCCTCTGAAATTCCTTCAAGAAATGTTCGGACATTCCCAGATCGAGACGACCAGCATCTACCTCGACGTGAAGGACTCCGAGAAGAGGAGCCTCATGGAGCGAACTTGGAAATGAGCCACTTTCAGGATTGAACCTCACCAAGTTTTTAGTAGAATCCTTGAAACAGAATCCCATGAAACTGTTTCAAGTCCACTTCTGGACGCTTGAATTTTGCCATTTTTGATGCCGCTCAAGGTGATCGGTTCGCCAGCATGGAAAAGGTCACCTTCACGCCGACCGAGTTCGCCGCGGTGTTCGGCAAAGAGAGGACTTGGGCCTACCGGCAGCTTTACGCCGGGAAGGTTCAGGCAGTGACCGACCTCGGGCGGACGATGATTCCGAAGAGCGAGGTGGATCGCCTTCTGAAAGAAGCGGGTCGTTATGTGGGCGCGGGCACAAAATCACGCAAGGTTAAGAAGGCGGAGACGAAGAATCCTTCTCCTTCCCCGGGTGCCAAACAGTGGTCGGAAGATGTTAAGCGGCGAAGGACACGCGGGAAGCAACCGCAAGCGAGTGCTCGTTGCGAAGATGACCATAAACCTTCATCGCCAAAGCTCCCCCGTCCTTATGTCCGAGCCATCTTGAAACTAACGGAACGTCAGCCCCGGACTCGATACAAATCGTCGCAAAATAATGGCGAAGATCGTGGTGTGTGAGTCGTGGGATCTCAGCTTTTGAGGCGGCGCGGTCCATCGCCTTCTTGGCAGCTTTCACCCGGAGAACTCGGTCGGTCGGTTTCGCCTGCGGGTTTTCGTCGCGTAGCCGCTCAAGCAGAGTTCTTGCTGCGGGAACCATGGGCACGCGGCGGACCTCGTGGTTTTTGGTCCCGTCCTCCGGGTTGCCTTCGATCAGGATCTCTCCCTTTTCAAAGTCGCAGTGTCTCCATTGAATCCACGGAGCCTCCCCTCTTCTGACTCCAGTGTAAGCAAGGAATTCGACGTAATCGGCACAATGCCGCGAGAATCGACCTTGGGCGGTTCTGATGGTGTGAACGAACTTCAGGAACTCGGACCGTGAAGGAAGACGGTTCGAGAGGTCTTTGAAGCGGACGCGTCTGCGTTTCAGTTTGATTGCCGGATTCGAGCGGCGAGAACCCTTCTCGATCGCAATCTCAAAAAGCGAGCGCAACATGCTCAAGTGTGCGTTGAAGCGGGTCGGCGAAACCGTCTTGGCGAACCTCCCCGACCATTCTTCGCAATCTTCCGCGGTGATCCTCTGAAGGTCGGAACCTTCCAGTTCGGGCCAGCTTTTCTTGAGCGAAACGATGATCTGGGTAAGGTAGTGGCGAGTCGATTTCTTCAGAGCGGGATTGTTCTCGATCTGCCGCTCGCGGATCTTGAAGGCATCGGCTCCCGTCAGCTTTTCTCCGAGCGGGCTTTCCGGCGTGACTTCTGCTTGGAACTCTGCCGATCGGAGCCTCTCCTCGAGTTCGGCTTTTGCGACGGAGAAAACCTTCGTCTTGAGGCTGCGCCAGGTTTCCTTGCCTCCGGCGGAGATGCGGGCATAATAAGTGCCTGAAGAGTGCTTGTAGAGGCGGGGAACCTTAGTCGGAGTCCAGGTCTTGGCGGGTGCTTTCATGGTGAAGGAATTCTTGCCGAAGAACTGCCTCACCGTATAATTTTTCCGTATAAATGGCAACATCAAACACCCGAAGCACGCCAGATTCCTTGTGAAATAAGGCTTTGTCCCCGTAGTTCAACGGATAGAACGAGGGTTTCCTAAACTCTAGATCTGGGTTCGATTCCCGGCGGGGGCATTCTGTTGAAAATAAACGAGTTGTGACGGACGGATTGTCAAAGTGGCAACAAAAGTGACAACAAGGCGCTCCAAGTCAAAGAAGTCCGAGGTCCGGAACCGTTCCAAACAATTCGGCCGGGATGGGACCTTCTGAGGCACTCCTGCCCGCCTTTCGCTGGTGACGGTGTCACGGCATGGGGTTTCTAAGAGAGCGACGCGCGCGCTTGCCGGACGAGCGGGGGCGGTTACCTTCGAGCATGGCCGATTGTTCCGTCGTCCTGAAAGGTCCCTCCCGAACGGCCGCACGTGATCGGGCGATGGCCCGTTTGCCGGAGGCGATGGCCGGAGCCTGGACGGTTCGGCGATTCAGCGCGGAAGCCAAGGTAAGCGTCAATCTTGCCGCGGCGGTGTTGAGAGGGGCGAGCGCCAGGAACGAAGTGGCTTTGACCCGCGAGATGGACGGTGAACACGCGCGGGCTCATGCCCTGGCCTGGGAGATCCGGGACGCGCAGATCGAGCAGGCCGAAAGGATCGAGGCCCTTGCCGACCGGGCCATGACCGACCTGGAGGCGAAAGCCGACCGGGGTGAGCTCTCCGTCCGGGATCTGGAAACCCTCGTGAGGCTGCGAGAGAAGCACTGGGCTCATGTGAAGGACATGGCGGGATTGAACCTGGCCGAGAAGATCGCAGCGGGGAAAGCGAAAGGGGAGGCGACCGGGAAGGGATTCGCCGGGGCGCTCCTCGACGCCACCGCCCTAGAACTCGGGGACGGGGTTTTCACGGTGGAATCTGATTCCTGATCCCTTGGGCGACCTCCTCACGGTGGGGGAAGAGTCGTTCGTGATGCCAGTTTTGTAGCCACTTTGGCGGCCTGGGTTCTCATCCTCGAATGGATTTCCCGCGACCTCGACAGAGAACCGACCGTGGCGATGAGCGGCCGGCGGGAGACAAGATCGTCGTGGCTTGGCCAGTCCAGAGATCGAAGGGGTATGGCCGGCACCCCCAGGGGCCTCGCTGCGACCCGCCCGGCCCAAGCTTGGTACCCCGTGCAAAAAACTTGGCTCGCGCGATGGAGGTTTCGCTACCCCCGCCATTTCTGGGGAAATTGACGATCGCGAATCCTTGCAGGAAGGTGACAAAGGTGAACGACGATTCCTACCCACCCGTGATCGGCCCCTCGAAAGCCCTCCGGGAGCAAATCCAACGACGGAGAGCTTCCGCAGCTTCGCGGCCGCCCTTGAGCGTGGACGAAGCGAAAGCGAGCGTGGCGAGGCATCTGGCGAGCGCACGCTCGATGATGTCCGGCGGACCGCAACATCCGGAGCCGGACGATCGCGAGTGAGGCCCTGGCCGGAGGCTTGCCAGTCGAGAATGCGGGCGCTATTTTTGAAATTGATGGAGCGACCGTTGACCAACCGGGAAACAAATACGGCTTGGGAGAAGGTCGCCGAAACCCGGGAAACTCCGCACCAGTCGTAACCCAAGGGGACGATGAATCCATCCGACACCAGCTCCGAGGCCTCGCATCCGCCCGCGCCGATTGGTAAAACCACGCAGGAGAAACCGGAAGAGTGGGGGCGGAGAACGGACGCACAATTCCGCAGCGGGGCGACGTGGGAAAATAGCCGCAAGGCGTCGCTTGAGCACGCGAACCGGATCAGGGCAGGCAAGGGCTGGCCCTTGCTTGGGCCAGAGGATGCGGAAAACTGATGCAGCCACCGGCTGTCTCAAGTGCTGGCAGGAGTGCAATTCCCCCCGTCTTGGGTCCCGTGGCGATGATGAAAAGTGATCCCTCGCGAAGGAGCGATCAAGGACAAGTTTCGGTCATGCGGCAGAGCACGAAAAAACCGCAACTGGCTGTCTCAACTCCTGGCAGGGGTTCAATTCCCCCCGTGTTGGGTCCCGTTGCGGCTAGGGTTAGATGAACTCTCAATGGAAGGACAGTCAAGCAAAACGACGTTCAGAGACCCTGGAGACTCCCCCCAAGTTTGGCCCATCCTATACCGATCACGTAGGAGTTGCGGTGTTGTGGATGGATCGGCCCGTTTTCCTTGCGACTCCTGCCAATAAGCGATAGATCAAAGCGTTCTGCTAAGTTCCGTTGCTTATGCGATCTTCCGACTTCACCCTCTCCCAGCTCGAATCCCACCTCTGGGAGGCCGCGAACATCCTGCGCGGGCCGGTCGATGCGGCGGACTTCAAGACCTACATTTTCCCGCTCCTCTTCTTCAAACGGGTCTCCGACGTTCACGACGAGGAGCATGCCGCCGCGCTCGAGGAGTTCGGCGGGGACGAGGAAGCCGCCCTCTTCCCGGAGAACTACGGTTTCCAGGTGCCGGAAGGCTGCCACTGGCGGGACGTGCGAAAAGTCGCGACCAATGTCGGTCAGGCCCTCCAGACCGCGATGCGCGGGATCGAGCAGGCCAATCCGCACACCCTCTACGGGATCTTTGGTGATGCCCAGTGGACGAACAAGGATCGCCTCTCCGACGCCCTCCTCCGGGATCTAATCGAGCATTTCTCACGCCTGCCCCTCGGCAACGCGGCCGCCGAGGCTGATGTCCTCGGGCAGGCCTACGAATACCTCATCAAGAAATTCGCCGATGCCACCAACAAGAAGGCCGGCGAATTCTACACCCCGCGCTCCGTGGTGCGACTAATGGTCGAGATCCTCGATCCCCGGGAGGGAGAGTCCATCTACGATCCCACTTGTGGCACGGGTGGCATGTTACTGGAGGCCATCCACCATGTGAAAGAGACCCGCGGCGATGTCCGCACCCTTTGGGGCAAGCTCTACGGGCAGGAGAAGAACCTCACCACCTCCGCGATCGCCCGGATGAACCTCTTCCTCCACGGAGCGACGGATTTCCAGATCGTGCGTGGCGACACCCTGCGGAACCCGGCCTTCTACTCCGGCGACAACCTCGCCACCTTCGACTGTGTCATCGCCAATCCGCCCTTCTCCCTGGAGAAATGGGGCGATGAGGTCTGGACCAGCGACCCCTACGGGCGAAACTTCGCCGGCATGCCACCGGGCAAGAGCGGTGACTACGCCTTCGTGCAGCACATGATCAAGTCCATGGCGACGAAGAGCGGGCGCATGGCCGTCGTCCTACCCCATGGAGCTCTCTTCCGCATGGGCAAGGAGGGCGAGATCCGGAAGAAACTGCTCGGCATGGACCTGCTGGAGGCCGTCATCGGTCTTGGGCCGAATCTCTTCTACGGCACCGGCCTCGCTGCCTGCATCCTCGTTTTCCGGCAAAAGAAGGCGAAGGACCGGAAAAACAAGGTGCTCATCATCGATGCCTCGAAGGAGTTCAAAACCGGCCGCGCCCAGAACGAACTGCTCCCGGAGCATGTCGAGCGCATCCACGGCTGGGTTCGCGACTTTCAGGATGTGGAAGGCATCGCCCGCGTCGTCACGCTGGACGAGATTGCCGCCAACGACCACAACCTCAACATTCCCCGCTACGTCGAGCCGAAGGTGGAGGGCGAGGTGCTCACGGTGGAGGAGGCGATGCAGCGGCTCCGGGAAAGTGCTGACGCGGCCTTTGCGGCCGAGGAGAGGTTGCTCGGAAAACTCAAACTGGAGGGGCTCATTCAATAACCAACCCCGGATTCATTATGCTCTATCAATTTGACTCGAAAACGCCCGCTGCTACCCCACGAGTCCCGATACAAACCGCAGCCCACTTTGGGATCACCGAGAAGGACATTGAGGTATTTTTCGCGGCTCGTCTTCATGATCTCATTCCTGAAGACGAGCTCATGCTGATCGGTCAGGAAAGACGGCTTCAGGAGGAGGCTGACCTGCTCGCCCTCGACAGCAAGGGCAAGTTGTACATTTTCGAACTCAAGCGGTGGCAATCCGCCGCCGAAAACCTTCTACAAGTCATGCGCTACGGTCAAATCTTTGGCCGTTACGACTATGCCGGGCTCCAAGACCTCGCGACCCGGCACCAAAAGCTCAAGGGTGAGCTCCGAGAAGCCCACCAGCGCTATTTCCAACTGGACGAGCAACTGCCTGAGTCAGCTTTCAATCACGACCAAGTATTCGTTGTGGTGACCAATGGCATCGACCGTGATACCCTTACCGCGATCCAATACTGGAAGGAAAAGGGAGTCCGCATCGACAGTTTGACCTATCGTTTCTACTCGGTCGAAGGGAACCCTTACCTGTGGTTCGATGTCTACAATCCGGAACTTGAAGTCATCGTCGAGGAGAACCCGGGGATCTATTGCGTCAATACCAACGCCAGTTACGAGGCAAACGCTTGGGCGGATATGTTGCAAAAAGGACGCGCCTCAGCGTTTTACGACCGAAAGTTTGCCGTTTCAGGAATCGGCAAAGGCTCGAAAGTCTATCTCTATCATACCGGCGTTGGAGTCATCGCCAAGGGCACGACAACTTCGACCTATCGCAAGGATTCGTGCGACGGAAATCCGGACGAGGAGTTTTTTGTCCCCCTACAATTCGAATGGAAGCTGGACGACTCCAAAGAATGGCATCGGGCCGTCAAAGCTTGGGAAATCAATACCAAGCTGGGGACGGGGCATCGCTTTCGACAGACGGCGTTCAGTATCTCCTCCGAAATGGCTGATGCCATCGACGAGCTTTGGCTAAAGAAGAGCGCGCCCGCCCCATGACCCGCATCACCCAACACCAACTCGAATCCTACCTCTGGGGAGCCGCCGTGCTCCTGCGGGGGACGATTGATGCGGGGGACTACAAGCAGTTCATCTTCCCGCT
>JAGRPC010000282.1:12724-16664 GCA_020439925.1 Verrucomicrobiia bacterium | reverse complement strand
GCCTTCTTCGCAGGAGCCTTCTTGGCGGCGGCTTTCTTGGTCGTTGCTTTCTTCATGGTTCTCTTTTTTGTTGGTACTGGTTTTGTTGGTGCTTTTTCAGCGGGAATTCTCTTGAGGGCGCCTGGCTCCTGCTTTTCCGCCGCCGCCCTTCCGGGCGGCTCAGGCTTTTTTGGCGGTGCAGAGTCGGAAAGGTTCTTCGCGGTTCGAGCTTCGATTTCTTCCTGTTCGGCTTTCGAGATTCGGGAGATGCGGTCGACGGGGTGTTTTGTTAGGATGTTTCCTTTTGCCCCTCTTCCCTTAATATCCAGATTTGCGAATCTAAAGTCGATCTGAAAATTTCGCAATTTCAAATCACTTCTGAGATGAACTCTCACGATGAGATTGGCGTCCTCCTCCGAATCGTGTTCCGAGAACCAGAGAACCCTCGTCCCGGCGCTTCCGGAAGTGAGGTCGTAAAGCTTCTCGCGGGTCACTCCCTCGACCCGGAAGCGCTTTGCCATGACACGTCCACCCCGGCCATCGCGATAGATCATGTTGTAGATCTTCGGTTCATCCCGGTTGAATACCGCGACATGGAGATTGTCTTTTCCGATGAAAACCTTTTCGGCGACCTTCACCACCCGCATCGTGCCGTCGCGCGAGAAAGCGATGACGTCGTCCATGCGCGAGCACTTGCAGACCGGCTCGTCCCGCTTCATCCCGTAACCGGCGAAGCCTTCCTTGCGATCGACGTAAAGGGTATCGTTGGCCACGACGACCTGCTTGGCGTCCACACGGTCAAAGGTCGAAAGTTCGGTGCGGCGACCGCGGCCCTTTCCGAAGCGATCCTTGATGCCCTCGAACCACTTGACCGTGTAGGCGGTGAGCCGCTTGAGATTCTTCTTCGTCTCCGCGATCTGGTCCTCGAGACCGCGGAGGTATTCGTCGGCCTTGAAGGAATCGTATTTCGAGATGCGCTTGATCTTGATCTCGGTGAGCCGGACGATGTCTTCCTCGGTGACTTCGCGGCGCAGGAGGCGCAGATAGGGGCGCAGGCCGGTCCAGATTTCCTCGATGACCGCCTCCCAGGTTTCGCACTCCTCGATGCGGCGGTAGATGCGTTTTTCGATGAAGATTTTTTCGAGGCTCGAGAAGTGCCACTTTTCCTCGAGTTCGTTCAGCTTGATCTCAAGTTCCTGTCCGATGAGGTCACGCGTCTGCTTCGCGCTGTGCTTCAGAATCTCGGAGACGCCGAGGAAGCGCGGTTTGTTGTCCTGGATGACGCAGGCGTTGGGCGAGATGCTGACCTCGCAGTCGGTAAAGGCATAGAGTGCCTGCAGGGTCTGGTCGGCATCGGTCCCGGCCGGAAGGTGGACTCGGATTTCGACATTCTCGGCGGTGCAGTCCTCGAGACGGGCGATGCGTACCTTGCCCTGCTCGTTGGCCTTGAGAATGGAATCGCACAGGCTTGAGGCAGTCGTCCCGTAGGGGATCTCGCGGATGATGAGTTCTCTCGACTTGGTCTTTTCGAGCCGGGCACGCACCTTGATGCGGCCGCCGCGGAGTCCGTCGTTGTAATCGGTGACGTCCGCGATTCCTCCTTGAGCGAAATCGGGATAGAGGGTGAAGGATTCCTTCCTCAGCACCGCGATGCAGGCGTCGATGAGCTCGTTAAAGTTATGCGGGAGGATCTTGCAGGCGAGACCGACGGCGATGCCCTCGGCACCGTGCGCGAGGACGAGGGGGAATTTCGCCGGAAGGGTGACGGGTTCCTTGTTGCGTCCGTCGTAGCTGGCCGCCCACGATGTCGTCTTGGGATTGAAGAGGACCTCGTTGGCGAACTTCGAGAGGCGCGTCTCGATGTAGCGCGGTGCGGCGGCGGAGTCGCCGGTGAGGATGTTGCCCCAGTTTCCCTGGGTGTCTACGACCAGTTCCTTCTGCCCCATGTTGACGAGGGCGTCGCCGATGGCCTGGTCGCCGTGCGGGTGGTACTGCATGGTGTGGCCTATGATGTTGGCCACCTTGTTGAAGCGTCCGTCGTCTTTTTCCTTCAGCGAATGGAGAATGCGGCGCTGGACCGGCTTGAGGCCGTCGTTGATGTGGGGGACGGCGCGCTCAAGGATGACGTAGCTGGCATAATCCAGAAACCACTCTGAATACATGCCCTTGAGCGGTGTGGTCGTTTCTTCCATGCAGGGGTGCGGCGGATCTCGCGCGAGCCTCAGGCGGCGACGGCATCCTCTTCGCGTTCGGCGTGTTCTTCATCCTCCTCCTCGATCAGATCGGTCTCGACCTTGAGGTTCTTGATGATGAACTCCTGCCGTTCAGGGGTGTTTTTCCCCATGTAAAACTCGAGAAGATCCTGAATCGTCTTGGGCCGTGCCGGCATCTCGACGGGGGCGAGGCGCATATCGGGGCCGATGAAGTGACGGAATTCGTCGGGCGAGATTTCGCCGAGACCCTTGAAGCGGGTGATCTCCGGATTCCTCACCTCGGCGAGGGCGCGCTGGCGTTCTTCCTCGTTGTAGCAATAGCGGGTCTCCTGCTTGTTG
Organism: Verrucomicrobiia bacterium; assembly: GCA_020439925.1. Classification (GTDB taxonomy): domain Bacteria; phylum Verrucomicrobiota; class Verrucomicrobiia; order Verrucomicrobiales; family DEV007; genus Arctic95D-9. The sequence goes on along the minus strand of JAGRPC010000282.1, from coordinate 14,133 downwards.
CGGACCCGGAAAAGCGGGGTCTCCAATATATATAGGTGGCCCTCGCGGATGAGGTCGGGGAAAAACTGGAGGAAGAAGGTGATCGTGAGGAGGCGGATGTGCATCCCGTCGACGTCGGCATCGGTGGCGAGAACGACCTTGTTGTAGCGGAGGCCCTCGAGGTCCTCCTCGATTCCGAGCGCGGCCTGGAGCAGATTGAACTCCTCGTTCTGGTAGACGATCTTGCGCGTCATCCCGTAGGAGTTGAGCGGTTTGCCCCGCAGGGAGAAAACGGCCTGGGTGTCGACGTCCCGGGATTTCGTGATCGACCCGCTCGCCGAATCGCCCTCGGTGATGAAGAGGGTGGACTGTTCCTTCTGCTTGTGGTTCGAGTCGTAGTGGGCCCGGCAGTCGCGCAGCTTCTTGTTGTGCAGCTTCGATTGCTTGGAGCGTTCCTTGGCGAGCTTCTTGATTCCTTTCAGTTCCTTGCGTTCGTGCTCGGACCGCTGAATCTTTTCGAGCATGCCCTCGGCGACTTCCTTGGAACGGTGAAGGTGATTGTCGAGGTGGAGCCCGAGGAAATTGCCGATAAAAGTCCGGATCGTCTCCCCGCCCGGTGCCATCTGGGTGGAACCGAGCTTGGTTTTGGTCTGGGATTCGAAAACGGGATCCTCGACCCGCACGCTGATCGCCGCGACGATGCCGGCTCTCACGTCGGCAGCCTCGAACTGCTTCTTGTAGTAGTTGCGCACCGTGTTGACGATCGCCTCGCGGAAGGCGGCGAGATGAGTGCCTCCCATTGTCGTGTGCTGTCCGTTGACGAAGCTGTAATATTCTTCGCCCGACTGCTCGGTATGAGTGAAAGCGACGTCGATGTCGTGATCGGAGAGGTGGACGATGGGGTAGAGGGGTGCTTCGCGTCCGGCGAGGTTCTCCTCGAGTAGATCGAGAAGGCCGTTCTTGGATTTGAACTTGTTCCCGTTGAGGGAGAGCGTCAGACCGGTGTTGAGGTAGGCGTAATTCCGGATCATCGCCTCGACGAACTCGAGGTTCCAGGTGTACTCGCCGAAGATCTCGGTGTCGGGCTCGAAGGCGACGAGGGTGCCGGAGGGTTCGTCACTTCTGTCCGGCTTTTTCATCTCCGCGGCCACGATCCCCTGGCCGAACTCGATCGCCATGGTCTTTTGCTCGCGGAAGGATTGGATTTCGAAGAAGGAGGAGAGGAAGTTCACCGCCTTGATCCCGACGCCGTTCAGTCCGACCGATTTCTTGAAAGCCTCGCTGTCGTATTTCGCACCCGTGTTGATGATGGAGGCGCAGTCCTTCAGCTTGCCCAGGGGAATACCTCGGCCGTAGTCACGCACGCGGACGAAGCGATCTTCGATCTCGATGTCGATCTGCTTTCCGTTGCCCATGACGTGTTCGTCGAT
>JAGRPC010000282.1:0-12659 GCA_020439925.1 Verrucomicrobiia bacterium | reverse complement strand
ATGTACATGCCGGGACGAAGGCGGATGTGTTCCCGGGGATCGAGGGAGCGGATGTGCTCTTCGTTGTAGTCGGCGGCCATTCAGGCGGAGCGGTCGGAATGGCGGTAGTATTTAGGATAACTGAAATATTTTCAACTGTTGATTGAAAATTTTCCTGGCTTTGTCGTTTGCCCAAATTTCCACCTACTTCGCTCCAGTGTGGAAAAACAATGTGGTTATGTTAGGTCTGCCCCGCGACGGGAGGGTCCGGGGGGGGGGGCTTGGCGACAAGCCACTCAGAGAGGCTGGATGATCCGCCGCCAGAGGGGATCGAGATGCAGCGTGATGAGCTGGGCGACGCGATCTCTGTCCCCGGAATTCACGTGGTCGCGCAGGACACGGTCCGCGGCATAGATCATGGCAAGTTCGCGATCACTCATCTGGATGATATCGACCCTGCCGTGGATGACGGCGGGGCTGAATCCGAAACCGGCGAAAAGCGAGGGATCGAAGGGTTCGGAGGAGTGAGAAAAGGCCGCGATCTTTTCCTTCCGGTTGGAAGCGAGAGACTGTTGGAGGAGATTGTTCCAGAAGTAGACGTTGCGGGGAGATTCGAATCCGGTGAGCACGGAGTGACCGCGGACACTCCAGCGAAGGCAGACGGTGCGGCTGCTCGGATAACGTTCCTCCTCCTGGCCGAGGGCCGTGTGCATGCCGCCGACGGTCCGGATAAAACGCCCGAGCCTGTCAAGATCGAGGGTGAGAGCGGGCCCGGCGAGGAGCTCGCTTTCGCGTTCGGCGAGGATTTGCTCGAGTTGGGCCCGGGAAAGGATGGGAATGGATGAAGAAGGGGAGAGAGGCGGCACGGTGGTGCCGGACGGATCCGGTTGAGTGGGCCGCGAAGGTTTGACCCTTCCCGTGCTTTCATCCCGGCTCCGGAGAGGTGGAACTCCTTCGAAGAAAGAAGAGGGGATGGGTTCGCGCTTCTCCGAAGGTTCCGCTGACGAAGCGGGGTTGGGAATTGGCTGCGGGGTCGCGACGGAGGGTTCCGGTTGCGGAGGCTCCGGGCGGGGAACCGGGGTCGGGAACGACTCGCGCGAGGGGGTAAGCGGCGTGTTGGCTGGTTCGCCGTGACTCGCGGGCTCTCGGTCGATATCCGACTTGAAGATGCGCTCTTCGGGCGATTCGCTGACCACGGTTTTTCCGCTGCCGCGAATGTCGTTGATGATCGAATCGATGCTGCTCAGTTCGATGTCACGAAGCGGTTCCGGGATGGATGCGGGCGGGGTGTCGGGTTCAAATGGATTCCTTTCGAAGGGAGCTGTTGCGACGGGATCGGGCGGAAGTGGCGGCGGAGGCGAAGTGAATGTTGAGTGAATGGGATTCGGAGCGGGAGGAGAAGCGGGGCTGGTTGACTCGGCCGGCTGAGGACGGCCCGCGGCGTCTCCTTCTTCCTGCAATCTGGCAAAAAACTCGGCCTTGTCGGTGAGACTCGAAAGGGGCACTTCCATCGGATCCTCCTTCTTCGCTTCCTCACGGGAGCGAGCCAGGAGCGCACGGGATTCGCGTTGCCAGAGTTCGCTGGCCTGACGCAGGACCAGCCTTGGGAAGAGTTTCGTCTGTGCGTCGACCCAGAGATTCTCGTCGCCCAGCTGGCGGGTAAAATGTTCCGCCGAGGCCTCTCCGAGGGGAGTGCGGTCAAGTCGTTGCCTCACGAGCGCATTGGCCGCCTCGGGCTCGATGGAGCGGAGCGGAACGGTCTCGCCATTGAGCCGGTCGAGCCAGGCCGCCGGGAGTCTTTCCGCGAAGACCGAAGACCAGACGTCGTCGTTCACACAGAGGAGCGTGACTGATCGGGGCACGTTCTCACGGATCCCGTTGAGGATCTCGGCGATCTCCATACCGGCCGTTTCCGAGTGAAAGAAGCCGTCGAGATTGTCGGCGACGAGCAGGACGGGGCGATGGTCGGTCGAGATGCGAAGCAGCTGCAGGAGCCTCTCGCGTGCCTCGCCGTTGGAGAGACCGCGAAGACGATCGAGGGAACCCTGGTCGCGCGCATTGAGATCGATGAAGACGCGGGTCCAGAAGGCCAGTTCCGCGCGCCCCATTCCGAGGCGCAGCCCGAACCCGACGTCAGTCTGGCGCACGAGGTCGTCCGCTCGCTTGTCCAGCCAGTTGAGGACTTCCGATTCGGAATCCGACGTGAAAAGGGAAACGAACTCGCCCTTGATGGTCGAAGAAGATTCGGGGCAGTCCCGCAGTTTCACGAGCCCGGAGTCGAGAACTTCCAGAACCAGTCGCGAGAGGAAATACCGGGAAAACTCCTCGAGGAGACTCACGGAGAGCCGACGGTTGCGGCGAACGCTGGAAAGTTGTCGCAAGATCGAGGCGAGAGCGACCGGCCACGAGACCGGGCGTGAACGGTCGAAGGGGAGGAACAGCGCCGGCGCCACTGCCCCCAGTTGATCCCGCAAGCGGGCGACGAGATGGGTTTTGCCGTAGCCGGCGGTAGGGGCGGTGAGGAGAAAGAGTCGTCCGGGAGCTAAACAGCCAGTTCCCGTCTCGCGAGGCGCCACGAGCGTCTCCACGGCTTGCTGGATTTGGGAGAAAACCCCGTGGTGAATGCGGGCGACGCCCGGAAGATGGTCGGGATGATCAACAAAAAGGTCCTCAAGAAATGGATTTGCGGCCATCGGCAGGGGGATAGGCTCGCTGGTAAAATCGCGCATACAAGAAAAAAGGGGAACTTCGATAATTTTCAGATAAAAAAATCAAAAATGCAAGAATTAATGTTTTTGAGAATCATCGGCGAGGCTTTTGCTAACTCCCCTATATATAAGGGGGTATCGAGAGTTCCGGAAAAAGTCCGGAAGGTGAAAGCTCAAACCGGGCGCGATTTTGTCGTCATTTGTGCTTGTGGAAAACCCCCGGTTTGTTAAGAAAGCCCCTCTTTTCCGGGGGCTTCAACCCGGTCCCGGGGAGAACTTTCGATTCCATCCAATTCTATGAGCGACCAAAAACCATCCATGGCCCTGTTCTGGGGGTGTTTCATTGCCTTGATAACCACGGCCTTCGCCTTCTTCAGCCGGATGTACCTCTGCGACGTCCGTTTCGGAGCGGACTTCAACCTCGACAAAGGCACCATCGGAGCATTGAAAGGCGCAGGAATCTGGCCGTTCGGCGTTTCCATCATCCTTTTCAGCCTCATCATCGACAAGGTTGGTTATCGCGCGGCGATGATCTTCTCGTTCCTCTGTTATGCCCTCTACATTGGACTGGCCTGCCTCGCCTACGGAGCGGTCCAGGGAGTGGAAGGTGCCGAACTTGCTGCCGCGCAGGCGAAAGGATACAGCTATCTCTACTGGGGTTCCTTCATCCTCGGTCTTGGTAACGGCACCGTTGAGGCGTTCATCAACCCGGTCGTGGCGACGATGTTCAGCCGCGACAAGACCAAGTGGCTCAACATCCTCCACGCCGGATGGCCGGGCGGTCTCGCCCTCGGCGGACTCATCACCATCGGCCTGGCTTCGGTCGCCGCCTCGGGCGACTGGCGTCTTGTTCTCGGCATTATTGCCGTGCCCGCCGTTATCTACCTTGTCATGCTCCTCCGCGTCCAGTTCCCCGTGAACGAACGCGAGGCCGCCGGCGTCTCCTATCGCGAGATGCTTGCCGAGTTCGGTGCCTTCGGCGCCTTCGTCGGTTTCGGCCTCATCTTCGCCCAGCTTGCCGAGGTCTTTGCCTGGCCCTCCTGGGTGACCTGGGTCCTCACCGGCATCGTGGTCGTCGCTTTCGGTGCCTACACCCGGAGCATCGGTCGCGGGTTTCTCGCTTTCCTCATCATCATCATGATGCCTCTCGCGACCACCGAGATCGGCACGGACGGCTGGATCACCGGCCTTATGGAGCACCCGATGAAGGAAGCGGGTTACAACCCGGCCTGGGTCCTCATCTACACTTCCGTGATCATGATGGTTCTGCGCTTCTTCGCCGGCCCCATCGTGCACAAGCTTTCTCCCGTCGGCTTGCTCGTTGTGAGCGCCGTCCTCGCCATTGCAGGCCTTTTCGCCCTTTCGAAGACGGGTAACTCCGGCACGGTGATCATCTTCGGTGCCGCCACGCTTTATGCCTTCGGCAAGACGTTCTTCTGGCCCACCATGCTCGGGGTTACCGCCGAACAATGCCCGAAAGGCGGTGCCCTCACCCTCAACGCGATTTCCGGCATCGGGATGATCGCGGTCGGCATCCTCGGCTTCCCCTTCATCGGAGCGATCCAGGAAAAGACCGCTACCGCCGAGCTGGCCGCCGGTCCCCAGGCCGCCCTCGTTCAGCAGATCTCCAGCGAAAAACACTACGTCCTCGGTACCTATCAGGCGATCGATCCCGACAAGGCTGCTGCCCTCACCGACCAGGCCCAGACGGATGCCGTTTCCGCTGCCAATCAGTCGGCGCAGTTCAAGGCCCTCGCCACGATGGCCCTCTTCCCTTCGTTCATGCTCATCTGTTACCTGATCCTCTTCTTCTACTTCAAGTCGAAGGGTGGCTACAAAGCCCAGGTCCTCACGGGGCATGCGGCCGACGATGAGAAGTTCACCGGCGGCGTTGCCGGGCCTGCGGATCTCTGATCCGATCAAAAACATCTTCATGGTTGAAGGGGGAGGCGAAAGTCTCCCCTTTCTATTTCCCTCACACCCCTGCTTTCGATGAGAGTTCACACCTACGCCAAATGCGACACCTGCCGGAAGGCGGTGAAGTGGCTGAAAGCCCGGGGCATCGCCTACGAGGAGATTCCCATTCGCGAACAACTGCCCTCGAAAGCAGACCTTCGCCGCATGCTGGAAGTATACGGCGGTGATCTGAAACGACTCTTCAACACTTCTGGCGGTGACTACCGTGAGCTGAAGCTCGGGGAAAAGCTTTCCTCGATGAGCGAAACCGAGGCTCTCGACCTGCTCGCCGGGAACGGCAATCTCGTGAAACGTCCCTTCCTTCTCGACAGGGAGGGCGGTCTGGTCGGCTTCAAGGAGACGGAGTGGGAGAGCTTCTTTTCCTGAGTCCTCGATGGGTCGGCACCCGCCGGACTTCAATGAGGGTCAGGCGGACGACCCGACCCTCTCAGGTGTGCGGGCGGTGCTCAGGCCGGATTTCTTTTTCCCCGTCGGAAGCGCTTTTTCAGTTCTTCGAGCGAATAGACACGCAGGCCCACCACCGCAATCAGGTAGGCGGCGAGGCCGACGGAAACGAGCACCCCCATGCTTCCAAGGCGGCGGAAAAAGCGTCCCTCGGTCATGAGAATCCCTTTCCCGAAGTGGGCGAGCAGCCAGACGATCACGCCCATCGCGGCGGCGGCAAGGAGAAGCCTGACGACCCGCCCGGTGAATCCGGAAGAGAGTTTCATGAAACCGGACCGTCGCAGACCGAGCCAGAGCAGAACCACGTTCAACCAGCCCGCGACCGAGGTCGCCGCGGCGCAGCCGATGGGGCCGAGCCAGAGAAACATCGGGTAGACGAGAAGCATGTTGACCACCGCCGAGACGATCGTGAAGCGCATCGGCGTCTTCGTGTCCTCGCGAGCAAAATAACCCGGCTGCAACACCTTGATGAGAATGTAGGCCGGAGTTCCTGTGGCGAAGGCGGCGAGGATCCATCCCATCTGCGCCGCCGCCTCACCGCCAAACTTGCCGCCCTCGAAGATCGTAAACATGATTTCCCGGGGAATCACGAGCATGGCGATGGTCGCGGGCAGGCAGAGGAAGAGGGAGAGTTCGATGCCCTGGTTGAGGCTGCGGCGGGCGGCGTCTTCGTCCCCGCCTCTCAGGTTCCTTGTGATTTCGGGCAGGAGGACGACTCCTGCGGCCATGCCGATGAGCCCGAGCGGCAGTTGATTGATCCGGTCGGCGAGATTGATGCCGGTTTTTCCCCCCAACTGGAGCGAGGCGACAGTGCCCCCCACGATGAGATTAAGCTGCTGCACGCCCGCGCTGATGAGGCCCGGAGTCATGAGCAGCGAAAGCTGTTTCATGTCGGAGTCAAAGCGAGGCAGGACCGGACGCAGGTCGACTCCGTGGCGGAGGCAGGAGATTGCGACGATGGCAAGCTGGATGACCCCGGCCGCGACCACCGACCAGCACAGAACGGTGAGGGGTTCACCGGTTCTCGGAACGATAAAGAACAGTCCGACTAGGAAGACGAGGTTGAGAGCCACGTAGGAGATCGCGGGAGTCCCGAAGATCTTGCGGCTGTTGAGGATCCCACTGAGGCCGGCGACGAGGCAGATGAAGACGAGGTAGACAACGGTGATGCGTGACGCGGAAACCGCGGTTTCGAGCCGTCCGTCGGAGGCGAAGCCGACGTTCGTGACCCTCACGATGGGCTCCATGAAGATAAAGGAGAGCACGAAGCACGACATGAGGATGACGAACATCGTCGAGAGTGTGCGCCGCGCGAAGCGGTCGGCACCCTGACTCCCCTTTTCTTCGAGACGGCGGCTGTACATGGGGACGAAAGCCGCGTTGAAGGCCCCCTCGCCGAAAACGCGGCGGAAAAGGTTCGGAAACTGGAAAGCCGCGACCCACACGTCCGCCATCGCCCCGCTGCCGAGGTGATAGGCGATGAGCTTGTCGCGCACGAATCCGGCGATGCGGCTCACCAGGGTGAGCGAGCCGACGGTGAACATGGATCGGAACATGGTGGGAAAGGAGGAGATGACTGGGCACGCGAAGTGGCCGGGTAAACCCGGGGGAATACGATGGAAGCCGGGAATTCTTTCAGCCTCAGTTCCCGCCCGCAGGATTCGGAGCCGGTGCCGGCGCGGCGGAGGGAGCGGCTTTCTGGGCGCGGTTCTGGAAAAAGACCGCAGGAGGGGCGAGGTCGTTGGCACCCTCCTCGAACTTGGTTCCCAGTTCGTTCAACGTCGTCATCTCGAAGAGGACGTCGAGTCCCTTGGCGATCTTGTCGGGATCGAAGACGAGGCGAGTCAGGTGCATTCCGCGCAGCGGACTGAGGTCGGAAACGGCCGTTTCTCCGATGTGAAGACGCTGCAGGGAGGTGCCGGCGAGAGGCTTCAGGTCGGTCACGGCGGTGCGGTGGAGGGTGAGGCTGACGAGCGGGCAACGTGCCAGCGGAGCGATGTCACTCACCGGAGTGTCGGTGAGCCAGAGCATCTGCAGGGGCATCCCTGCGAGCGGGGAAAGATCGGTGACCCGGGTCTCGACCAGGTTCATCTCGACGATGCCGAGCCCTTTCAGAGGAGAGAGGTCGGTGACTTCCGTTCCGCTGAGGTAGAGTTTCTGCAGGGTCGTCATACCGGAAAGCGGCGAGAGATCCTTCACCGCCGTTTTCTCCAGATAGAGCTCGATGAGAGGCATCCCTTTCAGGACCGTGATTTCCGGAACGGCACAACCCTGGAGATAGAGGGCCATCAGGGACATCCCGCGGAAGGGCGAAAGATCGGTGACGCCGCAATTGTCGAGGGCGATGGCCTGGACCTGGCCCCGCTCGTCGATCTGGAACTGGCCGTTGCCGGAGTAGGCCGGATTTGCCGAGCGGATCGCTTCATGCAGCTTGACCTCGCTCCAGAACTGAGGAGCGGCAGGGGCGGGTGCGGGTGCCGCAGGTTCGGCGGAAGGAGCGGATTCCGCGGCGGGGGCGGGATCCGGCTTCTCCGCCGGAGGGGGAGTCGGGTCACTGCAGGCTGCGAGGAGCAGTCCGCCGAGAAGAAGGCCGGGGAAGCGGTTTTTCATGCCCGATCTTCCGCGAAAGCGGGCGGGCAATCAAGGATGGGCTTTGGGGACGATGCGCCCCAATCCCCTCACCGCAAATCCAGGCACTTCACGGTGTCCTGTCCACGCATGATGAGGTGCCCGTTGGAGAGGGCCATGGGAGACCAGTATTTGAAATCGGGCATCTTGATAGTCTCCCGCTTGGCGGCCACCTGCTTGGCGATCTGTTCGTCGACTTCCGGCTTCTTGCCGAAGACGTCGGTCATGGCGATTTCTTCGTAACCCGCTGGCGAAGGTTTGACGGAGCGCAGGTAACCGACTTCGCCGTCCTGGGTGAGAAGATGGCCGTCGACAAGGATCATGTTGCCGCGACCCATGAAAGGGGAATCCCCGGTCTGCCAGATGGTGTTGCCCTTGAAATCGAGGCACATGAGACCACCCGTTTTCCGAGCGGCCCCGTTGTGGTTGTCGTTCTCGTTGGCAAGCAGGTAGAGGTGATCGCCGATCACGAAGGGAGGGTGCACCTGGGTGCCCTGCTTCAGGTCGAAGACCTTTTCCACCTTCCATTCGTCTCCGTTTTTCGTGACCCGGACCATGCAGCTGCCGTTGCCGTAACCACCCGTGAGAAAGACGAGATCCTCGGTAACTTTTGTCGGAAAGGGAATGGGGATCTTGTTGAAGTAGAGGTCCGTCGACCAGAGCACCTTTCCGGTGGCGGGTTCGACGCTGATGGTTGTGCCCACGCCGGCATCTCCATCGCGTTTGGTTGCGACGAAGACGGCCTGCTCGACGCCGTGCAGGTTAAGGATGGTCGGAGTCGAGTGGGAATCGCCGAAGCCGGCCGTGCGCCAGACTTCCTTCCCTGACGCTGCATCAAGACCGATCAGGCCGACCTCGGGAGCCATCGCGGGAATCACGAGGACATTCCCCGCCTTCACGACGCTCTGCGCCCAGCCCCACTTGGGAGGTTCGGCTCCGTATTGTTCCTGGATCGAAACGGTCCAGTCGGCCTCATGGGTTTTGCGGTTGACGCGGAACACCTCTCCGAATCCGCTGATGAAGTAGACGGCATCGCCTTCCACGAGAGGCACTCCGCGGCTCCCGGGATGAGGCAGTTTTCCCGGAAACTCATGGGAGAAACTCCATTTTTCCGATCCGTCTTCGATCGAGAGGCAGAGAAGGACGTCGCTGGTATAATCGCGACGGTCGAGGAGAAAAACCTCGTCTCCCACGACGGCGGCTCCGCCGAATCCTTCGTTGAGTTTCTTTTCCCACTTCACCGGAGGGGCGTCGACTTGCCACCCGGAGAGTTTCAGCCCGGTCTCGGAAGAGCGTCCGTCGCGGCCGGGGCCCTGGAACTGGGGCCAGTCGGAGGAAAAAGCGGTTCCCGCGAGTGCCAGGAGGGAGAGGAAGGGGAGGATTCGTTTCATCGGCGGGGAAGGTGCCAAACCCGCGCGGTCGAGGCAATCCCGAAATGGCGGGAATTGCGCCATTATCGCCGCGATCCTCAATAACTCCGCCGCATGTGGCTCGGGAGGATGTTCAGCTCCTCCCGGTATTTCGCCACGGTGCGGCGGGCGATCTTGATGCCCTTTTTCTCGAGCAGCTCGACGAGCCGCTGGTCGCTGAGGGGCTTCTTGGGATCCTCCGATTCGATGAGCTCGGCGAGGGACTGTTTCACGCTCGTGTTGCTGAGGGTCTCGCCGTCCTCGGTCTCGTAGCCGGTCGTGAAGAAATACTTCATCTCGAAGACGCCATGCGGCGTGGCCATGTATTTGCCGGAGACGGCGCGGCTCACGGTCGTTTCATGCACACCGACCTTCTCGGCGATCTGCGCCATGTTCATCGGTTTCAGACGCGAGGGGCCGTGTTCGAGAAAGGCCTCCTGCCGGGCCACGATCTCCGAGGCGATCGAGGCGATGGTCTGCTGGCGCTGGTGGATGCTCTTGATGAGGAACTTGCCCGCCCGGATCTTCTCGCGGATGTATGCCTTGGCCTCGCGCCCGTTGCCGGAGGCCATGAGGTCCTTGTAGGCGTTGCTGATGCGGAGGCGGGGGATCTGCTCGTTGTTCATCGAGACGACCCATTCCCCCCCGATTCGTTCGACGGTGACATCGGGAGTGACGAAGGTGTTGTGGTCCTCGCTGAAGCGGCTGCCCGGGCGCGGATCGAGGGTGGCGATGAACTCGGCCGCCTTGGTGATCTGCTCGGGAGTGACGCTGAGTTTCTTCGCGATCTGGGGATAACGTTTGCGGGCGAGATCATCGAGGTGGTGGTCGATGATGCGGTACTCAAGGCTGTGGTGTTTGCCGAGGCGCTCGAGCTGGATGAGGAGACAGTCGCGAAGGTCGACAGCGCCGATCCCGACGGGATCGAAGCTCTGGACGAGGCCCTTGGCTTCCTCGAGATCATGAATGGGGATTCCGAGATCGAAGCAGAGGTCCTCGAGACTGACTTGGAGGAAACCGTTGTCCCCGATGTTCCCTATCAGCATCGTCGCGATCTCGCGGATGCGAGGGGAGACCTCGGCAAAGCTGAGCTGGTTGAGAAGATGGTCCTGCAGGGTGATGGGCTCGACGATCGAGTCCATCATGAACTGGTGTCTCTCGTCGGCGTCCTCACGCCTGGGAGCGGACAGCCGGGACTGGGCCATGTATTCCCTCCACTCTTCGTCGAGCTGGGACAACTCCGCGAATTCGCGTTCAAAATCGTCTTCCTCGCCCGGAGTGGAGGCTTCGTCGAGGGAGATGTCGGTCGACTCCTCTTCGAGAGTGGGATTCTGGACAAGCTCCTGCTGGATGAGCTGCCGCAGCTCGAGTGTCGGCGTTTGCAGCAGTTGCAGGCTCTGCTGCATCTGCGGGGCAATCGTCTGCTGTTGCTGCAGCGACTGAAATTGATCGAACCTCTGTTCGGGCATCGTGGGGGCTTCCCAGCCGGGGATTTCGGCACCGTAGCACGAAACGAACCATCCCCTAGCAGTTTTTTCAAAAAACTTTCAGGAGCGCTGGGATTCGGAGAACTGCCCGGGCCTTTGAGGGAGCTCGGGGAGAGAGAAAGTCAGGAAAAATGGTTAATTAAAAAATTTGATTATTATGGATTCTATAATAAATTAGGACTGTGAAGCACTGTCTTCACCTGATTCTCCCATGAGATTGTTGGTCATCTCCCTGATTTTCCCGATCGTCTTTTCCGCCTCCTCGCAGGCGCAGGAGCCGCGGGTCCGTGCTCTGCCGGTGGGGGAACGGGCCTCCGAGTATTGGGTGGAACTCGAGGAGGTTCCGTCGGCGTGGGCCGTTCCCGTCGAGAAACGAATCACTCCGGTGAAGACTCCGGCGTGGCAGACCCGTTACACGCTTGGTCCCGGGGACACCTTGAACTTTTCCGTCTACGATCGGGCCGATCTCGCCCGTGAGAATGTCCAGATCGCTCCGGACGGCACCGTCAGCTTTCTCCAGGCCGTGGCGGTTCGGGCCCAGGGGCTCACTTTGGACCAGCTTCGCAGCCGGATGGAGGAGGAGCTTTCGAAGTATCAGAAGAACGTGAAGGTGATCATCACACCGTCGGCGGTGGCGAGCAAGGAATTCACCATCATCGGTCGGGTCAAGAAGCCGGGAAGCTTCGTTCTCGACCGACCTACCTCGGTCCTCGAAGCGATCTCCCTCGCGGAAGGCATCCAGGTGGGAACCGTGCGCAGTTCGGCCTTCGAACTGGCGGACTTCGAGCGGTCCTTTGTTGCCCGGAAGGGGAAGAAACTGAGTGTCGACCTTTCGAGGCTCTACTTCGAGGGGGATTTCAGCCAGAACGCCTACCTCGAACCCGACGACTACATCTACATCGCCTCCAGCCTCGAGAACGAGATCTACGTGCTCGGTGAAGTTCGTGAGGCGGGACGCCGGAAAATGCCGGTCAAGCTCACCCTCGCCCGCGCCATCGCCGAAGCGGGCGGCTTCACCGATGCGGCCTTCCAGGCCAAGGTCCTCCTCGTGCGCGGCAGCATCCATCAGCCCGTCACGCAGGTGGTCAACGTGAAGGACATCCTCGAGGGGCGCGCCGCCGACATCCCCCTGCAGAATCGCGATATCATCTTCGTGAGCAAACATCCCTTCGACATCGTCGAGCGGGCTCTCGACAACGCCATCATCACCTTCATGCAGACGGTGACCGCCGAGGCCATGAACCAGAATTACAACCCCATCCTCAGCGGAGGCAGCAACCGCAGTTCCCCGTGAGTGGACATCTCTTCACCTCCTTCTCCGACATGAACACACGATCTCTCGCCATCCTCCGGTTTGTGATGGGTATCCTGCTGGCCTCGTCTGCCAGCCTCCTTTCCTCCTGCATTCACCTGAAGCCGGTGAATCGCGAATTCCACTCGGTGGCGGAGTTCGCCTACGACGAGACTTTCAATGCGGACAAGCCGGGAATCACTGCGGAGGAAGCCCTCAAGCGAATCCCGAAGGAGCCGTCCTTCCAGCAACTCAAGCTCGAGAAACGGCTCGACCGTTCCCTACTCCAGTCTCCGTCGGGACCCTACCGCGTTGGTCCCGGGGACGAACTGGATATCGAGGTGGCCGAGTTGGCCGACACCCGGGCGCGCACGAAGGTCATGCCCGACGGAATGCTCTACTACGATGTGGCCAAGGGCATCAATGCCAGGGGGTGCACGATCTCCGAGATTTCCACCCTTCTCGCGAAGGCCCTCGAGAACGACTACGTCAATCCCGTCGTCACCGTTAACGTGGCCAAGGCGGACAGCCAGCGATTCTGGATGCTCGGCCAGGTGCAGAAGCCGGGCGCCTATCCGATCACCAAACCGACCACGCTGATTGCGGCGCTTTCGGATGGGGGGGGGCTCCTCAACAACATCGAGTCGAGCGAGGTCGCCAATCCCGAGGCCGCGGATCTCGAGCGAGCCATTCTCATCCGCAACGGTGACCTGATTCCCGTCGATTTCGAACGACT
>JAGRPC010000281.1 GCA_020439925.1 Verrucomicrobiia bacterium | reverse complement strand
AACGAGGTCTACTTCGGCATCGCGATCCAGTGCCTCGACTCCGTCGAAGCAATTCCCTTCGTCCCGGCGAAACCCGAGACCACCCTCGAGTACGACCTCGCCCGCGCCATCTCGAGCGTGCACGGGGGCAAGACGAAGAAGATCGCGGTGATGACCGGGATGCCCGTGGCCGGCGGCTTCGGCGGCAACTTCCAGGCTCCGCCGCAGCAACCCTGGATGTTCTACGAACTTCTCGGGAAAGACTACGAGGTCGAGACGATCGCCCCCAATGTCGCCGAGATCCCCGAGGGCACGACGACGCTCATCGTGGTGCATCCCTTCGACATCACCGAGGAAGGCCAGTTCGCCATCGACCAGTATGTCCTCAAGGGCGGCAACGTGATCGCCTTCGTCGATCCGAATTTCTTCTACGCCCGCGCCATGGCGCAGGGGCAGCCGCAGATTCCCGGCATGCCCCCCCAGGGCGGCCCCGGCCCCTCCTCGGACCTCGACAAGCTCTTCAAAGCCTGGGGGGTTTCCTATGACATGAACCGCGTCCTCGCCGACCTCGACTTCGGCTCGGAGATCATCCGCCGCGGCAATTTCTCCCCGACTTTCCTCACTCTGAACCGCGCCGCGCTCGGTTCGGATTCGAAGGATCCGGGTCTGTCCGACCCGATGACGAACATGCTGAACCAGCTCAACCTGCTCACCCCGGGTGCCTTCGAGGTCGCGCCTCCGGCCGGAGTCACCGCCGAAAACCTCGTGCTTTCCTCGGTGAACAACCAGCTCGTCGGCTCCTTCGATGCCGACCCCACCGCCGAGGGCGGAGCCGACCGTATCCGCGAGAAGTTCGAGCCCTATGGAAAACGCCGAGCCTTCGTCGTGCGCCTCTCCGGGGAATTCCCCACCGCCTTCCCCGAGGGCAATCCTGCCAAGAAGGCGGAAGGCGAGGAAGCGCCTGCGGAAGGCGAGAAGAAGGAGGGAGAGGAGGCCAAGAAAGACGAGGCAGCCAAGGAGGAGGACAACTCCCTGAAGAAGGCGACCGCCCCCGGCCGCGTCCTCCTCGTCGCCGACGTCGACTTCATCTACGACGCCAACGTGGTGCGGCGCCAGCAGATCCCCGGCCTCAACGTGGTCATCCCCGAGATGCTCAACGAGAACCTCACCCTGGTGCAGAACGCCGCCGAGCAGATGTCCGGTGACCCCGACCTCATCAAGGTGCGCAGCCGCGTCGGCGTGAGCCGCCCCTTCACCAAGCAGAACGAGTGGTACCGCGAGGCACAGCAGAAGTATGCCGCCGAGGTCGCCGAGTTCAGCGCGAAGGCGAAGGAAGCCGAAGCCAAGCTCAACGAGATCGTCCAGAAGACTCCCGACAACATCGACCAGGCCCTCCTCTCTCCCGAGGTCCAGGCCGAGCTGAAGAAACTCCAGCAGGAGGAAGTCGACTTCCGCCGCCGCGAGCGCGAGTTGCAGAAGGAAGTGACCCGCGAATTCCGCCAGAAGCTCGCGACCTACAAATTCGGCAACACCCTCGCCATGCCGGTGCTGGTGATCCTCGGCGGCATCGTCGTCGCCATCGGCCGACGCCGCGCCATCGCCGCCCGCTGACCAACCCTTTTACCCTATTCTGCACGAATCATGGCAACCAAAACATTGATCCGTCTCCTCATCGCCCTCGCCGTCCTCGGTGCCGTCGCCCTCGTCCTGCATTTCGCCGGATCGGGGGGAGCCGTCTCCGAGGTGAGCTCCTCGACCTCGAAGAAGCAGGTCTTTGACAACTTCCCCATCAACGACATCGCCAAGGTCGTGATCAAGGAAAAGGATGCCTCCGTGACCCTTTCCAAGGGCGCCGCCAGCTGGGAGGTCGCCGAGCGTGAAGGTTATCCGGCCGGTGCCGACCCGATCGTGGGGCTGCTCCGCAAGATCTGGGACCTCAACGTCGTGCAACCTGTCACGATCGGCCGGGCTCAATACGGACGACTCAGCCTCCTCGATCCCGCCGCGGCGGAGACGAAGGCCGAGGAGGCCGCCACCCTCCTCACTTTCCAGGACAAGGAGGGCAAGGATCTCGCCTCGCTCTGGCTCGGCAAGGTCTACGAGCGTTCCGAAGGTCGGCCCGACCCCTTCGGCGGCGGCATGGCAAAGACCGATGCGGGACGCTACGTGAAACGTGGCGATGCAAACTCGGTCTATCTCGTCGGCGAAACCTTTTCCGACGTGAAGACCGAGGCCGCCGGGTGGCTCGACAAGAATTTCTTCAAGGTCGAAAAGATCAAGTCCATCGAGATCGTGACCGCTTCCAAGGCGGATGACTGGAAACTAGAGCGCGCGGGCGAGGCCGACGATTTCACCCTCGCCAACGCCGCCCCGAGTGAAAAGATCGACCCGAACAAGACCTCGAGCATGAAGGCCGCCTTCGCCAACCCGCAGTTCGAGGACGTGTTCACTGGCGAAGAGAAAGGGAAGCAGAAAACCGGCACCTCGACCTTCAGGATCGTGACCTTCGACAACTTCCGATATGAAATCTCCGTCGGGGAGAAGAACGATCTCAACGAACTGCCGCTGAGCCTCAAAGTCTCGGCCGAACTTACCAAGGAGCGCAAGCCCGGCCCCGAGGAGAGCGACGAAGAGAAGAAGAAGCTCGACCAGGAATTCACCGACCAACTCGCCGTGCTCCAGAAGAAGCTCGACCAGGAGAAAAGGCTCGAGGGACACGTCTTCAAGGTCCGCAGCTATCTGGTCGATTCCATCTCCAAGAAGCGTTCCGAACTGATGGAGGAGAAGAAGGAAGAAGCGGCGAACGGCGCTGACCCGGCTCAGGAAATCGCCCCTGGCATTTCTCTTCCCGGCCTTCAGGGACTGCCCGCTCCAAAGGCCGAAGCACCCAAGGCCGAAGCACCCAAGGCCGAAGCACCCAAGGCCGAAGCACCCAAGGCCGAAGCACCCAAGGCCGAAGCACCCAAGGCCGAAGCACCCAAGGCCGAAGCTCCAAAGGCCGAAGCTCCAAAGGCCGAAGCTCCAAAGGCCGAAGCTCCAAAGGCCGAAGCTCCAAAGGCCGAAGCTCCTAAAGCAGAGGCTCCTGCCCCGCAGAACTGACTTTCCTGGAAACCACCCCCGTTTCGAAAACCCGGATCCCACAGGGACCGGGTTTTTTCGTGTCCATTCGCCTCGCGTACCTTCCGAGAGTGTTCCTGGAATCCCGAGAGCACCGTGTCTCGGGCAGAGCCCCGCGAGATCAAGGAGCTTCGATTCGATCTACCCGGTGACTCATCCGCATGCTCCATGCGGTAACATGGACCACCAGGACGGCGACCATGAGGGCAAAAAGAGGATCACGCGCCTCCTTCGCGCGGAACTTTCAAGGGATCCAACAATGAGCCAGATCGTGAACTGGATCGCCAGAAACAGCAGCAGGGTCGCGAGGGCCCAGATTCCCCGGGGTGAGAAGATCCGGAGGACCCGCCAACGCCCCGACGACGAGTGCGATCGTTATGGGCAAGGGCCGAATCTCTGCCCGACGGGAGAATCCCCGAAGCTTCAAGCCGGAGCCGGTAACCCGGGCAGCCCGCCTTCGCTCTCTTTCTCTTTCTCGACGGGACGCTTCTTCGGCGCTTCGCTCGGAAGGTCGGGAGGAGTCGGAGACGAGGGCGGATTCTGGATCTCGCCGTGTTCCATGATCTCGTGGATGTGCTTCGCGTCGAGGGTCTCGTACTCGAGGAGACCCTTCGCGATGGCGTCGACCTGGGCGCGGTGCGCGACGATCAGCTCAGTCGCCTTGGCGTAGGCGGTATCGATGAGGCGCTTGACCTCGGCATCGATCTTCTGGGCGGTGGCCTCGCTGTAGTTGCGCGGCGATCCCATGTCGCGGCCGAGGAAAACGTGTTCCTGGTGGTCGCCGTATTCGACCATGCCGAGTTCCTCGCTCATGCCCCATTCGCAGACCATCTTGCGGGCGATCGCGGTGGCCTGCTTGATGTCGCCGCTCGCGCCGCTGGCGACGTCGCCGAAAACCACTTCCTCGGCGACCCGGCCACCCATGATGACAACGAGTTGGTCGAGCAACTCGCTCTTGCGCTGGGTGTACTTGTCCTGCTCGGGCAGCCACATGGTCGAGCCGAGCGAGGGGCCGCGGGGAATGATCGTGACCTTGTGCAGGGGATCGGTATTCTCCAGGAGGACGAGGAGGATGGCGTGACCGGCCTCGTGGTAGGCCGTCTTTTCCTTGTCCTTCTCCGAGATCGCGAGGCTGCGACGCTCCTTTCCCCAGCGCACCTTGTCGCGGGCCTCCTCGAGTTCGGCGAGAGTGATGGCCTTGAGCCCCTTGCGGGCGGCGAGGAGGGCCGCCTCGTTGATGACGTTGGCAAGTTCGGCCCCGGAGTATCCGGGAGTGCCGCGGGCGACGACCCCGAGGTCGACACCTTCGGCGAGTTTCACCTTCTTCGCATGGACCTTGAGAATCTC
>JAGRPC010000280.1 GCA_020439925.1 Verrucomicrobiia bacterium | reverse complement strand
CCAAACCGTATCACTCCGTTTCCGCCGGAACCTCCCGACAATGCTTCAGGCGATAGCCCCCATCCACGGGAAGTATGGTTCCGGTAACGTAATCGGCATCGTCAGAGCAGAGATAGACGGCAGCCTTGCCAATGTCTTCTCCCGTGCCCAAGCGGCCCCAGGGCAGCTTTCGCGCCTCTTCGGCCATGGTCTCGTCGCTGTAGTGGGCCCTTTCTCCCGGAGTGTCGATCCAGCCGGGCTCGATCGAGTTGACATTGATGTGGTGCTCGAAGAGTTCCACCGCCATCGTCTGCATCATTGTGTTCAGGCCTGCCTTGGCTGCGCTGTAGGCAACACAGCGGGCGTTGGGAACGCGGGCCAGCACGCTGGAAATGAACACGACCTTTCCCGGCTTGTTGCGGGAAACGAGATGCCGACATACCAGCTGGCTCATGTGAAAACCTCCAAGGAGCGCCGAGCGGAGGATGCCCTCAAAGTCGGCCCCATCGTAGTCGAGAAAACTCGCACGCCGGTTGTACGCCGGCACACTCACGAGGATGTCGACATCCCCGAAATGTTCGAGGGCGGAGGCGAGGACGGTTTCACATCCCTCCCGCGAAAAGGCATCGGCTTCAACCGAATGGCAGGACACCCCAAGAGAGCGAATCTCCTCGGCGGCACCGGCAAGTTCGGAACTGCCGGGACGGTCGGCGATCAGGAGGGAAGCCCCCTCCTTCGCGAGTTCGACAGCGCATCCCAACCCGATTCCGCGGGCGGCTCCGGTAACAATGGCGATTCGGTCCTTCAGTTTCATGCAATGGCAGTGTAGGCCGGGGATTGCCTGAATTCCCACGAATTTCGCGCCCGAATCGTGCCTTGACCGCCCCCCGTCCACCGCGCAAGGTGGCCGCGTGAACGAGAAAAACCTTTCCCGGCTCCGCGAGGCGATCCGCGACGTGAACGACTTTCCGAAGCCCGGCATTGTCTTCAAGGACATCACGCCCATCCTTGCCAGCGGAGAACTCTTTCGCCTCGCCATCGACGAGTTTGTCGCTGCGCTGGGCGGAACCAGTCCCGACAAGATCGTCGGAATCGACGCACGGGGATTTATCTTTGGCGCAGCCCTTGCCGACAGGATCGGTGCGGGCTTCGTCCCGGTGCGGAAAAAGGGGAAGCTTCCCTGGGAAACTCACGGGGCCGCCTACACCCTCGAATATGGAGAAGCCCATGTCGAGATTCACCGGGACGCCATTCTTCCCGGCGAAAAGGTTGCCCTCGTCGACGATCTTCTCGCCACTGGCGGAACGGCGGGAGCGGCCATGAAACTGATCCACGAACTCGGAGGAGAGATCGTCTGCACGACCTTCCTCGTCGAATTGTCCTTTCTTGAGGGACGCAGGAATCTCGACTCAGGAACACGCACGGTCGCCCTGCTGACGTATTGATCGGGAACTCCGATGACCTACGAAAGCGAAATCCTCCGCGACTGGTATCTCCTTTTCCACTACGGATCCCCGAGTGAGATCCTCGATGGAGTTGGATTTGATCCCAAGGGACTGCCAGATCGGTGCCTCGAATTCCCAGTGACCACGGTGAAGGCAGCAGGGCTCACCGGAGAGATCGATCGTGCCCTTGATGTTGGTTGCGCGGTGGGGCGTTCCTCGCTGGAACTTTCGAAGCATGCCCGGGAAGTCATCGGAATCGATTTTTCCGCCTCCTTTGTCGAGGTGGCAGAAAGGGTCCGGCAAGGCAGGGAGTTTTCATATCGGCGCTTCGGCGAGATGCATCTGCCGGAAGTGCTCACGGTACTCCCTCCTGGGGGAATCCTTCCCGAACGGGTTTCCTTCGAGACCGGAGACGCCATGAATCTGCGGCCGGACCTCGGTTCTTTCGATCTCGTGCATGCCGCCAACCTTCTCTGCCGCCTTCCCCAACCAGGTCGTTTCCTCGAACGTCTCCCCGCCCTCGTGAATCCCGGCGGGCGAGTTGTTCTCGCCACGCCGGCAACCTGGATGGAGGCATACACCCCCCTTCACCACCAGCCCCGCGAGCTCACGCTCGATTATCTACGCGGGTATCTCGGCCAGGATTTTGAATGCCTCGAGGTGAACGAACTGCCCTTTCTCATCCGCGAGCACCAGCGAAAATTCCAGCTCAGCACGTCGCAGACAAGCGTGTGGCGACGACGCTGAAGCTTCAGAAACCGGGCAGCATGTCGATGGACTCGGGGCCCTCGAGACGAGCGAGATGATCGAGGGGGTTGTGGCAGCGAAAGACCCGGACCGGAAGGGTGGAGTCTTCGAGGATTCCGCGAGGGTCTTCGTCTTCCAGGAATGGACGAAAGTGTTCGGGGGAAATCAGCGCGGGCATGCGATCATGGACAAAGGCGAGGTCCGGGTCGGCCGCTCGCGTAAGCATGGAGCAGGCCAGACCGGATTTGCTCTCCTCCCAGATTCCCGCCGCCCACAACCATTCTCCGCGAGTGGATTCAAAGGCGAAGGTCTGCTTGGCCCCGGCCGGTCCATGCCATTCATACCAGGTCGTTATCGGAAAAAGGCAGCGGCGCCTTTCCCGCCACGCGGACGACCAGGGTCCGTCGAGCCTGTCGAAGCGTGCGTTGTTCACTGCCGAATTGAACTCTCGCTCAAACCCCCATCTCATCACATGCGCGCAGGGAAAGCCGCCCTCACGTTTCAGGACCGGCGCAGGATCGGTCTTGCGGATACCATGGCGACGGGGAAGCGTCTCCAGAACTGCCTTCATTGCCGCCTCCCACTCATCACCCCGCTGGCGGCGGGGTCGCCCGATGTCGTAGAGATTGCACATCGCTTGAACGCGAATACGAAAACAGGGTTAGGCTTGCCACCTAACCCTGTCGGAAATCGGTTTATTGAGGAACCTCAGGACGAGGAACCACATCACATGAGGTTGAGGGCGCGAGCGCGCTTGATCTCACGAGTGATCTTGCGGTGCAACTTGGCGGAGACACCGGTGGTGCGACGCGCATAAATCTTGCCGGACTCGGTGGTGAAGTTCTTCAGAAACTCGGGATTGAGGTAGTTCACCTTATCGTGAGGAATGTCGAAACGACGACGAGGCATGCGCCTGTTGGCACGGCGGAAATTGATGGCTCTCTGTTCGGTTTTCGGGCCCATGGCTTTTGAGGGAGTTTTGAATCAGCGCTTCTCGCGGTGAAGGGTGCGGCGCTTGAGGTAGGGATTGAACTTCACCTTCTCGAGACGGCCCGGAGTGCGAATGCTCTTTTTGTTGCGGGTCGACACGTAGATGGAAGGCCGAGCGCCTTCCGCCTTGGCCTCGGTGCATTCAAGAATGATGACTTCTCTGGGCATGGGTGGAGATGGTGAAGTGTTTCGCGAAGGGCGGGGAATTTAGGACAATTCCCGGGTTTCTCAACCGATATTTTAATCCTCGTCGTCTTCGGAAGGCTTGGAGACCTCTTTCTCCTCCAATCCGAAGAGGGAGGTGACCGGCGTCCGGAAATTGCCAATCTTCTGCTCCTGATCGAGTTTCTCCTGGTAGTCGACGGTGCAACGGGCAAAGGGGATGGCTTCGAGACGGGCTTGGGGAATGAGTTCCCCGGACCCTTGGCAGATCCCGTACTCCCCTGTCTCGATCCTTTGCAGCGCCTCTTCGATCTCGTAGAGGGCGTTCTGCTCCTGGGAGAGAATGTTGAGGGCAAAATCACGATCATAGGAGTCGCTGCCGGCATCCGCCTGGTGCATACCAAATGCGGAGGAATCTCCTCCGTCTTCCCCGCGAATGGCATCGCGGGCAACTCCCGACATCTGGTCGACGAGGGAATCACGAAGGTCGAGGAGGCGCTGGCGCTGAGCCTTGAGGAAAGTCGGGGAAAGCTTCTTGGGCTTTTCCCGGGCTTCCGCGGACGGAATCACGGGAGCGTGATTGTTGAGGTGGGCGAACAGGGGTCGTCGCTTGACGGGCAGTCGTTTCTTGGGCGGAATTTTCACGGGTGCGGAGGAAAGGGAAGTAGACTTCGGAGCCGGCTTGGCTGCCTCGGCCTTCGAGGCGGCAGCGGGAACGGACTTGACCGCCACCGGTTCCGGCTTGGGTTTGGAAGGGGGAGTGGACGGCTTGGAAGGAACCGGTTTGGCAGGCGTCGCTTTGGCCGACTTTTTCGGGGTCGGCTTTGCCGCGGGTTTGGCGGCCGGTTTCTTCGCAGCGGGTTTGGCGGCCGGCTTCTTCG
>JAGRPC010000279.1:7550-15405 GCA_020439925.1 Verrucomicrobiia bacterium | reverse complement strand
CCGATCACGGCCCCGGCTCCGCCGATGGCGTGACAGGCGGTGCATTGGAGGGCGGCGCGGCGATAAATGGACTCGCCCTGTCTCGCATCGCCCTTGGCCGCGACTTCCTTCATCATCGCCTCCATCTCGACGGGCGTCAGGGAGGTCTTCATTGGCTTGAGATTGCCGGCTTTCTGAAGCGCGGCGACGAGTCCTTCGGGACGGGAGGCGGAGCTCTGCGCCTTGTTCACTCCGACGAGGGCGATGGACTGGGGAAGGGAACTGCCCGCGAGGATCTTGGCGAGGGCGCCGGGTCCCTGCTTGTTGGCAAGGAAAGTGTCGTAGATCCCGTGGGGGTCGGTGCCGTCCGGAGAATCGGTGAGAACCGTGAGGGCGAGCTTGGCCCCTTCGTTGGGGTTCATTCGCGTGCGACCGATCACGGCAAGAGACCGGAGGACATAGGGGGCGGCTTTGTCCCCGGCGCTCGCATCGAGAAGCTGTGCGGTGGCGGGGCCGCCGAGGGCAATGAGCCCGTCGAGGGCGGCACGGGCACGGCCACCGTCTTTCGGTGCATTGAGGAAGGCGGTCTTCAGGATTTCGCGAGCGGATTCCAGCTTCCAGAGCCCCGCGAGGGAGGCTGCGCTGGCAAACGTGGCGGGGTCGCCCGATTCGAGGAAGCGGCTGAGGCGGGCGGTGTCTCCGGCGGGCTGCAGCTTGCGAAGCTTCGCCGCGCTGTCGAGAGCGGAGAGCACTGTGTGCTGCTGGGCCGGCGTGGAACCCTCCCTGAGTCCGTAGACAAAAAGTCGTTCGAGATCGGCGGCGGAACCGACCTTCGAAATCCAGTCGGCGATGCCGGCGACCTCGTCGTCCGCTGCAAGCGTGCCGGACTCGAGCGCGCCAAGGATCTGACCGACGGCTACGGGTTCGTTGAGGGCACGAACCGCGTAGAGGAGTTGGCGCGGTGTGGCGAAGGGATTACCCGTGGTGGTTGCCGGTTTCCAGCGATCGGCGTGCTCGCGGCAGATCGACCAGACCGCGAAATCGAGGAAATCATCGACGGGGACTCCGTCGAGCGCGCGCAGGGCGATCTTCACGGTATCCGGAGAGGAGTGCTGCGCTAGCACGCTGACTCCCCAGAGCCTGACCTGCGGATGCGGATCGGAAACGGCTTTCTCCGCGACGGCGAGAGCGCCGTCGATGGTGGCGGCATCGTAGTAGAGCGCGCGAAGAGCCCCGGCGCGGACCTTCGGATTCTTCGCGGCGGTCAAGGCGATGGCGGCGGCGGAATCGAAGCGGTTGACCGTCTGAGTCGCCCAGATCTTTCGCAGGGCAAACAACTCCGGATCGACTCCTTCAGGGGATTTGGCCGAGGCGATGGCGGACAGAACGGCCTCGGGCTCGCGGGTGCGGAGCTCCGCGGTCGCGGCGTTTCGAGTCCAGCCTTCGGGGGCGCTGAGGGCGGAGACGAGATCGGCTTCGGACGCTTTCACGATTTCGGGCCTCTTGACGAGATTTCGACCCTCAAAGGTGATCCTCCAGATCCGCCCGTGAGCGTGGTCGCGACGGGGATCGCGGAAATCGACTTCACCGTGCTGAATGATGGGGTTGTACCAGTCGGCGACATAGACGGCCCCGTCGGGTCCCATTTTTACGTCAATGGGGCGGAAGGCACCGTGGCTGGAGGAAACGAGATCCTCGATCTGGGTCGAAGTGTAGGCGCTGCCGTTGTCCGATAGCTTGAAGAGGTTGATGCGATTGCCCCGGAAGTCGGGTGCGGCGAGGGCGTCCTGCAGGACGTCGGGCACGTGTCCCCCGGTGAGAAACTCGAGACTGCAATGTTTCGGTTGTCCGGGATTGAGACCCGAAAGAATGCGGGTCGCTCCGGGCGAGGTGAGGAAAACGCTTCGGGGAAAGACGTAGTTGATCCCCTGGCCACCGGCTCCGTCGGTCATGAAACTTTGCCCCCAGGTGTCGAAGGCGTGGCCCCAGGGATTCACGAGCCCTTTCATGAAAACCTCGGCGCGACGGGTTTCGGGGCGGTAGTGCCACATCCCTCCACCGAGAAGTCGGCGCACGCCGTAGGGAGTCTCGAGGTGGGTGTGGATGTAGATCGACTGATTCAGCCAGAGCATGCCCTCCGGCCCCCATCGGAAAGTGTGGACGAGGTGGTGGGTATCTTCCGTGCCGAAGCCCGACAAGACGACACGACGTTCGTCGGCGATATCGTCGCCGTCGGTGTCGCGGAGGAAAAGCACCTCGACCGAGTTGGCGACGTAGCAGCCGCCGTCACCGGGAAGGACGGCGGTGGGAATATGGAGGTTCGTGGCAAAGTCGGTATGCTTGTCCGCGACGCCGTCGCCATCGGTGTCCTCGAGAATGACGATCTTGTCCTGCTCTTCCTGTCCGGGCTGGATGTGAGGATAGAGGGGGCTGCTTACGACCCAGAGACGGCCCCGCCCGTCCCAGTTCATGTGGGTGGGATTCGAGACGGCGGGTTCGTTCGCGAAAAGGTTGATCTTGGCGCCTTCGAAAAGCTTGAATGCCTTGATCTGCGCCTCGACCGCCGTGTCGGGGATATCCCTGAGGCCGTTTTGGGCGGCGAGATTGCCCAGGCCGAGGGTCAAGGCCGCAGTCGCGAGTAGGGGAAGTTTGGGGGTCATGGGGAAAGTATGGGTGATCGGTAATCGTTGATCAGTGGGGAGAAGGTGGGCGTCGGCAGACCGAAAACGGGTCACCGATCGCCTCGTTCAGTTCTTCGGCATTCCGGCAAACACCACGGCGCGCGCTTCCTCGACCTTCTTCTCCTGTGCGGCGATGAGGGGATCGAACATGGGGATCTCCTTGGCGTTCTGGCCCTGCTCGTGTTTGCGGAAGAGGAAGAGGTAGGTCTCGTTGGCGGGGCGCCAACGGTGGAAGAAGAGGCGGTCTTTCTCGATGATGGCGGCGCGCAGCTTGGCGAGGGCTTCGTTTCCGTTCTGTCCGAGAGGACTTTCGGGATAACCGAGCCCCTTCACCAGTTCGCGGGCGAGGAGGGCATGACCGGCCTCGCCGTGATTGACGCCGTCTTCGGTGAGCGCTGGATTCGCCACGGAGCCGTCGAAGGCGTCTCCGCCAAGGGCGGCAAAGAGATCAACGAAGCGGACCTTGTTCTTTTCCGCGAGGTCCCGGATGCCGTCACGAATCGAGGCGAGGTTGCGATTGTTGACGGTCTGATCGGGAAGGGGAGCGCCCAGGTTCTCGAGGGGAGGCGGGGAGACCAGAACGATTTCGCGAAGTCCTTCTCCGGAGGAGGTGCGGACCGCATCGAGGAGGGCCTGGTAACCCTGCAGAAACAGAGCCTTGCTGGACTCGAGGCCCGATCCGGAGACTTGATTTGCCCCGTTCGCCGTTTCGTTGGTCCATCCCTGGTCGACGGAGAGGGCGGTCTCAGTACCATAACAGATCAGAACGACGTTCGGCTTGATCTCGCCGAGATTCCGCGCGAGACGCTCGCGACCTTCGGAGGGCGGGCCGAAATAGGAGCGGGCGTCTCCGAAGACTGAGTCTCCGCTCCAGCCCAGATTGCGGAAGACAAGTCCCTTCACCTCCGGTCCCGCGGCGAGTTGCAGGGAGGCCTCGAGATGACCGAAAAGCCGGGCTCGTTCGACGAGGGTATTTCCGATGAAAACGACGTGGTCGCCCGATTGGAGAACGGGCTTGGCGTCTTGGGCGGACAAGGAGACAGCCAGGAAAATCAGGCCGCAGGAAAGCAGGGGTTTCATGAAGGGGATCTTGGAAAACTGGCGGAAACTAGACACGCGGAGATCCTGCGGGTCCAGTGCCCATACACGCCAAAAGGGTATCGGCAGAGGAGGGTTTTGTACCGGATTGGTGGGAGAAAGGCGAGGAAAAGGAACCTTCGGCACCTCCCGCCATGGCAAAGACGGTTTCGGGTGAAACGCGTTCTACCTTTCCCCTCGCGATTGCCGCCGACCCGGAAATCACGCCTTCTCGTACTCCTTCAGGAATCCGATGAACTCGCGACGGTGATCCTCCTCCCCAGCGAGGAGTCCAATAGCCATGTCCTGGGTGACATAGTCGACGCCGTCGCACAGTTTGATGATCTTGTTGTATTGGGCGATGGCGCCGTTCTCGGCTTCGATCACTCCCTTGATGACTCCGACGACGTCGGTGCTGTCCTTGAGCGGCTGCAGGGATTTCTGATTCCGGGGAAGGTCGAGGCTGCCGGGAACCCGTCCTCCGATGGTCTTGATCCGGTTGGCGAGGGTCTGGGCGTGGGTGAGCTCCTCGGTGATGTCGGCGGCGAGAGCCTTCTTAATCACGTCCGAGCGGACCCCGTCAAGGTTGACCGAGGCGGCGATGTAGTTCTGCACCGTCTCCAGTTCCATGGCGTAGGCGGTGGTCAGTGCTTCGATGATCTTGGTATTGGACTTCTTGCTCATAACTGAGGTTACGATGTTAGAGGGAGAGCGGGTGCGGTGGCAAGGGCATGATTGCGACAGCGGGCCGCGGGCGGGGCGGTGCGCAGCCCCTCAACCGGGGCTTGCGTCCCGATCCGTCACGGGTTAAGCGGGAAGCGGTCACGAGATGAAAGGTTTCGAATGGAAATGGGGCGGGATCATTGGCCTGGCGGGATTCGCCTGGCTGGTGAGTTCGTGGGCCGTGGGCTGGCATGAGTCCGGTATCGGGCTGGTGCAGGTCAGCTCGGCGCTGGCGGTTTTTGTCACCTTCATTGGAACGGCCTTTTCCATGAAAGATCTCCTTCGCCGGGAGCCCGAAACCTCCTTTGCCGAGGGCCTGCGACGGGGCGTTGTAATTTCGGTCATCGCAGGCGTGATCGCTGTGCTCGCGCAGGTGGTCTATTTTCGTTTCATCAATCCCGCCTGGTCCGAATACATGGTCGAACAGGTTCGCCTGCTCTACGCCTCGCAGGGGCTTGGGGAAACGGATCTGGAAGAGGTCATTGAGGGAGCCCGCACCACCTTCGGACTCACCTCGTACGCGGTGCAGGCGGGGGCGGGTGCCCTGATCCTCGGAGGCCTGTCTTCGGCAATCTCGTTGTTGGTTCTCAAATGGCTGCAAAACCGATGAAACGTCGATTCACCCGCAAGCGGCTGGTTGTAGTCGCCTTTCTCCTCCTTGTCCTTCCGGCGGCCGTCTGGTCCCTGCTTCTGGCGCTGGGTTTCGTGGGGACGCCCGGAAAACCGGTCGTGCCGCCCTTCAACTTTTCGGACCGCATTATCACAATCGAGGTGGCGCCGGATGCGGCGGGTGAAATGAGGGCCACCTTCCACGACTGGCCGGAAGGAACCCCGGGAATGAGCGGGCAGGAATTCCTGCAGGAGATCCATCGTCGTAAACGGGATCTTCCCTGGATCTACCGTTTTCTCGATGTGACCTCCGTGACGGGCGTGCTCTGGGTCCTCTTCGGCTTTGTCGGCCAGGGGATTTTCACGGCGCGGATGATCGTCCAGTGGCAGGCGAGCGAGAAGGCGAAAAGCTCCATCGTCCCGCCCGCCTTCTGGTGGCTCAGCATCCTCGGGGCCTCGATGCTGATGGTCTATTTCGTCTGGCGAAAAGACATTGTCGGATTCCTCGGACAGAGCACCGGCTGGCTGGTCTACATCCGAAACCTTTGGTTCATCTACGGTCGCGAGGAAGAGTGAGCGACGATCAGTAGGGCAGTTCTCGGATGTAGAGATTTTTGAAGAAGAGCTCGCTGCCGTGGTGCTGCAGTTCGATCTGGTCGGCGCGCGGCAAGGGCAGCTTGCCTTCCTTGTCCCAGTAGTTTTCCAGTTCGGTCCGATCGACCACCTGTTTGCCGTTCAGCCAGATGCTGACACGGTTGCCGACCATGCGGATGTAGAAGGTGTTCCACTCGCCGATGGGGTTGTCGGCGAGGGTGAGGGGCTGGTTCCGGGAGCGCTTGTTGTTCCAAAGTCCGCCTGAACCGAGGTTGCGACCGGTCCGGTAAGCCTCGACCCACTCCTGCGGGGTCGAGGGCGTGCGGCGGGTGCCGTCCTTCTCCTTGATCGTGGCATCCCAGGGATCCCAGATCTGGATCTGCGGGGTGCCGCGCAGGTAGATGCCGCTGTCGGCTCCGGCGGGGATTTTCCAGTCGCAGTAGAATTCAAATTCGCCGTAGTCCTTGGCCGTGCAAAGGCTTGCCCCCTTGCCGTCGTAGACGAGCACGCCGTTGTCGACGCGCCAATGTTCGTTCATGACTGTATCGGCCTTGGCCTGGGCTTCCTTGAGGGCGTCTCCAGTGAGGGCGCGGCGCTCGTTGGCGTTGTTGTGGGCGAGGCCTTTCCAACCGGAGAGATTCTTTCCGTTGAAGAGGGCGGTGAAACCGGCGGGAGGCGTGTTGTCAGGATGGTCCGCGAGGACGGGCTTGGAGGGGGGGAAGTCCGCGATCTTGAGGTTGCGGAATTCCATCGGATCGCTGTGACCGGCGAGGGAAATACGGCCGGTGCGGTTCCTGCGTCCGTTGAAGCCTTTTTCGAGAGGCGCCTGCTCTTCGAGGAAAGTATCCACGATGACCGCGCCGTTGAGGATGACCATGATGTGGTCCTCGATCGCGACGATGGTCTGCTGGTTCCATTCGCCGACGGGCTTCAGGTAGCCGGTTTTCGCCGGGACGTGACCATAGACCGATCCGTGGACCTGCCAGGGTTTCAACCAGGAAAGCTTGCGGGGTTTACCCGCGACGATGGCTTCCCCTCCATAGGCGGATCCCTCGGTGTCGAGGATCTGGATCTCGAGCCCGTCCTGGGCGGGACGTCCCCCGGCCGGCACACGAATGCCGATGCCGTTGTTCGCGCTTTCCTGCATCTTGAACTCAAAGGAGAAAGCGAAGTCACCGTAGTCCTTCTCGGTCTCGAGATTCTTTCCTCCGGGTTGGCAGACGAGGACTCCATCCTTCACGACGTAGCCGGAGGTGTCTCCCGCCCAGCCGGAGAGGTCCTTGCCGTTGAAGAGATCCTTCCACCCGGCGTCCTCGAGCAGGGCGAGGGGGCGTTTCGCGGCCTCGACGTTTGGATCCGGTTTGGGTGCGTTCTGGGCGAGGGCCGGAACGGAAAGGCCCAGGGCCAGGCCGAGCGTGGGGAAAAGAGGGGGACGTTTCATCGACCGCATCTTGGACACGGGCCGAGAAGTTCAACAAGGACGTGGTTGCGGTGGAGCATGGCTCGCATGTGGACTCGCACGCCGAGCGGGCCGCACGGCGCTACCTGCCGCGATCCGTAAGCAATGGTAGCCCCGACCGGCCCGGTCGGGAGAAGGGCGTTTGCCGGTGCTCGTGCCGCGCGGCGCTATCTACCACGATCCGTAAGCAAAGGTAGCCCCGACCGGCCCGGTCGGGGAAAGGATCCATCGGTCGCCGTTACCCCTTGCCCTTCGTCCGCGTGCTCTTCTTTCCTTTCACTTCCTTGTCGATGAAATCGATGATCATGCCGGCGATGTCCTTGCCGGTCGTGGTCTCGATGCCCTCCAGTCCGGGAGACGAGTTGACCTCCATGACAACGGGCCCGTGGTTGGAGCGAAGCAGGTCGACGCCGGCGACGTTGAGTCCGAGGATGTTTGCGGCACGGACGGCGGTGGACCGTTCTTCCGGGGTGATCTTGACGACCGACGCGGAACCTCCCCGGTGGAGGTTCGAGCGGAATTCTCCTTCCTTGCCCTGGCGTTTCATCGAAGCGACCACTTTGCCCCCGACGACGAGACAGCGGATGTCCGCTCCCTTGGCTTCCTTGATATATTCCTGGGCAAGGATGTTCGCATTGAGACCGCGGAACGCTTCGATCACCGATTCGGCGGCCTTTCTGGTCTCGGCGAGAACGACTCCGACACCCTGGGTGCCCTCGAGCAGCTTGATCAC
>JAGRPC010000279.1:0-7429 GCA_020439925.1 Verrucomicrobiia bacterium | reverse complement strand
TTGTCCCGGGAGCGCGAAATGGCCACCGATTCGTTGACGCTGTAGACGTTCATCATTTCGAACTGGCGAACGACGGCGCAGCCGAAGAAGGTCTGGCTCGCTCCGATGCGGGGGATGACCGCGTCGAATCCCTCCAGCTTCTCGCTGCCGAGGAAGATGGCCGGACGCATCGAGGTGATCTCCATGTGGCAGCGGACGTAATCGATGACTCGCATGTCGTGGCCCCGCTTGAGCCCCGCCTCGTAAAGGGCGTTGGTCGAGTAGAGTTTCCGGTTGCGCGAAAGAATGGCGATTTTCATGTGGGGACGGAAAGCGGTCGGGATGGTGACAGGGCGGAAGAAGAAACGCGCGACGCGTTGGGTTCGGCAGTGAAAACCTCCCCGCGTTCAACCGGCCTTGGGGCGGGAACGGTGCGGTTTTCCAAACTGGTAGGAGAGGGCGGGATTCACGAGGAAGCGACCTTTCATCGCAGTCCGGCCCAAAAGCATCCGAAATTTCATGTTGTCGCGGTTCGTGAGGCTGAATTCCACCTCCCAGGTATGGGTTCCGAGAACGATCGGCACGCGGATGAAGGGGCGCTCCTCTTCGTGCCCCCCGGAATCACGAACGACCCGGAGGTCGAGCAGGGGCAGGTCGCAGTCGTTCACGACTCCGGGTTTCAGAGGAAGGGGTTGAACGGAGAACCGAACCCGTTTTGTGCCCGACGGGTCCTCGTAAACCTCCAGGGCACGGGTATGGAGACAGGAACTTCGTGCTCCGGTGTCGATCTTGGCCTTGATCCGGCGGATGCCGAGATCCGGGATCGAGAGCCATTCGCGCCAACCAAGCACGTCGGGATGGGAGTCGGATGCGGACACTGCGGCAAGATACTCACCCAGCGGCCCGGGCCAACCCGATTGTGACCCGAGGGCGGGATCGTTTTTCCGGCCACCTGGTCAGAAGTGCGGTACTGGACGCCCATTCGCGTTTTTGGTAATCTCTGCCCCTGATCGAATTCCAGTGCTTACTTTTGGCCTCGTCGTGGGGCGGAAAACACGGTTGGGTCGATCAATCGACCCTCCTCGATTTTTGTCTCCATCATTCAATTTCATGAACCGCCGCCACTTTTTTACCTCGATCGCCGCGTTGGCTGCGTCGAGGTCCCGCCTCGTGGCGAAGGGAGGGGCGGTTCGTTCCGGGATCTGCGCTTTTTCCTGCCACCAGCATTGGAAAGCGGCCGGCGCGGGGGAGTCCGCCGCGAAGTTTCACGACACTCCCGGCTTTTTTCGTTATGCCCGGGAGCTCGGTTTCGAGGGGGTTCAGGCGACCTTGCGTCCGGATGAGACGGCGACTGCAAGAGCCCTCAGAACCCTCGTCGACGAGACGGGCGGTTATTACGAGGGGGAAGTGAGGCTGCCCCGGGAGGAAGGGGATCTTCCTGCGTTTGAGGCGACCCTGAAGCAACTCGGAGAAGCCGGGGCGACGGTGGTGCGGACGGTTTTCACCGGGGGGCGACGTTACGAGATCTTCAAGAGCCGGGAAGAATTCGATACGTTTCATTCCCGCGCGAAACGTTCCCTCGAACTTGCCGAGCCTGTTCTTGCCCGGCGGCGCATGCGCCTCGCTGTGGAGAACCACAAGGATCACACGAGCGGGGAATTGCTCTCCCTGATGCAGGCAATCTCGAGCGAATGGATCGGGGTGCTCGTCGACACTGGCAACAATATTGCGCTGCTCGAGGAGCCTCACGAGGTCATCAGCCGTCTCGCTCCCTTCGTTGCCAGCGTCCACCTCAAGGACATGGCGGTGAGTCCATGCCCGGAGGGATTTCAGCTCAGTGAGGTGCCGCTGGGGACCGGAGTTCTCGATTTGGATCGCGTCGTCTCCACCCTCGCTGCAGGACGACCGGGACTCGTTTTCAATCTCGAAATGGCGACTCGCGATCCACTCTTTGTCCCCTGCCTGACGGATCCCTTCTACGTCACCTTCCCCGAACGGCGCGAGGAGCGGCTTGGGGCCATGCTGAAGTGGGTGGAACAGCATCCTCCGAAGGCGGAACCACCCCGGATCAGCGGCAAAACAGTCGCCACCGTTCTTGCGGAGGAGGAGGAGAACAACCGTCTCGGTCTCAAGTGGATGCGCAAGGGGCTGGCGACGCTCGTCCTCGCGATCGGATTGTCGTCTTCGACTCCGGCTGCAGCCGAAACTTGGCCGTTCTTCCCCATGGACACCGCGGTCCGAGATTTGGCGAAGCTCGAAACGGTGAGGAGCCTCGGATACGATGGGGTCGCGTGGCGGTTCGAACCCTCGGAGGCACTCTCGACCTCCGTGGCGAAGGTTAAGGAAAGCGGTCTTCCCCTCATCGCCGTATATGGTGCCGCGACCTTGAAAATGGAAGGGATCGCCTTTCGCGGTGACCTCGACGCCCGTTTTGCCGCCCTCGCCGGGACGGGCGCGACGGTCTGGCTCCCGGTAAACAGTCCGGACTTTTCCCCGTCGGATCCGGCGGGTGATGCGGTGGCGGTGCCAGAACTTCGCCGGCTCGCCGTCGTCGCGGCCGGACAAGGGCTTCGGGTGGCGCTCTATCCTCACGCCGGTTCCTGGATCGAGCGGATCCAGGATGCGATGCGTGTGGCGGACCAGGTGGATCACCCGAATTTCGGGGTCACCTTCAACCTCGCCCATTGCCTGCGGGTGGGGGACGAGGCCAAGATTCCCGAACTGCTGGCGAAGGCGGCGCCGCGCCTCTTTCTTGTGACGGTGAACGGCGCGGACCGGAATGCGGCGGGAGCTTCCTGGGAGCGGCTCATTCGTCCGCTTGGGGAGGGCGATTACCCTTTGTCCGAGGTGCTCGACGAGTTGAAAAAGGTCGGCTACACCGGACCGGTGGGGCTGCAGGCCTTCGGAGTGAAGCTCCCCGTGGAGGAGAATCTTCAGCGTTCCATCGAGGCATGGCGAAAGCTGGTGCCCGGGAAGAGTCCGTGAACGTGCCCCATCTTTCCGAAAGGTGTGGGACCGGATTTGAGCGCTTTCCAAGCTTGTCATCGGCGCGGCGAACCGGTTTCATCAGGAAAACCCGAGCAGCCCATGTCACTCCGAATTTCCTTGCTTTCCTTCGCCGTTCTCGCTTCGGGAATGGCTCTTCTTGTCGCACAGGTAAAGTCTGATCCGCCGCCGAAATCCGGAGCGGAGGCCAAGGAGAAAGGAAAGGCAAAAGCGAAAGCAAAAGGCAAGGCCAAGGGCCCGGCCGCCGTTCCAACTCCGAAGTGGTTGGCGCCGCTGGCGGAACGTCTCTCCTCCGCGGATGCCGTCGTCCATCGGGATTTTCCCGACAGCTGCATCACATCCTCGGGAGAACTTTTCGTGGCCTGGATCGAGCATTCCGAAGACCGGGATGTGCTCTGGCTGGGACGCCGGGAAAGTGGTGGACTCGCCAGACTCGCTCAGCTCTCGGAACCGGGGGTGCTCCATCAACCGGCGATTGCCTCCGATGCGGGGGGCGTCTGGGCGTTCTGGGGACAGGTCGATGAAAACGAGGTCATGACGCTTCGGGCCCGTCGTTATCCGCTCTCCGGAGAATCCACGCAGAAACCCGACGATGCGATCGAACTCGCCGCTTCTGCGGAAGCGGGCAACAGTTTCGCCGACGCCGGAACGGATCCTTCCGGACGAGTCTGGGTGGCCTGGCAGGAAATCCGTCCCGGCGCTTCCCGGATCCTGACGAAACACTGGACCGCAGGGGAAGGATGGTCGGAAACGATCCGGGTATCCGCCCCGGAGGCTGCGGGCGGGCACTGGGAACCTCGACTCGCCTTCACGGACGGGGAGGGGGCGTGGGTCGTCTACGACTCCTCGGCCGGGAGCGAATTCAACCTCCATCTCGCGAGGGTTTCCCCCGATGGCGCAGTGAAGGACCGTGAATTGGTCGCGACACCCGACTACGAGGCACGTGCGGCCCTCGCCGCGGATGGCAAGGGCGGACTCTGGGTCGTCGCGGAACGAGGCCAGCGACAGTGGGGGCTGGATTCCCGTGGTCACGAAAACACGACCGGTCTCAACGCGGGCAAACGACTCCTCCTTGGGCGCTACGATCCTGACAGTGACACCTTTTCGGAAGTGCCGGTGCCGGCGAACGGAAGACCCACTCCCGCCCCCGACCCGAGCCCGGGATTCGCGGTCAACGTTCCGTCGCTTGCCATCGCTTCCGATGGCAGGGTCTGGATCGGCTATCGTTATTATTCGAACCTCTTCTGGAGGGTCGCCCTCACCGCCTATGATCCGTCGACCCAGGCGTGGCTCGAGCCTGCCGCCCTGCCCGACAGTACCATGGGACAGGACCGGCACCAGGAGCTGGTCGCCGGAACGGATGGAGGTCTCTGGATGACCTGGCCGACCGACCAGCGTTCGACCAAGGCTCCGGGGGTGGCCCAGGTCCAGGTCGCCCGGATCGACACCGCTGCGGCCTGGCCGTCAATGCCCGGGGAGCCTGGACTTGCGATTTCGCGGGCCGCTGAAAGGGAGCCCTATTTCAATGCGCCGACTCCTCCCCGCCCCCTCACCGAGCACCACCACTGGACGGCGGGAGGAAAGACCTATCGGCTTGTCTGGGGTGATCTGCACCGCCACACGGACATTTCGAACTGCCGGACCGGTTTCGACGGGTGCATTCTCGAGGCCTACCGCTACGCCTACGATCTAGCGGGGCTAGACTTTCTCGGCACCTCCGACCACACCGACATCGCGAAAGTCTACGCGCCCTACGAGTGGTGGCACACCCAGCGGCAGGTGGACGTTTTCCACGCCCCGGGTGGGTTTGCGTCCCTATATGCCTACGAGCGTGAGCAGACGTTCCCGTGGGGACACCGCAACGTGGTGTTCGCGAAGCGCGGGGGCCCCATCGTCTACATCAACCGGGTCAACTATCGCAACTCACCCTGGCAGGCGACCCTTCCCGTGCAGGCCGGGCTCGACCAGATCCAGCCGTCCGAGCTCTGGGATGTTCTCAAACGACATGGCCAGCCGGTTGCGATCATCAGTCATACCGGGGCCACGGGGATGGGCACGGACTGGACGAAGTATCCGGACGGGATCGACAATACCCATGAGAATACCGTCGAGATTTTTCAGGGCGCCCGTGTCAGTTACGAGGGAATCGGCTTGCCTCAGCCAACCGTGGGATTGAGAAAGGATGAGCCCTACACGCCCTCGAACAGGAACGGCAAGGATTTTCCCCTCCCGCCGGCTCCGATCACCGATTTCGAGGCGGGAACGGCTCGTCAGAGCGCTTTCAACAACGGTGTCTACCAGAAAGCCTTGTCTGTCGGACACAAGCTCGGCGTCTTCGCATCGAGCGACCACATTTCCACTCACACCTCCTTCGGCGGGGTCTACGTCGAGGAATTCACCCGCGAAGGCATCGTCGAGGGCTTCAAGGCCCGCCGCACGGTGGCGGCCACCGACAAAATCTTCGTTGAACTCAGCTGCGGGGAAAGGCTGATGGGTGAAGCCTTCGAGACGGCAGAGGCTCCGGTTCTGGATTATCGCGTCGAGGGCACGGCTCCCGTGAAACGCCTGACCATTGTCAGGAACGAGAGAGATTATCACGTGATGGAACCCGGAGAGAAGGAGTTTGGCGGATCGTGGACCGACCCGTCTCCGCTCGAAGGGGAAAACCGCTATTATCTTCGCATCGAACAGTCCGACGGAAACATGGCCTGGTCGTCTCCGCTCTGGGTCACGGTGAAGGACCGGAAGTAAGGGAAGCCGGAATCGACACAAGCCTGGCTGCAACGCGCGGCCTTTTGCCGTGTTCTTTATTCCCGATGAAACTCCCTCTTCTTGCCCCCGTCTCTGCTCTTTTCCTGGTCGGTGTCGGAGCCGTGTTTTCGGACGACGCGAGACCCAATTTCATCGTCATCTATTCGGATGATCACGGGTATTCCGATCTTGGAATCCACGGTCTCCAGGCGGACCTCAAGACTCCCCACCTCGACTCCCTTGCTCGCGGCGGCGTGGTTGTGAAGAACGGTTACAGCACGGCCCCTCAATGCGTGCCTTCGC
Organism: Verrucomicrobiia bacterium; assembly: GCA_020439925.1. Taxonomy (GTDB): domain Bacteria; phylum Verrucomicrobiota; class Verrucomicrobiia; order Verrucomicrobiales; family DEV007; genus Arctic95D-9. The sequence goes on along the minus strand of JAGRPC010000279.1, from coordinate 1,390 downwards.
GAGGAGGTCTGCTCACAGGTCGATTCCAGGGGCGCTTCGGGCTCGATAACAACAACTCCTCGCTCGACGGGTTCAATCGGCAGACGACCCTTGCCGAGCGGCTTAGCGATGCCGGATATGTGACGGCTCAGTTCGGGAAATGGCATCTCGGGCCGACCACCGAGATCACCGGGCACGGCTTCAAGCACGTCTTTTCGCAGAACGCGCAGCGTCCCTTTTCCGCCAACATCACCATCGACGGAATCGACCGTCCTCTGGGCGATCTGCCGTCCGACGAATACCACCTCGCCGCCTGCGCGAAGGCCGCCTCGGCGATCATTGATCGATATCACGACCAGCCATTTTTCCTCTACCTTGCTTTCCGGGGGCCGCACACGCCCCTCGATGCTCCCCAGATCTACAAGGATCGCTTTCCCGGCGAGATGCCGGAACGGCGTCGGGCCGCTCTCGGTATGCTCGCGGCGATCGACGATGGAGTCGGGCTGATTACGTCTACTTTGGAAAGGCACGGCCTCACCGAAAAGACCCTGATCTTCTTCATCGGGGACAACGGGGCACCGTTGAAGATCCACAAAATCGACTCGCCCCTCGAAGGCGATCCTGGCGGTTGGGATGGCAGTCTCAACGAGCCGCTCAACGGGGAGAAGGGCATGCTTTCCGAAGGGGGGATGCACGTGCCCTTCCTGATTTCGTGGCCGGGGAAGATACCGGGTGGTCAGATCTACGAACACCCCGTGAGCGCCCTCGATGTTGCCGCGACGGCGGTTGCGGCGGGCAAGGTGGAGGCTGCGCAGGGCGAACTCGACGGGATCGACCTGATGCCGTTTCTCACCGGCGAACGGAAAGAGGCTCCCCACGAGGCCCTTTACTGGCGCTGGATGGCGCAGAGCGCAATTCGCGAGGGGAACTGGAAGCTCCTCCGCGGAGGCGAGCGGGAGTATCTCTACGATCTGTCCACCGACATCGAAGAGAAGGACAACCTCGCGGCGAGGAATCCCGAGATCGCCAGTCGACTCCGTGGAAAACTCTCCGCCTGGTGTGCCGAACTGGACCCTCCCGGGCTGGCTCTCGGACCGATGTCGCCGGTCTGGAACGACTACTTCGACCATTATCTGGAAGGCAAGACATTGCCCCTTCCGGCCGCGAAAGATACTTCGTCGGAGGTCGCCGTGCGAGGATGGGTGGCGCGCGGTGGTCGTATCGCCGAGGAGAACGGACTGATCGTCTTTCTGCCGGATAAGAAGGGAAAGGGAGGGTTTCTTACGAAGAACCGTGTGAAACTGGCCGGGCCGGTGAAGGTGAGGCTCGAGATGAGGGCGGCGCCAGGCAAGGGTTGGGTTTCGTGGCGGGTCGAGGGAGAGAAGGATTTCCTGCCGGAGAACCGGGTTCC
>JAGRPC010000278.1 GCA_020439925.1 Verrucomicrobiia bacterium | reverse complement strand
GTCACCGAGCCGTTGCGAGCTCGTGAAACATCGAACCGGATGCGGCCTATGGGAGTGAGATCGTCCGTGACGAAGTTGCCAAGGTCGATATCGATCGGGGTGTTTTCCGGGGTGTTCTGCGTGCTGGTCGTCAGGACCGGCTTCGCGTTGACCGTGACGGGCCAGACATACGTGCCCGTCCCCCCCTGCGGGTCGGTCGCGGTGATCGTGATCGTCAATGGACCGCCCACATTGGCCAGCGCGGTCGCCGTCACCGTCCGCACCGTGGTGCCTGCGGTGCCGAAGACGATGTTTGTGTCAGGGATGAGACCCTGATCCGAGGAAGTGGCGGTGAGCGTCAGGTCGGTCACGGGCGTGTCGGCATCCTTCACCGGAACGATCACGGCGCCGGTGTTCGACCCCGCGTCCACCAGGCCCGCTTTCATCGAACTGAAATACGGCGATCCGGGCGGTGCCGTGAAATTGATGTTCTGCCGGTTGGGCCCGACCGTCACCGGATTGGTGAAGGAATCCGGCTGAATCGTCAGACCGGTTTTTGTCGCGGTCACCGAGTAGCTCCCGGCATCGAGGCCGGTGATCGCGTAGTAGCCTTCGCTGTCGGTCGAGTCCGTGTGGGTGTCGTCGGCTTTGACCAGGGCACCCGCCACCGGCGCGCCGATCGTCGTCGTCACCGTCCCCTGGATGAAATAGGTGCTGCTCGAGCCGACCTGCACCAGCAACTGCCCCGTGGTCGTTTGGCCCTTCATGTCCGTCACGTAGCAACGCACCGTCTTCGTCCCGGTGGCACTCCAACTCTTCGTCGCCGCCGGGCTGTTGTTGGCCGTAAACGAACCGTCGCCCCAGTCCCAGCAGTAGCCGAGGGTATCGCCGTCGGGATCGCTCCCCACTGCGGTGAAGGTCACGTTCGCATTGGTGGCGGGGTTCAGGTTCGATGCCGTCACCACCACGGAGGGTTTTTGATTACCCGGGAAAGACCCGCGGTCTACCGTCACATCCACCCAGGAGGTGCCATCGGCGTCCGCTCCGCGCAGCACCGGAGTGATGTGGATACCTGCCGCCGTGTCGGAAAAGGTGCGACCGATGAGCACGGCACAGTCGTCCTTGGTGCTGGTCGCCGGGGCGTTGTCGAGCAGCAGGGGCCTCATATTGCTGATGTTCACGTCGCCCCAGTTGAGCACCACTCCGTCCTTCATCCAGGGTTTCGAGGACGCGTAGGTCTGCCGGTATTCGATCCAGTAGTCGTTGGTCGTGCCGGATCGATCCACGGCGATCGCCTTCTTGTTCGTTGCGGCCGACTTGTCGAAGGCCCGCAGGCGTGTCGTCGTCGAACCGTCGCTCGTGATCTTCACCACGTCTCCATCAGCGATCCAGTCGAGGTAGTTCTTCTGCCGGGCGCCGAAGTGCGCATTGGTCGAGCTGCTCGCGCCGCCCATGTGATCGAAGGGATTCCCGTATTCCACCGCGGACCCGCTGCCAATCGTCGTCCCGTCGTCGGTATCCCAGAATCCGGAATGCAGGAGACCGAAGTTGTGACCCACCTCGTGGCTGCACACGCCCAGGTTCCACTGTGATTTCGCGAGCCACGCGCCGCGGGCTCCGACAAAGGCGACTCCACCGAAGCTCACGTCCGGCTTGCTTCCCGAGACCACCACCTCGTGGGTGTAGTCCTGGTAGTCGTAACCCGCCGCGGTCGCCGCCGCTCGGGCTGCGTTGAGCATGGTGCCAAAGCTCTTGTAGCTCGCATGACCGTTCGGCAGGCGCAGCGTCGGCGTGAAAGCGGAACCATTGCCGACCGTCGCCCAGGTGGTCTTGTCGTAGGACATCTCGGACCAGTGGGTGGCCATGTTGTCGATGAGAGTCGTGAGGGTCGCGTCGCTCACGACCTGGCTCTGGAAGTCCGGGAAATCCACGCGGATGATGAGCATCGTCTTGGTCCCCTCGGTGCGTGCGCTCGGTGCGGTCCCGTCGCCTCCGATCGAAGCATTGCCGAACGCCGCGATCATCAATTCATCGAGGGCGTGGTTCGGCCCGCAGAAGAACGTCGTTTCCGAGCCGTCCCAATCCACGACGACCTCTTCTCCGGTTGTGCTCGTCGCCACGCCCGACGTCGGGCACACCTCGTTGTCGCTGTTCAACTCCGCCACCTCCACCGGCTCGAGGATGCGGCCAGGCAACTCTGTCAGGGCCAGCTTCCCATCCACCGCGATTCCCTGAATGGCGATGTCCGCCCGCGTTGGCACCTGCTCGCGGAGACCGTAGGTGAAGGTTTCATACTCGCGTCCGTCTTCCATCTTGACGCTGCGCTGCACCGGTCGCACGTCGAGAGTCCTGCCGGGAGCAGCCACCAGCGCCATGACCGAAAGGTCGCCGCGTCCGCTCACCGGCTCCTCCAGCAGTTCCAGGATTTCGGAAGGCAGGCCCCGCCGGACCGCCACCGGCACCGCCAGTTCCAGTGCGCGCCTGGGATTCTGATCGATGAGGTCGGCCATTTCATTCCGCCGCTGCTGGGCAAGTTCCAGACCGGCAAGGATCAGTTCCGTCCTTTCCTCGTTCGTCTATGCGATGCCATATTCCCGCGTCCAGGCGCGAAATTCCGCAAAGGTTGGTTCCGGGATGGGGGCCTCCCAGCGCACATCCTGCCGCAGCGCGAGGATGACCTCCCTCGCATCCGGTTCAGTCGGAACCACCCTTGGCGCGGGGGCAGTCAGTGCCGGGTCCCCTTGAGAAGCTGGAGCAATCTCCGGGTCAAGATTGGGTTCCACATTCGCCACCACCGGCTTGGAATCTGCAGGCCGGATGATCGCTTGCCTGCCTTTTTTCCACAGAGCCACCGTCAGGACGGAAGCGATGAGGACCGGAACCAGAACGCGCAAAGACTTGGAACGAGTCATAAGGGATGACGCTCACTGAATGGCTCGATGAACCTGGCTGGATCACATGGCGTTGCTGACTATGGGAAACTCCCTTTTCTTCCGCCGGGCAACTTCCCACAAGAGAACCTGGGTTCAAAGGTGGTGGTCGGCGGGGGGGTGGGACCATCGGGCACTAAATTCGTCAGATTTCGGGAACCAAGTCAATGATTTACGCAGGGTCAGGACGTGATTCAGCCCTGATTTTCCTTCCTTCGAATCCCCCCGGTTCGGAGCGGCGCCGGCAATGGGATGAGCAGGGAGGAGAGAAGATCGCAAGGGGCCGCGGGTTGATTGGGAATAACGACCAGTCTCCCAGGGAATTCCGTTGCTCATTCTGAATCCCGCTTTCTCGGAGGTGGTCGCTCGCAGGCTGAGCGGATCACGTTTTCGAGTCGCAGCGAATTCTTGACGGTTCAGCGGGTCGGCGGCCAACATCACAAGGATGGGTCGCATTATCCAGGCCTTTGAAATGGAGTCTGCTCAAGCGGGGCTGGCTCGACTTCTCGTCAGTCCCATTGGCCTGCCTCGGGCAGGATGGACTCCAAAGACGCGAGTGAGGTTGGATCACCCTTTCGGACCGGAGGATGGAGCCGCTGTGGCGAAGGAGAACGAGAATTGGGTTCGAAGATGACGATGTTTTTTCGAGTGAAAACGATCTGGATTGCCATGGTGGCCATCCACGGTTTTTCTTCGGGGGAAGGCAGCTTTGCCCAGGAGGGTTCCACCGCGTCGCCGAAGGAAGCGTGGAAGGCCGGAGTCGCTGCGGTGGAAATCACGCCGGAGGGACCGATGTGGATGTCCGGCTACGGGGGACGCACGAAACCGGCGACCAAAACCGAGAGTCCTCTGAGAGCGGTGGCGCTGGCGCTGGAGGACCCCGGCGGGAAGCGAGCCGTAATGGTCGGCCTCGATCTCGTGGGGATCGACCGGGCGACGTCTGTGGCGATCTGCGAGGCGGTGATGAAGCAGCACGGTCTCGCGCGGGAGCAGATCGTGTTGAACTGCTCGCACACGCATTGCGGTCCGGCGGTGGGGCGAAACCTTCGGGGTTTGCTTTTTCTCGAGGATTCGGATTGGAAGCGGATCGACGACTACACGCTGAAGTTGCGGACGCGTGTCGTCGCCGTGGTCGGTGAGGCGATCGGGAAGCTTGCGCCCGCGAGTCTGGAATGGGGGGAAGGTTCCTCGGACATCGCGGTCAACCGGCGTAGCAATCGACACGACGAAGTGGTGAGCCTGAGGGCAGCGGGTCAATTGAAGGGTCCTTCGGACCACAGCCTGCCGGTCCTGCGGGTGGCCGATCCCGGTGGGGATTTGCGGATGATCGTCTTCGGCTACGCCTGCCATCCGACGAAACTGTCGGGAACCTTTGATCGCTGGTGCGGCGACTATGCGGGCTTCGCTCAGGCCGAGATCGAGAAGGCGCATCCCGGGGCTCTGGCGCTTTTCTGGCAGGGTTGCGGCGGCGACCAGACTCCCTGGCCGCGCGGAGGTGACGACGTCGAGGAGGCGCGGAAAGTCGGTCGGGAACTTGCGGAAGCAGTCGAGGAGCGCCTTCGCCAACCGATGAAGGCGATCAAGGGTGAGTTTGAGGCTGCTTATGTGGAACTGGATCTTCAGTTGGGGCCGCTGCCGCAGCGCGCGGAACTGGAGACCGCGCTGAGCGGTAAAAACGCCTTCCAGGCAAGGCTCGCGCGGGTTGTCCTCGAGCGTCTCGATGGAGGTGAGGGGATAAGAAAGGCCTATCCGGGTTACCCGGTGCAGATCTGGCGATTCGGTTCCGATCTGCAGTGGATCTTTCTGGGCGGCGAAGTGGTGGTGGACTACGCCATGCGATTCAAGGATGAGTTTGGCCCTGCCAACACCTGGATTGCGGGCTACAGCAATGACGTCATGGCCTACATCCCTTCGGAGCGGGTTCTCGCCGAAGGCGGCTACGAGGGCGGCACCTCCATGGTCTACTACGACCTCCCGACCGCGTGGGCGCCGGGAATCGAGGAGGCCATAGCAAGGGCGGTAGGTGCGCAACTGGGGGAGATCGTTTCCGGGGACGAAGCAAAGGGGGCCTTGAAGTAAGTCGGAAAGGATTCATTGACGGAAAGGTTGACCATGGGTGCCCGACGATCGTTTTTGCAGACCAGTCTCGCCGGGGCCATCGGCACCCTTCTGGAGGGGCCGGTCGCGAAGGCGGCAGAAGCTCCCGGGAATCTCCGGATCGCCCCTTTCCGTTTCGACGTCACGGTTCCGAAAGGACACCCGCTCTGTGGAGGCTGGATCGAGCCCGCGACCACGGTGGAGGATCCGCTCGAGGCAAAGGGGATCGTCCTCCTTGGGGCGGGAAAGCCGATCGTGTTCTGCGCGGTGGATTGGACGGGAATTCTGAACGAGGCCCACCTGAAGTGGACGGAAGCGCTGGCCGAGGGAGCCGGGACAACGCCGGATCGGGTGAGCGTGCACACCGTTCATCAGCACAATGCGCCCTTCGCCTGTCTTGAATCCCAGCGCTACATCGAGAAACTGGGAATCCCGCCCTACATCATGGACGTGGAGTATTTCTTCCGAACCCTCGAGCGGGGCCGCAAGGCGGTGGCGGAGGCGGTGAAAACGGCGCGTCCATTGACGGCGATGGCGACCGCAGAGGCCCCGGTCGAACGCATCGCCTGCAATCGCCGCATACTCGGCGATGACGGGAAAGTGCGCGTCAACCGCGGGGTGAACTGCTTCCAGAGCGCTCCCGCGTTGAGGGATCTCCCGGAAGGCTTGATTGATCCGATGCTGAAGACCATCGCCTTTTACGACGGAGCAACGAAGGTCGCGGCCTGCCACTATTACGCGGTGCATCCGATCAGCCGGATTCACGACGGGGCCGTGAGCGCCGAGTTCCCGGGTGTGGCGCGACGCCTCGCCGAGGAAGCGGAACCGGAGTGCA
>JAGRPC010000277.1 GCA_020439925.1 Verrucomicrobiia bacterium | reverse complement strand
GATGGGGTGCCGATGGACGACAGTTGCCTCAAGGATCACCGGAGCGAGGATGGAAAGGCCAAGTGAGATGAAACGGTTTTTTATTCCATTGATTGCGTTCGGGTTGGCCGTCACTGCCTGTTCAAAGTCCTTCGGAGAAAGGGAATCCGGATGGATTGACCTGTTCAACGGCCGGGATCTATCCGGTTGGCATCGCCAGAAGGAAAAGGGGCAGCACGGCGACGGGGGAGCCTGGGGAGTCACCGGGGATGGCGCGATCTTCGGGGAGCAGGGGCCTCCCGGGTCAGGCAACGGGGGATTTCTTCTGACTGACGAGACCTTCGGGGAGTTCGAACTGGAACTCTCGGTGCGACCCGATTGGGGGCCGGACAGCGGGATCTTCCTGCGGACCGACGAAAAGGGCGGCGGCTGGCAAGTGTACGTGGATCATCACGACCGCGGCAACGTGGGGCACGTGCGCCTGGAGACGAAACCCTACAGCGTGCCTTTCCGTCCTTTCGGATTCTCGCGGATCGATCCGGAGATGCCGGACCTGAAAATGGAGGGGGACGAGCGCACCGCCAACTGGCCCGAGGGGGTCTACGAGGAGACCTGCACCCCGGAAGCGTGGCTGGCGGCCTGGAAGACCGGCGATTGGAATCAACTGCGCATCCGCTGCACGGGCGGGATCCTGCCGGTCATCGAGACCTGGGTGAACGGGGTGAAAGTCTGCCGCCTCAATCTCGCCACGACTCCGCACCCTGGTTTTGACGCGGGCAAGGCCTCGGAGGTGGTGCAGGCCTCGGGTTCGATCGGACTGCAGGTCCACGGGGGCAAGTCCTGGCCTGAGGGAGCAAAGGTCTACTGGAAGGACCTGAGAATTCGAAAGCTCTAGTCCGGAAGGATCCGCAACTCGGCGAGGTAGATGGCGGTGATCGGTTTGCCGTCCGCGTTTTTCTCGTGGGAGGAATACCAGGAAACGAGTCCGCGCCCGTCGTCGAGGGTGACAAATCCTGGATAGGAGTTGTCACCGCCGCTGGGGAGGTCGGCAAATTTTACCAGGTTGTCTCCCACCAGCCAGGAGAGGGTGGTGACGGGGCCTTCGGGGGAGTTCCGACGCCCTCCGACCAGGTAGCGGTCGCCCCATCGGGCGAGAAGCGGGCCGCCGATGTATTCGGGCAGGTCGACGCGGTTTTTTTCCTTCCAGGGGGCCTTGGCGCGGATGAGTTGGGCTGGCTGGCTGCCGCTCCGACTCACGGCGAGGAGCGATTCATCGTCATTGAAAAGAAAGGCGGTCTCGTCTCCCCGGGCTTCCTGAAAGAGGGAATGGAAACGCCACACGAGACCGTCGTCGCTCTCGAGCATGGCGGACTGGACCACGGCGGCGGCTCCGGCTCCTTCTTCACTGTCGGTAAAATCCAGCTTTCGGCGCCCGCACAGATAGGCCTTGTCTCCTTGGCTGGCCGCTTTCCAGATATAGTGCCCGTAAGTTCCCTCGAGGGCCTGGGGCGAACTCCAGTTCTCTCCGTCTTCGCTGAAAACGGCGAATCCGAGATGCTGGTTCAGGTTGTATTTTTCCCGGGGCAACTCGCCGTCTCCCGACCACCAGGTGCCGGTGTAGATGAAAAGCTTGTCCCGGAAGAGGAGAAAGTGGGGATCGCGGGTGTCGCGCTGGGGGACGGAGAAGCGGTGCACCTCGGTCCAGTTCCGGGTGTCGTCGCTGCGCAGCACGCGGATCGAGGAAGTCGGAAAGACCATGTGTCCGTTGGGACAACTGCGGAAGGTCAGCCAGTAGGCCCCTTTCCAGCGGATCAGGTCCGTGAAGGCGTTGTGTTCTCCGTTGTGATAGACCCGGCGAAGGTTTTCGACGGCGACTTTGGGAGGCTCTCCAGCCGATACGACGGCAGGGAGGAAGGTGGTGAAGGCGAAGAAAAGAGAGAGCGGGCGCATGCTTTTGTTTAGCCGGGACAGCTCTCTTTTGACAGGGACGCGACCCCGCCCTTCAGCCTGTGGAGAATTCGCTCACCGAGGCGGACCATCGGCCAAAAGTCGGATGCGACTGAGCGATGTGGTTCTTGTCTTGGTTCCGTCACGGAAATAGAATGCTTCCATGAACCCGAACCGATCGCTGTCGCTTCTGACTGCCATTCTGTCTCTCCTTGTCACTGCCTGCCTGCATGCAGACTCGCCGTTTCTCTGGGGAGTTACGGGAACCGCGGGCGCTGCCTCCAAACTATACGCAATCAATCCCAACACGGGAAAAGCGATCGAGGTTGGTCCGGTCGGGAAGAAAAACGTTTCTGGTATCTCCGTGCACCCGGTTTCAGGGGTGTTGTATGCCATGCAGGGACAACGGGGCGGGACGACTTCACTTCTTATCCTGAACAAGAGAACGGGCAAGACGACCACCATCGGTGACCTCGGGCAGTCGATTGCCGATTCCGCCTTCACTCCTGCGGGAACTCTCTACGCCTATGGAGCATTCTCCCGGGATCTCTTCACCGTGAACCTGACAAATGCCATGAAGACGACGGTGAAACTGGATGTGGCCGTTATCGGGGGATGCGGAATCACCTTCGACGGCACGGGTGACCTGTTCATGACGCGTAGCAACAGCCTTGCGAACCTCAATCCCATGAACGGCAACGAGGACAGCGTGGCGGTCATCAGCGGGGCCACGACGAACATCGACAATCTGCTGACCACCCGTCCCGATGGGGTCATTTTCGGAGGGAAGAGAAACAACCAGGCGGCCCCCACCCGACTCTACCAGATCAATCCAACGACGGGAGTCACTTCGCTGGTGAGTTCGGTGCCTCTTTCTCTCAGTGGACTTTCTTTCGATATGGCTCCCAAACCGGTCTTCCGGATTTCTGGACCAAAAACCAAGCGGACCTCCAGAACGACTTACCGACTCAGGGGGATTTACAAGTCGATCGCACCCTGCACGATCAAGGCCAAGAAAGCCGAAACCATGGAAACCGAAGGAAGCTGGAGCCTTTCGGTTTCCAGGCTGAAGCCAGGCACCAATCGGATCAAGGTTGTTTGCCAGGACGCGGCGGGCGCCAAGGTGACGCGACCGGTTCGCATCATCGTGGAGTGATCCGGATCGGTGTCCTGAGGGAGGCTCAGGCATTTTTCCTCGGCAGATGCGTTTTTCGCGGACAAGATAATGCCATGGTGCGTCATCTAGCGTTTGCGGTTTTCATTCTCTTTTCGGTTTCTCTGTCGGCCTCCGATCAGGTTCATCGCACCGATGTGGTGATCTACGGGGGAACCAGCGCCGGTGTGGTTGCAGCTGTGCAGGTTGCCCGGATGGGGCGGAAGGTGATCCTCGTCGAAGCGGGCGACCACGTTGGCGGTCTCACCACCAACGGACTCGGGGCAACGGATTCGGGGCGCAAGGAAACCATCGGCGGTATCAGTCGAGAGTTTTACCGCCGGGTGCAGGAGCATTACCGGGAGAAGACGGCCTGGCCTCTCGAGAATCCGGTCGAAGCGACGGTCAAGGGAGGGCGACCGCTTTTTTCCCCCGATGCACAGACGATGTGGGTCTTTGAGCCCAAGGTGGCCCAGGCGATCATGGACGGCTTGGCGCGGGAGAGCGGAGCGGAAATCTTCTATCGAGAACGGCTCGATCGCGAAAAGGGAGTTCGTCTTGAGGATGGGAAGATCGCCGCCATCACCATGGAATCGGGCCGGCGCTTCGAGGCTGCGATGTTCATCGATGCTACCTATGAAGGCGATCTTCTTGCCTCCGCCGGCGTTTCTTTTGCGGTCGGTCGCGAGTCCAATTCCGTCTACGGCGAAACCCTCAACGGGGTCCAGAAGACCCTGATGAAAGGGCATCTTTTCACTCGCTCGGTGGACCCCTATGTGATTCCGGGCGATCCCCAAAGCGGCCTCGTCACAGGAGTCTCGTCCGAGCCGCCGGGAGAGGATGGTTCCGGTGACAGGCGCCTGCAGGCGTTCAACTTCCGCATGTGCATGAGCGACGATGCCCGGAACCGGGTGCCGTTCCCGAAGCCGGAGGGCTACGATGAGACGGACTACGAACTCCTCTTCCGCAACTTTGAGGCGGGCGACCTGCGCCTGCCCTGGAGTCCCTCCCGCATGCCGAACCACAAGACCGACACGAACAATTACGGAGCCTTCTCCACCGACAACATCGGGAAGAATCATGACTACGCGGAGGCCTCGCACGAGGATCGCGCCCGCATCGTCAGGGAACATGAAACCTATCAGAAGGGGCTGATGTGGACCCTCGCGAACCATCCGCGTGTGCCCGTGGAGATACGCGAAGCGATGAAGCCTTGGGGGCTGGCGGCAGACGAGTTTGTCGACAATGGAAACTGGCCTCGCCAGATCTACGTCCGCGAAGCCCGGCGCATGGTCTCGGACTACGTGGTGACGGAGCTGGATTGTCGCCGTGTCAGGGTGGCCGATGACCCAGTGGGTCTGGGCAGCTACAACATGGATTCGCACAATGTGCAGCGCTATGTCGATGAACGTGGAAAGGTGCAGAACGAGGGCGATGTTCAGGTTTCGCCGGGAGGTCCTTACGCCGTCTCCTACCGTTCCATCGTACCGCGGCGGGGCGAGGCGGGTAACCTGCTTGTACCGGTGTGCGTCTCGAGTTCGCACATTGCCTTCGGTTCGGTAAGGATGGAGCCCGTCTTCATGATCCTGGGACAGTCCGCGGCGACCGCCGCAGTCATGGCGATGGAGCGGGGAGTGACGGTCCAGGAACTCTCATATGGAGATCTGCGGGAGCGGCTCCTCAAGGACGGTCAGGTGCTGGATCTGCCGCCGGACGCAGCGCCGCGCGAGTTGCTGTCAGCGGCGTCCCTTCCCGGAATCGTCGTGGACGATGCGGAAGCAAGGGCGGAAGGCGAGTGGGTCATCTCGACATCCGCGGCCCGTTTTGTGGGGAACGGCTATCGTCACGACGCCTACGGGTCTTCCGTCGTGGCGGAGGAAAAACGCCTCGTCTTCCCGGTGAACCTGCCGGAATCGGGGAGCTATGAAGTGCGTTTCGCCTTTCCGGCCCACGGGAATCGTGCCAGCAACGCCAAAGTCAGGCTGCAGACTGCTTCTGGAGATGTGGAAGTGAGAGTCAATCAGAGGGAAAGAAAGGGGGATGAGAGCGGGTTCGTCTCGCTCGGGGTCCATGCCTTCAGCAAGGGAGCGTCGGAAGTGTCGGTTTCCAACGAGGAAGCAGACGGCTACGTTGTCGCTGATGCGATTCAATTCCTGCCTGTGAAACCATGAGAAACCTTCACTTTTGCCCCCAGTCGGTGGAAGAACTCGACCTCCTCGCAAGTGAACCAGATCGAGGTGTCATCGAGACTCTGGGGCATTTCGATGGAGACATTCTTGTCGCGGGCGCGGGAGGCAAAATGGGTTTCCACCTTTCGCTGATGTTGAGACGGGCCCTGGATATTCTTGGGTCGGGGCGCCGCGTTTTTGCGGTTTCACGCTTCGGTAGCGAGGAATCGCGCAAGCCGTTCGATGATGCGGGCATTGCGGTTTTGCCGGCCGATTTGTGTGAGCCTCGGGACTTGGCCAATCTGCCGGACGCGGATACGGTTTTCTTTCTTGCCGGGAAAAAGTTCGGAACCGCAGGAGCAAGCGATGAACTCCGACGTTTCAACGAGGAGATGCCGGCCCGTTTTGCCGAGCGTTTCGCCAGCGCGAGTGTGGTCGCCATGTCGACGGGCTGCGTCTATCCGTTTGTCGGTCCGGAGAGCGGGGGTTCGCGAGAAGTGGATCCGGCGGAACCCTCGGGCGATTATGCCATTTCCTGCCTCGGGCGGGAGCGGGCCTTTCTGGAGGCGAGCGAACGATACGGTACTCAACTTGCCTTGGTGAGGCTGAATTATTCCGTTGATCTTCGCTACGGCGTTCTTGTCGACCTTGCCACGAGAATTCTCTCTGGGGAGCCCGTCGATCTCACGACCGGGTATTTCAACTGCATCTGGCAGGGAGATGCCGTGAGACATATGATCCGGGCGCTCGATCTAGCCGCACCCTTCCCGCAGGCCGATATTCTGAATGTAACCGGATCCCGCGTTCTGTCGGTCCGTGAGGTGGCGGAGCAACTCGGAGCGCTTCTCAATCTCGTCGTTGAATTCACCGGAGAAGAGTCCGAAACGGCTTGGCTGAACGACGCCTCAAGAGCGCACGGTCTCTTCGGTGCTCCGAAGATATCGGAAGACACGCTTATCGAATGGGTGGCCGAATGGTGTGGCCACGGCCGCCCCCTGCTCGGAAAGCCCACCTGTTTCGAGGTCAGGGACGGGCACTTCTGACGTTCTCTCAATTTGGCAAGGCGTCCAAATTTCCAACTTTCAATTCGCAATTTTGATAGTTTTTGCGATTTCAAGTTTTGATTTGTGGAAAAGTTCCGAAAATTATGGAAAAATCCTTGAGTTCGACATCCGCGTCTTGGTGACCGCCTGTGATTTTCTATGAAAACTGCCTCCCATTTTTCCTCTTTCGTTCACACGGTGATGCTCGTGTTGATGGCCGCTCCCGCCTTGCCTCTCCGAGCGATCGATGACTGGGCCATTTTGGAATATCGCAGCATCGATGGTTCGGGGAATCATCAGAGCGGTCCCGATGTGGGTAAGGCATACTCTCCCTTGATCCGCCTCGCTCCCGCTGCCTATGGGAATGGAATCGATCTGCCTCGTGGAGTTCCGGTTGATCAGGGAAATGATGGTCAGATCCTGGTGAACGAGCAGACCGGTCTTCCCAGCCCTCGCCGAATCAGCAATCTCGTCCACGATCAGGGGAACGAATTCCTTCCGAGCGAACGTCGCCTCAATCAGCTCGTTTTCCAGTTCGGTCAGTTTCTTAGCCATGACACGGGTCTTTCGGAACCAAATGGTGATCTATCGACCGGAGGGGCGACGGGACGTTCGGGAAACGAAAGTTTCAATGTCTTCGTCGGACCGGGTGATGCGGTATTCTCCTTTGCCGAAATTCCGGCGACCCGTTCCGTCAGCGTGGCCGCTTCCGCCTCTCCGACCGGGAAGCGCGAACAAATCAATACGATCACCGCATTCATTGACGGTTCCCAGGTCTACGGCTCGGACTCTGCTCGTGCCGCGGCATTGCGGACCTTCAGTGGCGGATTGCTCAAGACGACAGATGGTCCGGACGGAGAATTGCTTCCCTACAACACGCCCGGGTTTCCCAACGCGAATGCCCTCCATGTTCCAGAGTCGAGAATGTTTCTCGCCGGCGACGTGCGCGCCAATGAGCAGGTTGGTCTTATCGCGATGCACACGCTCTGGATGCGCGAACACAACCGTCTCGCCCGTGAAATGGCAGAAAACGAGTTTTATGGGCGAAATCTCTCCTCTCCGGAAGTGGACGAAGAGATCTACCAACGCGCTCGCGCCATGGTTGTGGGACTCCTGCAGAAAATCACCTACTATGAGTGGCTTCCCGTCCTCATCGGTTATGGGACGCTCCCCGATTACTCGGGTTACAATCCCTCGGTGGATCCCCAGATCGCGAATGAATTCTCAAGTGCCGCGTTCCGGATTGGTCACACGATGCTGCCGCCGTTTTATCTTCCGACCCGTGCGGATGGATCCCAGGAAGCTCTTTCCCTGCTTCAGGCTTTTTTCAATCCGGATTACATCACTGCCAAGGGCATAGACAGTTTTCTTCGAGGGCAGGCTTCCAACCGCCAGCAGGAAATCGATCGGTTCATGGTCGGGGAAGTGCGCAACTTTCTTTTCGGACCCTCCGCCGGCGGGCTCGATCTCGCGTCCCTCAACCTGCAGCGAGGACGGGACCATGGGGTCGCCGACATCAACACGGTTCGTCTGGCATATGGGCTCGAGCGATACGATGGATTGCTCGAACTGACCGGTGACCCGGTAGCCGCCGCGGCCCTGAATTTGGCGTATGGTTCCGCCGGAGCGAATGCCGTGGACCTCTGGTCTGGCGGACTTTGCGAACATCCACTGACGGGAACCAACCTTGGGGAGACGCTCACCGCGATTTTCGTCAACCAGTTCACCCGACTTCGCGATGGCGACCGCTTCTACTTTGAAAACGAGGACATCTTTCCGTGGGAATTCACCGATACCATCTGGAACACCACCTTTGCCGATGTCATTCGCCGAAACACCACGATCGAAGGGGACGAGGTCAACGATTACGCCTTTTTCGAACCCGGATACCATCCTTTCCAGCCTGACTGCCGCATCGGGTTTGATTCCGACTACACGTATCATCGGGGAGACGACGTCTACAATCGTTCTGGTTGGGGGCAGGAACTCAGGATGACCTGCCGGGGACGTCGAACTACCGGCTTTCATGTCTCCCTTGAGAATGACGGGGTGTTTTACAATCACCTGGTCTTCTCGACGAACGGCGTTTCGCGGAAGGCCTCGCTTGCCTGCTACGATCAATCGGGCGGATATCCCGAAAACGTGACTGCGGCGATGATGGCCGGGCTGCACGAGCCGGTGCTCGAGCCTGGCGAAATTCATGACTATGAATTCAAGATCCGTGGCGGAAAAGGCAAACGCGGCAAGCGCAGTCGCGGGACGGTCCGCTTCCACGCAGAGAACTACTATGACGGGTGGGGCAGCGACTTGGTCACCGCGAGATATCAGATCCGTTGAGGAAGTGCTCTCCCGGGGAAGTCACTGCGCGGAAAAAGCCTTGTAGAGATCTTCGACTTTTGCGGATTCCGGATCGCCTTGATGAAAGGCGAATCGCCAGCGGAAGGTCACGGTCTCACCCGCGGGAATCTCCATCTGCCCCGCGCTCTTGTCCTCAAGTCCTTCGAAGTGTCGCTTTCCGAAGACATTGGCCGTGACGAGTCCATAGGTCCGGGAGTGCCAATAGGTGGGGTGGCGCGGGTTTGAAGGATGATCCATGATGGCCACGCCGACGGGTTTTCCGCCCACTTCCCCATAGGCGTCGACCCAGCGGGCCCTCTTGCCCCAGGTTTCCTTGTCCTTGATTCCCTCGCTGTTGAGGAGATGGCCTGCTCCGGCCTTCATTTTGTCGCGTTCGCTGGTTCTTTTCTCCACCTGCAGGTCGGAGGCGACTCGGATGGCCATACCGGCATCTTTCTGGTCACCGAAGGTAACGGGACCGTTTGAAGCCTTAAAGGCAATGGTGATGTCGAGTATGCGGGGACCGGAGGGAGACTCGGGCGCCAGGAAACGGACGGTGCGGGTGTCGCTCATGATGATGGTTCCATCCGCCGCGACGTAGTCGTTCTCCGAGACGAAACCACCCTCCGATGCCCCGCTTTCGATCTTCGTGAACTTTCGGTGCACGGTTTTGCCGGGTTGCTTTCCGTTGTACTCCCGAACTGCCCAGAAGCTGTGCCCGTTCACTTCGCTGTGGGCAAACCACAGTGACTGGTGGTGGGGGTGATCGGTGTCTTCCCCGGGAATCACTTCCAGGGGATATTTTCTTGTCATGGGCACCTGTCCGGGGCCAAGCACGGGATAAAAAAGCGGGAAGTAGCGATCCTCTCCCTTGATGATGTAATCGGTGAACCACTCGCCATTGATCTCGATGCGTAAGCGGTCGTCCATTTCGGTGAGCTTCACGGACGGAGCAGCAAATACGGGCGCCGCGAGCAGGGTGCTGCAGACGAGGGAGAAGGAAATGAATCGGTGCGACATGTATACAATGCTAGGCTGAGCTCTGCCGTTTCGGAAACTCCGCGGCGAAGCGCATTCACGCCAGAGTGGGTATTGGTTGGAGGAAGGACAAAGCCGAATTGCGAATCCTTTTCAGGTGCAGGGAGGGCAAAAGTTGCCGATCATCCTTGCTCCGAACCAAGGGGAGAACTAGTTTAATCGCCGTCGGGACCATGATGACACTTGGGGCCCGCGAGCATTCTCCCCAGGATCGGGGAGTCTTTTTCCGAATCATTCCCGTAATGCGACGTTACTTGCTGGCATCTCTAGCAATCGGGGGAGGGGCATCGTTGCTTGCCCTTTCTCTCCATTGGACGGGGGTATTTTCCGGGGGGGCGGTCTGGTTGGGAGAGTTTTATCATTCAAGGGGACTTTCATCGGGAGTCGAATGGGTGAAGGTTTTCTGGCTTGAAATTCTTGTGACGCTCCTTGCCTCCCTCGGAACGGCGTGGGCGGTGATCGAGGTGACTCGACTTCCTCGAAAGATCGGAGCCGGGGTCGGTGCCCTCCTGGTGGTGCTTCTCCTTTCACCGACTCTTTCTCTCCACGGCATCCTCTTGAATCCTGCCGCTCCGTTTCTCGCCACGATAGCGGCCTTTGCTGGTGCACTCGTTTACTCTCGGTCCTCTCTGGGGCGGCGAAAGTGGCTGCTTGAAGAGGCGCTCGGCGACCGGGTTTCCTCAAAGGTTTTCAAGCGGATGCTGGAAGCGCCATCCGAACCGGATTTCGGTGGAAACGTCTGCGAGGTTACGATTCTGGTTTGTTGTCATTTCCCCGGTGAGAGTTCCGGTCCGGTCGCTTCCCCGGGCGATGTCATGAAGATGGGCAGCCTGTTTCAACGGGCCGTCTCGACTTTTCTGCTATCCCGAGGTGCGTATCTCGATGAGTCCGGTCCTGAGCGGGTGAGGGCAACATTCGGTCTCACCGGAGAGAGCACCGATCACGCGGTCGATGCCTCCCGCGCTGCGCTCGACTTGAAATTGAGATTGAGTGGTCTGGCGGAAGAGTTCGAATCTCGATGGTTTCACGTGCCTCGTTTCGGGGTGGGAATTGAGACGGCTCAGGTTACGGCCGGACTATGCGGAATTCCGGGAAGGTTTTTCCTCGCTACTCTCGGAGGAGGGGAAAGCTTTGCCGGGCGATTGGCGCTGGCGAATGCTCGTTTCGGATCACAAGTGCTTGCCGGCCCCAATGTCTACCAGCGGGTGCGGGGGACGTTTGAGCTAAGGCCGATGGAGATGGTCTACGATTCCGAAAGGCAGGTTTTGCATGAAACCTACGAGTTGCTGGCTCCGACCGGCAGTGACGACGAAGTGCAGAAGACCCGACGGGAAGAGTTTTGGAAGGGGGTCATCCTCCTTCGCCAGAAAAGCTACGAGGGAGCGCTCGAAGCTTTCAGCAAAGCGCGAATCCCTGGTGTCGACGACGCGCCCTTGGCTTATTTCACAGCACTGGCTCAGGATCAGGTGGCCCTGCCCGAGTCACGTCCCCGCAGACTGGTGAGGGAATTGACCGAGGATGGTCATGCCCGTTCCATGAATCGGTTTTGAGCGGCAAGCCGACTCTGCGTTTGTTTCAAATCCTTCCATGGCTACCGTTGATTACCCAGATCCCGTGAGGCAGCTCATCGGCCATCTCAAGCAGATGCCCGGAATCGGTCCGAAAAGTGCCGAGCGCATTGCCGTATGGCTGATGCAACAGAGCGGTGGAACGGCGTTTGCCTTCTCCGAGATTCTTGCCACCGCCGCGCGTGATGTGAAGGAGTGCCGGGTCTGCGGCTTTTTCGCAACCGAGGAGAAAGGATGCGCGATTTGCGACGGGGTGCAGCGGGAGGGACACCTGCTCTGCATTGTGGAACAACCCACCGACATTCTTCCATTGGAAAGGTCGGGTGCCTTTCGAGGTCACTATCACTCACTACGGGGAAGGATTTCGCCACTGGACGGAGTCGGTCCCGAGGATCTTCGCATTGGAGAACTTGTCAGGCGACTTGACGAAGGGGACTTCACTGAGGTGATCCTCGCGCTGAGTTCGGACGTGGAAGGGGAGGCCACCTGCCATTATCTGGCGGAATTGCTTTCCGCCTGTGCCGGTCTCCGGGTTACCCGACTCGCTCAGGGATTGCCGGCGGGGGGCGGTCTCAACAATGCCGATGAACTGACGCTTTTCCGTGCGCTGCAGGGACGGATTGGCCTGTGACCGCGCTCTGATCCGAAGTCCGGAGCGAAGGGCTCAATGTGAGACAGAAGTCAGGTCCGCGAAGCGGGTGGTCATGCTCAGAGATTCCTCCTCCAGGCCTCTCAGCACCCGGACTGCGGTTTTTTCACCGGCGGGGAGCGTGTGGATCGTCTCGACGAGATCGTCGAGAGATTCGATGGAGGCACCGTTCATGGCGAGAATGACGTCACCGGGTCTGACGCCGGCATCGGCGGCCGGAGAACCGGGTTTCACTTCGAGAACTTCCGGGGTCGACGATTCGTTGTGAAAGGTGAGACCGATCCAGATCGGACCGGACCGATGGTGGCGCTTGATGTCCTCGACAAGCTTGCGCACCCGGGGAGCCGGAATGGCGTAGGCTTCTCCCGTGGCCTCGATGCGCAGACCGGTCAGAATGGCGAGAAGGTCACCTTTTTCAGAGACGAGTGCGGTTCCGGCGTTGCAATAGTCGGGACTCTCCGATACGCGCAGGCGCAGGAGAGGAAGAGGGAAACGTTCGCCACGGTAAGACCAGTCCTTCCCTGCCACCGTGCTCCGACAGGTCGAGTTCCCCGAGACACATTTGGCGCGGTCACCCGCCTTGGGGGGATCTCCGTCGGCAAGGGGAACGGGAAGATGAGAGGCGAGGCCTTCTTCTGTCGCTTCAAGGAGGCAAAGGCGCTCGTATGGATCGAGATGCAGGATGCGGCTTCCTACCTGGGTCGTTCCGTCGTCGAGAACGGGTGCGACAAGACGATCGAGATCCACCGATCTGGGAATCACGCTTACAAACCAGGAGGTTCTGTCGACACAGATTCCGGGGCTTCGGACTTCCTCCGACCATCTCACCATGAGGGTCGATGGGGCGTCCGCGAAGAGGTTGGGCGATACCGACGGCAGTAAAATGGCGGTCAGCAGGAACAGGTGCGCGGACCTCATCTCAGAAAACTCACAGTTCGCGGAGGCTTCCTTTCACCCCAGCCGGGAGCAGGCTCGGACTTTTCGATGACATCTCCGGATAGAGTCCCGGAACCCGAACTTTGCCCTCGGGCAGTTCCAGAGAGAACTCTTCTTCCGTTTCCGCTCCGGCAGGAGCCTGAACGGACGGCACTCCGGCGAAGTTTTCATTCGTGGGTGACGAATCTTCACCAGGCAGGGCAAGATAGAGACCTGCCCCGATGGCGGCTGCGGCAAGTGCTCCCGCGGGAACAAACCGCTTCGTGCCTCCGCTCTCGTCGAACCAGAGGGAGAATCTCTCGAGGAGAAGCCCCCTTGCGGACTGCTTCAGCAATTCGGCGCGCTGGCGCTCCTTGAACGCTTCGGAAAAGGACCGGAAATACTCGTCGCCGGGCGACTCGTATCGTTTCAGGCGGATCAACCGCTGGACGTCTTCGGGATCGTTCAATTCCATTTTGGGAAACGGGATTAATTAAGGGGATCAAAGCGGCTTTTGCAACGCCCGATCCTGTCGCAATCCCGTTAAACTCCCTACTTCCGGAAGTCCTCAAGATAAGCCTGCAACTGTCGATGGGCGTAGAAGAGCCGTGAACGCACGGTCCCTTCCGAGATTCCCAAAATCTTGGCAATCTGCGCATGGGGCATGGCCTGGATGTCGAACATCGTGACCACCGTGCGATGGTCTACAGACAGCTTCTGCATGGCCATGTTCAATCTTTGCTGCAATTCCGAAATATTGGCCTCGCGAACGGGATCGCTCTTTGAGGTGGCATCGATAAAATCGCGGTCATGCTCGATCGCCAGATCCACATCATCGAGGCTCATGGTGCGACGGCGATTGCGCTTCTTGAGGAAGTTCAGCGTCATGTTCGTCGCGATGGAATAAATCCATGTGTAGAAGGTGGATTTTCCACGAAAGCGCTTGAGCGCTCGGTAAGCCTTGGCGAAGACGTCCTGGAGAATATCGTTCGTGTCCTCGCGATTGGAGGTCATGTGATAGACAAGCCCGTAAAGTTTGGGCGTGTATTTCTCGACAAGTTCGTCGAAGGCCCGGGTATCTCCTTGGCGGGAGCGCTCGATAAGAGCGGCGTCCGGATCGGGACGCCGCCCCGTAGGCGGCGGAGATGGATCGGTCATGACCGATGGGGAAGTCTCAGCCTGGCGCGACTCATGACCCGGAGTTCCCGAATCTATCGCGGTCGCGGGCGACGCTGGTTCGGCGCCACTCAGGAACGATCCTTCGCTTTCCATTTCTCAAGTGCGGTATCGGGAGAAATCATGACATCCTCGCGGCCGTTCGTGGTAACAACGGTTCCGTCGGGTGCAAGGACGATGAGGGAGGGAATTCCGCGAATCTCGAAACGCTCCGCGAGTTCCCGTGCTTCCTTTGACTGGGCGCCAGGAACGGTGAGCCATTTCATTTCCATCTCCTTGATGTAGGTCTTCTTTTCCCCGGCGGAATTGTCGAGACTGACAAAGACGATCTCAAAATCCTTGTCGGCATTGGCGTCCCGGAATTTGACGAGGCTGGGGGTGAAGGCCCGACACGGCGGGCACCAGTGGGCGGAAAAGTAGAGGGCCACGGTTTTTCCCTTGAGCGTGGACGCGTCTACGGGTTTTCCGGATGCATCGTGGAGTTCGGCTGGGAGGATGCCGCCTAGAATTTCCGTGGGCTCTTCGGCGATGAGCGGTGTGCCCAAAAACAGGAGCGTGACGGAAGCGGCGAGGAGGAGGGAATTTGGTTTCATGACGGGCGGCATACTGATAAAGACGTTGGAATCTGTTGTTCCTTGCAGAGGTTACGCGTTTCGTGACCGAAAACTTAGCAAAATCGGCTCTTTTTGGCGTTCGTGCTTTCCTCGTGATTCCGGCATGACGTCTCTGAGAAGGGTTGATTCCGTCGGGGGGACATGGCAAAAGAACCGCCATGTCCTCGAACTCGTCCCCCTCGTTCACCGGTCGTCGCGATTTTCTCGCAGGATCCGGCCTTGCCATCGGCGCCCTCGCCTCCGGATTTCAGCAGACGGCCTTTGCGGACACGGTTTCCGGTGAAAAGCGTTTCAAGTTCTGTCTGAACATGTCCACGATCCGGGGGCAGGAACTGGACGCCGCAGGGGAAATCGAGGTGGCAGGCAAGGCTGGATATGACGCGATCGAACCCTGGTTCCGCAAGCTCAACGACTATGTGGAGAAAGGGGGAAAGATCGAGGAACTCAAGAAGCGGATCGACGATCACGGGCTGACGGTGGAGAGCGCCATCGGATTCGCCAAATGGGTGGTGAACGACCCGGCGGAGAGATCTGCGGGTCTCGAGGAAGCCAAGCGGGACATGGACATGATCGCCCGCCTTGGAGGGAAACGTATCGCTGCCCCTCCCGCCGGTGTTCCCGGTGGGGAGGTGGTCACCCTCGACGATGCAGCCGACCGCTATCGCGCGCTTCTTGAACTGGGTGACGAAATGGGGGTTGTCCCCCAGGTTGAGATGTGGGGAGGAAATCCCACCATCGGGACGGTAGAGAAGGCGCTTTATGTAGCGATCAGGGCCAACCATCCGAAGGCCTGTTTCCTCGGAGACGTTTTTCACACCTACAAGGGCGGCTGCGGTTTCGAGTCGATCCTCCTCATGGGCCCCCGCACCCTTCAGCATTACCACATGAATGACTACCCGGCGGACCCGCCTCGCGAGACGATCAAGGACGCCGACCGTGTCTTCCCCGGCGACGGCATTGCTCCGGTTGTCGAAGTGATCCGGAATTTCATGGCCGTCGGCGCCTATCCCTCGCTCTCGCTGGAACTCTTCAACCCCGCCTACTGGGCAATGCCTGCGGACAAGTGTGCCCGGATCGGACTCGAGAAAATGAAGGAAGTCGTCGCCAAGGCGATGGCGTGATCGAACCGTGGAAGGCCGATTCGATTTCGGGGGAGCCCCGGGCAATCAATCGACCGGTAGTCCCGCGATCATCTTGTCGAATCCTTTGATGGCTTCCTCCTCGTTGAGGATGAAGCCATTGTATTCGACCATGCCCTTGCGGTCGATGATGACCCACCAGGGGGTTCCACCGGGCTTGTAGGTGCCGCTGACTCCGGGGAATCCGGGTACCTTTGTGTAGTGACCGAAGGGTATTGGAAGTTCGAACTTCTCCGCCGCCACGCGCAATTTGTCTGGCGTGTTGTCAAAGAACCCTTCGAATGCCGTCTGAACGGCGATGAAGACGATGCCGTCATTGCCCTTGTAGTGGTCGACAAGTTTTTTCAGCACCGGGAATTCCCTTTCCTGCGAGGCCTTGCACCAGTGCTGGAAGAAAAAGAGGACCACGATCTTGTCAGGGTAGTCGGTGATCTCCACCCGGTCCTTTCCCTCGGGGAGCTGGTACCAGTCGCTCACGTTGAGGAGAGGGGCCTTCTTTCCTTCGATGCCCTTCTGGATTTCCTGCGCCCTCAGGGCAGGAACAAGGGTTGCGAGCGCGGCGATCAGGACGGCTTTGAGCAAAATTCGAGGGGTCTTCATGAGTCTGTGGCAGGTGTCTTACGGAAAATGGAGCACAAGAATGCGTCCTTGCGGGAAAAATTTTGATCTTCTAGGGTGGAGTATGGCTCCGTTGTTTCCAGGAACATGACCCAACCGCACCCCGATCCGTTCAAAGAGGCCCGAACCAAAGGGCCGGTAATGCAATGTCCTTTCAAAGGGGAAGTCATCACCATGGTGCTCCGCCATGAGGATGTGAGAAAGACGGCAAAGGACTGGCAGACCTTCAGTTCGGACGCGCCGTTTCGCGTGCCGATTCCGTCGGAAGAGGAAGTTCGGACGATGAGGCAGCTGCCCATCGAAACGGACCCCCCTGAACACACGGAATACCGAGCCATCGTGGAACCGTTTTTCAAGCGCGCCAAGGAAGCGGAAATGATCGCCAAAGTGGAGGCGCTCATCGACCGGCTTCTGGATCAGGTCCTGGCGTGGGGAACCAGTGATATGGTCCATGAGTTTGCCCTGCCCCTGCAGTCGCATGCGCTCACTTATCTCCTCAATGTCCCCGAATCTGAGGCGGAGACCTGGATCGGTTGGGGAATTCATGTGTTCCGGGTTCGTGACGGGTTGAAACCGGGTACCGAACTCGAGGAATATCTCCATCGCCAGTTCGACCTCGCCGAGGCCTCGCCTGGCGACGACTTCTTCAGCGCTCTGGTGCAGGCCGATTACCGCGGACGCCGCCTCACTCGGGAAGAGGCGATGGGTTTCGCGAATCTCGCTTTTGCCGGAGGTCGGGACACCATCATTCACACGGTCTCCAACATTTTCGCCTACTTGTCGGAAAATCCTGCAGCGCTCGATTACCTGCGTGAAGATCCAAGCCGTGCCGTGCTTGCGGGAGAAGAGTTCTTCCGGGTTTACATACCCTTGACCCACATCGGGAGAGTCTGCCCGGTCGATACCGAGGTCGGCGGGATCACGGTGCCCGCTGGTGATCGGGTTTCACTTTGCTGGTCATCCGCCAACCGGGATGAAACGGTTTTTCCCGGGGCTCATGAGATCCGGCTCGGTCGAAAGCCGAATCCCCACCTGGCATTCGGATTCGGGCCTCATTTGTGCCTCGGGGCTCCGCATGCCAGGCTTCTTGTTCGCACGCTTCTCCAGAAGGTCGCGGAACGGGTCGCGGCGGTCGAGGTGGTCTCCTGCGAAGAGCGCATGGAAAAGGAGGAGAGATACGAACGTATCGTAGGCTATGACGCCCTCACGGTTCGACTCTCTCCTCGGTGAGCCTGCGGAAAATTGGCTCAAACAGTTGGCGTAACTCTCTGGAGCCCTGGGGCGAAAGGTGACTGCGATCACTGTAAAGGGCCCGCCCATTACGTGCCATCAGGTAAAGTCCCTCTACACTGGTGAAGACCGGACGAGGGTCGAGGACTTCAGTCCCAGTTCCTTTCAAGCTGACGTCGATGAGACCGTTGACGACTTCGTCGGCTTTTATGTGCTCATTCAGGGAGACGGCGAAGGCATTGTCATCGAGCCCGCGTAAACGCGCCTGGGCGATCGTCTCGGGAACGCTCAGTGGTTGATAGGAGACGGATCGGACCAAATAGACCTTCGCTCCCGATTGTTCAAGGAAACGCACCGTTTCTCCCAGGCGATCCACGAAAACACGTGCCGCATCGCTTTTGGAAAGGTCACTTCCGTCGGCGTCGGTAAGAAGATAATTTCGCGAAGAGGCGGACTGTTTCTCGAGGTAGACGGGCCAGCGTGCGAGGAGCAGGACCGTGTCGAAATCGGTCGAGTCGAACAATCGGCGTATCTCTGGCTCGAAATCCCGACCATCAAGGGCGATGCGTGACGATCGGGTTCCCAATATAGGTGCATTGCCTGGCTCGCAGGCCGCATAAACCGCAACGCCAAACTCGCGACCAAGATCGTCGAGAACCGGCAGAGTGGCCATCGCATGACTGTCGCCCCAGAGGAGGAGGTGCCTGGCTCCGGGCTCTTGGCTGCCGGCAATGAAAGGGCCGCCTTTACGTTCCCAGGCCCGCATGGCGTAGAATCCCTCAACTTCGGCGTTCCCGGGCGCGTCGGTCAGGGCTGGGTTGGGGGCGGAAAAACCGTTCTTCACGTCGTAAACTACGCCCACTGAGACGATGGCAAGAGAGCAGGCTACACTCGCAAGGACGAGCGGTCGCGGCGAAGAGAGAAAGCGGCGTTCCCGGATGGGTTTCTCGATCCAACGCCACGTCGCCCATGCCAACACGAACGAAACGGCCAGGGCTGCGAGGGCGATGAGTTGGGGCGGCTCGCCGATCCAATGATATTTTGTGAAAACAAGAACGGGCCAATGCCAGAGGTAAAGTGGATAGGAGATCTTTCCGATCCAGACGGGCAGGGGTGATGCGAGAAATCGACCGCTTGTTGTGAGGGAGGGGGCATTCGCGAAGAGGATCAGGGCCGTTCCCAGGCAGGGGGCGAGCGCGGCCGCGCCCGGGAATGGAGTGCCGGCATGATAGAGAAACACGGGAGAAAGGATGGCGGCAAGGCCGGCGAAAGAGGCGAGTTGATTTCGTCCAGATCGACCAAATCCTGTTCCGGGAAGCAGGGCGACAGCAAGGCCGAGGTCGAGTTCCCAGATCCGAGAGGGGAGCAGGAAAAAGGCGGCCGAGGGAAAGCGGGCGGTGGCATAAACCGACCAGGCGAACGAAGTAATAATAAAAATCCACGTGACGATGAGGGCGGGACGCCGTCCTTGTTTCAGGAGGGGGATGAGGACGAGCGGGAGGAACAGGTAGAATTGTTCCTCGATAGCGAGGGACCAGGTATGAAGGAGCGGTTGGTATTCCGATGCCGTTTCGAAGTAGCCGGATCTTGACCAGAAGAGAAAGTTCGCGGCGAGAAGCGGCTGAGCGACCAGCGCGCTACCGGTCTCTTCAAGGTGGTTTGGGATGAGGAGAAAGAAGCCGGCGATCGCTGTCGCGGCCAGCGTAACCGCCAGCGAGGGATAGAGCCGCCGAATCCGGCGCACCCAGAATTGGGTAAGTCGGAAATTTCCCGCTTCGCCTTCACGAATGAGAAGCGACCCGATCAGATACCCGGAAATGACGAAAAACACATCGACACCGATGTAGCCCCCCGAGCAACCCAGGCCCGCGTGAAACAAGAGGACCGGGAGCACTGCCACCGCTCGCAGTCCGTCGATTTCGGGGCGGTAGGGCAGGGAGCGGTGGGATGCCATGATTGTGATGGCTTGACCGGTATTACCGGGCGGACAGCTTGCTGGATTCCAGGGCTCCAAAGCGAATCACCATCGCCCCGCGGATGGCGTTCGACTTCCGGACCTTCGTTGTGTGGAAACCTTTTCGAGAGAGAAAAAACGCAGTTTTCGCGGCCCGTTCGAAATTTAGTTTCTTCGACCAGGAAAGGAGTGAAATACCACCTGCAGCTATTCGTGAGGTGGTGATGCAGGAGCGATAGGCGGGAGGGGACTCCATCAGGCCGAAGTTCGGCGGGATCGTGAGGAGTTCAAGTGCCGCTCCAGAATTCGAAGCTTGATTTGTCGTTTGCGAACTCCGGAAAGTCCGCCACCTTGGGATCCAGCCCTCAGAGGCTGTTATGGCCGTGCCGGACTCTCTCACCATTGCAAAAACGTGCGCGAAATTCGCCGATGAAATCCAGGCGGAGGACATCGTTGTCCTCGACTTGCGGGGCATCTCCAACCTTGCCGACTATTTTGTGATCTGCACCGCCACCTCGGTGCCCCATCTCAAGGCGGTTGCCAGAGACGTGAGGCACAAGACCGAAGAGGCGATCGGGGAAAAGCCACGCTCTACCGAAGGAGATGCCACGAGTCTCTGGGTTGTGCTCGACTACATCGATGTTGTCGTGCACATCTTTCACGAGGAACTGCGCGAGGTCTATCGGCTCGAGGACCTCTGGTCTGATGCGGCGCGGGTGCCGCTCGATTTTCTCTCCACTCCCCCGGCGGCGACAAACGCCTGACTCATTGCGGGCCGCAGAATCGGTGCGAGCGTTTCCTTTATGCGTCTCGAAGTCGTCAACACGGGCACCGAACTCCTGCTGGGAAAGGTGATCAACACCCACGCCGCCTATTTCGGTCAGGAACTCTTCAAGCTCGGCCTTCGCATCCAGCGGCAAACCACGATACCGGATGGGATCGACATCCGCTCCGTGCTCTCTGAGGCCTTTCCGCGCTGTGATGTTATTCTGGTGACGGGTGGGCTTGGTCCGACCAGCGACGACATCACGAGGGAGGTGGTGGCGGAGATGCTCGGACGGGAACTCCAGCTCGATGAAGCGATTCTTGCGACGATTCGGGAAATGTTCCGCGTCCGTGGCCTCCGGCAGAATCTCCTCAACGACCGGCAGGCAATGGTGCCCGAAGGGGCGGTGGTGCTCGAGAACCCGCACGGCACCGCGCCGGGACTTTATCTGCCGGCGGACGAAACCGTCGGGTCGCCGCATCTTTTTCTTCTGCCCGGGCCTCCGCGGGAGTTGAAGCCGATGTTCAGGGATCTCGTTCAACCGGCTTTGATCCGGATTCTTGGCGAAGGAGCCGAACTTCCCGCATGGCGTAATTTTCGAATCTACGGCGTCGGCGAGTCGGCCCTCGCATCGACTTTGGAACCCCTTTTGAGCGGAATCGAATCACTTGAACTCGGATACTGCGCGCGACTCGGCGAAGTGGATCTGCGTCTGATCGGAGAGGGGGACTCTGTGGAGGCGGCCTCTGCCATCGTGCGGCGGGAGTTTGCGGATCAGATCGTGGTGGAAAGTGAAACCTCGATCGAGGAAGTCGTCGTGGGACTGCTCACGGATCGTGGGGAGGCCGTGGCCACCGCGGAGAGCTGCACGGGTGGGCTGATCGCGAGTACGATCACCGATGTGCCCGGGTCGAGTGTTGTTTTTCATCGAGGTTACGTGACCTATTCCAATGAGGCAAAATCGATCCTGCTGGGGGTTCCGGAGGAGGTGATCGCAGCTCATGGCGCAGTCAGTGAGGAGACGGTGAAGGCCATGGCAGCCGGTTGTCTCGAAGCCAGCGATGCGGATCATGCCATTGCGGTCAGCGGAATCGCCGGGCCTGGCGGAGGTTCGGAAGAAAAACCTGCCGGCACGGTCTATGTTGGTATTGCCTCGCGGGGACGGGAGGTCTTTGCCAAACGATATTTCTATCCCGTCGATCGAATCAGTTTCAAGCAACGAGTCGTTCGCCTGGTCCTCGACCTGTTGAGACGGCGGATCCGCGGAATTCCGCTCGATTGAAGGTAGGAAAATTCATGGATCCGGTGTAGAATGAGAGCCTTGTGAAGGTGCTTACCGTCAACGTCGTGTTGCAGCGGGCCGGAATGGCGGCAATCGCCTGCACTTCCCTGGCTTCGCTCCCCCTCCGGGCCCAGCTCTTCGACGGCGGAGGACTTTTCAACAGAAAGACCGATCCGCCTCGTGCCCAGACGGAGGAGGAGATCGGTGTGCCCACGCCGGTGACTGGCCGCGTCCAGGCCCTGAAAGGTCATGAGGTGACCTTCGAGATTCGTGCGGAATCCAAGACCCCGGGGGCGACGGTCGAATTTCTCATCCGGGCCTTTCCGTCTGCGGGGAAAATCGTCTCTCTGGTCAGCAAACCCAATGAGCGGAACAAGGCACTCGTCACCTATTGGGCCGATCCGGCCTCCAGCGCGACTGAGGATGCTTTCTCCTTTGCGGTGCGATACCGGGGGGGGCGCTATTCGTCCGAGATGAGATATGACATCGATCTGACGGATTTGAAGACGGAGATACAGGTGCCCGCGCAGCTCGAGTTCGGGGAAGTGATGATCGGCGGAGAGGAAGTGCGCGAGGTCACGGTGCGAAATCTGGGCAATGGTTCGATGGAGAGACAGCTCTTTCTGGCGCCTCCCTGGCACCTGGTCGACCCGGTGGATGGCAAGATTTCTCTCGGGCCCCGGGGCGCCAGGGTCCTGAAGATCGCGTTTCGGCCCGAGTTGACCGGTGAAACAAGCTACTTCCTGAGTTTCAGTCGTAGCAAGGCGGGTACCACCAAGCTCTCCGGGGCGGGGAAAGATCCCTTCGCGGTGGTGACGGAGACTCTGGAACTCGTTCTCGACGAGGAAAGCAACGAGCGGCGTGGTGAGATCGGTTTGAGCAATTCGGGCCAGA
This sequence comes from Verrucomicrobiia bacterium, assembly GCA_020439925.1. Lineage (GTDB taxonomy): Bacteria > Verrucomicrobiota > Verrucomicrobiia > Verrucomicrobiales > DEV007 > Arctic95D-9. Next base: position 6,295 of record JAGRPC010000277.1, on the reverse strand, counting down.
AACCCATGGAAGTGGCGGCGAGGGCCAGCACCCGTCTGCAGCAGAGCCTGCAGGAGAACTACCTCCTTGCCCCCGGGCAGGTGACGAAGATTCCCGTGAAACTGGCAGCTACGGACACGGCCCCGTTCGACGGCAACGTGGAGTTTTTCCTCAAGAACGGTTACGCAAGGTCCGCACGGGTGATCGCCCCGGTGGTGCCGGGACGCCTTGTGGTTTCGATTCCGGGTTCTCTGACTTCCGAGGTGATCAACTTTGGCCAGGTCGAGGCGGGGCGTTCCGTGGAAAAGGCCCTCACCGTGACGAACCCGGGGGGAGTCGCGGTGCCGATCGAGTTTCACCTGCCAGAACCCTTCCGCCTCCTCACCAACACGGGGCCGCAGCTCGGGCCGCTCTCCTCGATGAATCTGACCGTGGGGTTGTTCCCGACCGCATCGCAGCGCGGTCTCGTGGATGTGACGATGAATATCTACGGTAACGACCAGACGGTTCCCGTCCGCCTTCTCGGCAACGTGATTGCTCCCGAAGGTGTCAGTCCCGGGGCTCCAACAACTCTCGCCGCCCCCAATCTCCCGGCGAAAGGGTTTCGGCTTGGCGGTACACGCGTCAGCGACGCCAAGGAGGAGGCAGGATCCGGTGCGTTACCCGAATTGCCGGCTCAGTCGCCCGTGACGACTTCGGCAGGGGAAGTCGGCAACGGCCAATCCATCGGTGGCATTTCATCCTCCGACGAGGATTGGCTGGACCGGATTGATCCGCGCAAGATGGCGGAGTTGAGCAGCCCACTGGGATTTGTCGCGCGGACGGTGGTCGAACGCGAGATCGATCCCACCATCCGCAGACCTGAGGACCTCACCGTAATCAAGAGCAGCAGCAGTTCACTGGAGATCGGCTGGACGGCGCCCCGTGATATCGGCCCTGCCACCTACGAAGTCGAGATGAGAGCCCTCGTCGTGAATCCGGAAACCGGAGCGGCCGAAAACATCTGGGCACCATTTCCGGTTTCGAAGGTCGAACAGATCGATCGCCTTGTGAAAGCGCGGATCGACCGGCTCAGCCCGGTCACCCGGTATGAACTGCGAGTGATCCTGAAAACTGCGGATGGGCGGAGTTCGCCACCATCTACAGCCATCGTGGCGACAACGGAACTGCCCATGGATTGGACCTACTTGTATCTCGCCTTTGGTCTTGTCCTCCTGATTGGCCTCGGACTGGGGATCCGAAAAATTTATCTCGACCGACGTCCCGAAGTCTATCAGACCCAATACGTCGACGTTTGACTTCGGAGTCAGGCGCTCTTGCGGCAGTGATCGCAGTATTCGTTTCCGTCAGCTGACACGCGGAACTCACGTTCCGGATTCGAGATTTCCGTGGCACCGCACGAAAAGCATTCGTGGAAGCTCGCGCTGACCTGAGCGCTTTCCTGGAACCGGTGCCTCCGGACTTTTGCCTCGGATTCGAGCCGCCGGTTCTCGAAGAATCCGGGGCCGAAGGTCAGGAGGTAGGGGAGAAGTCCGGCAAGGACAACGACACCGACAAGAACGGGAGCAGGGGCCTGGAGAACGATGGACAGGAGATAGCAGGCATCGGCGATTCCCAGCCACTTCGCCTTGATCGGAATGATTCCAAAAAGGTGGATGGGCTGGTTGGGAAAGAGCGTGGCGAAGGCAAGGAATGCCGAAGAAAACAGGATCATCCCATAAACGGGACCGACGATCCCGAGACCCGGCACGAGTCCGAGGCCGGAGAGAAGGAGAATGGTGGCGAGGAGATAGAGATTGACCCGGAAGCTTCCCCATTCGGACTCGAGGCTGTTGCTGATGAAAAGAGTGAAGAGGGTCGTGATGAGGAAGAAAAAGAGGTTCAGGCTTGAGGGCATGACCACCCAGGAGACGAGGCGCCAGACTTCGCCCTGAAGAATGGATCCCGGGTGATAGAGGAGGGCCTCGAGAAAGTCCGCGGAAATCAGGGAGAGACAGAAGGACAGCACCTGGAATCCGACGATCCAGTGAAGCATCAGCGGCAGGGCGAGGCGGCCGAATCGGCGCTCAAGCCGGTCGAGGAGGCGGTTGCCTGATTCTTGAATCATCGCGGCAAGGTGCCGGGAATCGACGGGATTTCAAATGCTATCGGTTCCATGCGCCGGTGTCGGGTTATCCGGAGGCGTTGACTTCGGTGAACCGACGGTGCAGCATGCGCCGATGCAGCGTTCCCCTCTCCACGACCACCATCTCGCTCTTGGTGCCCGCATGGTGCCATTCGCGGGTTGGGAAATGCCCATCCAATATCAGGGAATCGTTGCCGAACATCACGCGGTCCGACAATCGGCGGGCATTTTTGACATTTCCCACATGGGCGAGTTCGAAGCGGAGGGCCCGGGTGCCTTGGCCTGGCTCAATGGTCTTCTTACAAATGACATTTCCGCTCTTTCCGTGGGGGAGGGACAATACACCCTCCTTCTCAACGATGAGGGCGGTGTCATCGACGACCTCATTGTATACCGTCCCGGTGAGGAACGCTTTTTCCTTGTGGTCAACGCGGCCCGCATCGATCGGGACCGCGATTGGCTGTTGGCCCATCCCGCGGAAAGGGTGACCTTCCGCGATCGCAGTGCCGAACTGGGAGCTTTTGCGGTGCAGGGTCCGGGAAGCCGTTCGCTCTGGCACCTGGTCGAGCCGGGAGCCGGAGGACTTCCGGGGCATAACCGGATCAGCGAACCCGGTCACATCACGCTCTGCGGTACTGGCTACACCGGGGAGGACGGTTTCGAGTTCTTTGCCCCTGTCGAGGAGATCGGTTCGTGGTGGGACCGTTTCGTCGCGGCCGGGGCCACGCCCTGCGGACTCGGTGCTCGGGACACGCTGAGGCTTGAAAAGGGTTATCCGCTCAACGGAAACGATCTCGACGAAAGGCACACGCCGCTCGAGGCGGGGCTTGGTTTCTTCGTGAAACTCGACAAACCCGGCGGTTTCATCGGACGTGACCCTCTCGTGTCGCAGAAGGAACAGGGTATTCCCACCCGTCTTTCCGCGATCCGCCTTCTCGACAAGGCGCCGCCGCTGCGACACGGTTATGAGATCCTGGCGGCTAACGGTTCGGGCAAGGTCGGCGAACTCTCGAGCGGTTCCCTTTCGCCCTGTCTCGGGTTGGGAATCGGGCTCGCCTACCTGCCCGCGGATCTGTCGCGGCCGGGCACCGAACTCCTCATCGCGATCCGTGACAAGACCTACCCGGCCAAGGTGGTGAAAAAGCCGTTTGTTTGACGGGGGATCGATTCCCGGCTTGATCTCCGGGAATTCGCGGTTTTTTCCTCGGAGTCATACCTGGGGGTAACCTCAAGAGTGGTTCGATTCGGGCTCCTTCTAAGGTTTCACCTTCACGGTCGCGTTGACAAAGTCGGTTGAAGTCGCGTCGACCGTCGAAGTGACGAGGCAACGGACGTTCCTCGTGCGGCGTTTGCCCCTCGTATCGGGCTTCACCCGCACCTTGATCTGAGCGTGATCACCGGGAAGGTAGCGAGGGGTGACAAATCCGCTTCCGCTCATTGCGGCGGTCACGTTCCTCCACTTCGACCCGTCCCAGTGGTCGTATTTCACGTCGAGGATCCGATTGCCCCTGGTCCCCCGGATGAGAAAGGATTCCGGCACGTCCGCGTCGGTATTCACCGAACAGTAGTATTTGGAGGTGCGTCGGTCCTTCGCGCGTACGATCACTTTCTGGGTCGCATCGTTGTAGAGATCGTTGCCGCGCTGGGCGGAGGGAGCACTGCTTGTCCCGATCAGGGCATCCGGGCGAGCGATCAAATCCGGTTGGATGGGTATCAGAATCAAGAGGGCGGACACATAGGGGATGATTTCGTCGGCGTGTCTCACCTCGCTGTTGGTGGCAACCCCTCCTCCGTTGGGTTGGAATCCGAGAAAGACCGAGGGTTGCTCTCCCGAGAATACAGACGCTCCGTTCGTGAAATTGCCACTGCTTCGGAAAAACTGGATCGCATGGGTTCCGTTCCACATGAATCCGAGGTCTGGCTGACTGATTTCGTATTTCCCCTGCGAAACCGTACCCCTGGAGAAGCCATAGGCGGAGGCGGTCACTGCCACCTCCTTGATCGTGAAGGTGTGTGAGGTGGCTGCATCCGCGAAGCTTCCATCCGTCAGGAAATAGCCCGCTTCGCCGGCAAAATACCATTCCCACCAGACATCGGCCTTGGAAGGGATGGGGCTGAAAGAGAGGAGGGCAAGCGCGATAATGGAGTAGGATCGTTTTTTCATGGTAGAAGTTGGGTTCTACCTCCCGGAAACGACAAAAAACGGAGTCCGTTACAGCGAAAAACTCGCGGATCACAAAAAAGCCCTGATGCGCTCTAGCGACCGGAAGGGAGTAGTCTCGAGTTCGTCACGGCATCCAGACCATGAGGACTGGGCAGGTCTGCCAGAGCATGCGTGTCCTTTTTTTGACGAAAAGGATTGAGTTCTGTTCCGGTATGTGTTGGGGTTTTTCCTTATCGAACAAGTTGCCTTAGGGCATGGTCCAGCCACGTCGCGTGCTTTCACCCCGCGTTAACTACCATGAATCGATTCGCTTCCCTATCAGCCGCGGTCTTTCGAGCCTCGAAGATACCGTCTCTCGTTTTTGCTCTTGTGTTCTTCACTGCCAAAACGGCAGAGGTCGGAACCGCCGCAGAGACCGAGCCGACGAACAATACTTTCTTCGGTGCGGAAGCGGTCGGTCTGCCCATCAGCTTGGAGACCGATTACAGTATTACCCCGGGAGATGAAGACTGGTTCCTTGTCGAAAAGGGACCCTGTGACGTCCTTACCATCTTCCTTTCGAATCACGGGACTTCGGGGAACAGCCTCGTTGTCGAACTCTCTCCAGGAGGCGGTCCCCCGGTATCGGTAATCGATGTCACCACCGTCGCCCCAGGCACCATGGGTTCGGTGAAGTATCCGATTACCGGAGTCAAAGATGTTTTGATCAGAGTCTTTGGTGATGTCGGCGAGCAGACCGATTATAATCTGCTCAGCGCTACTGTCAGAGCTGATGCGGGCGTCCGCAACGCCCTATCCAAGGCGATCGATCGAGAAAAACAGCTTGAAGCTAAGGCCAAGGAACTTCGGAAAAGAGGCCGCGGTTCCAACGCGTCAAAGGTCAATTTGAAGCTGGGGCGAATCATGACGCAAGTAAATGCTTTGCAAAAGAGAATCGCCAAACTTCGTGCTCGTCTCTGCAAAGGGTGATACCTGGGCGTGCGATTTGTCATCGCCGGTGCCGCTATGCCGGAAAATTCGTGTCATCCCCCAGAATCGGCGTTGTCATGACGCGGGAATTCGGTTTGTTCCACGGATAGAACCGACCGCTCATGAATGTTCCTGACCACCTGCTTTACTGCGACTCTCACGAATGGATTGATCCTTCGAACCCGGATGCCGCGCTCGTCGGCATCAGTGACCACGCTCAGGAGGAACTCACCGATGTGGTTTATCTTGAGCTGCCTCCAGTGGGTCGCGTCGTGAAGAAAGGGGAACCGTTCGCGGTGATTGAGTCGGTCAAGGCGGCGAATGACATCTACGCTCCCGTCAGCGGAGAGGTCGTCGAGGTCAACGAGGCCCTCGTCGAGTCCCCCGAGTCGGTCAACACGGATCCCTACGGAGCGGGTTGGATGGTGAAAATCCGCCTCGGCGATCCCGCCGAATTGTCGGGCCTCAAAACCGCGGAGTCCTACCGTGAATTCCTTTCCTGATTCCGCCCCCTTCGCGGACCGCCATCTCGGTCCCTCGCCGGAGGATGTCGACCGCATGGTCGCCGAACTCGGGTGTGAAACGCTCGACGCTTTCATTCGAGAGGTGGTTCCCGCGGATCTGTTGCGTGGAGAACCGCTCCTGCTGCCTCCGGCCTTGAATGAGACCGGCGCTCTCGCCAGGTTGCGCGGGATTTTTGCAAGGAATGAGGATTACCGCTCCTGCATCGGCCGCGGTTACTACGGCACGGTCACGCCTCCGGTGATCCAGCGCTGCATTCTCGAAAACCCGGGTTGGTACACCGCCTACACACCCTACCAGGCCGAAATCTCCCAGGGGCGGCTCGAGGCCTTGCTCAATTTCCAGACCCTTATTTGTGAACTCACCGCCCTTCCGGTGGCGAACGCCTCCCTCCTCGATGAAGCCACGGCCGCGGCGGAGGCGATGTCGCTCGCCTCGGGATCCCGTCCTTCCGGCAAATTTTTCTTCGTCGGCAATGGCTGTTTTTCTCAAACGATCGACGTGGTTCGCACCCGAGCCGAGCCGCTCGGAATCGA
>JAGRPC010000276.1 GCA_020439925.1 Verrucomicrobiia bacterium | reverse complement strand
GCCGGGAAAACACCCCCTTGGGTGTTGGCCTCCCGCGGGTTGTCGGAAAGGAAGCTCCACACTCCGGAGAGGAATTGACCGGCCCGGGCGAGGGAACCCAGTCGGTTCGGGTAGGCGACATGGACGAGGTCGCCGATCGCGACCTCCCTTTCGGTACCGGTCGGAAGACGGCAGACGAGGTGCTCGGCGTCCTGGGCGGCACGAAGCTTGGAGGCCTCCGAGGCGAGGGTTTCGTAAGTTGCCTGAAATGCGGCGAGTTTTTCCTCGACCTCGGCGGCGTGTTCGGGAGTGGAGCGACCTTCCAGTTCGGCTTTGCGGAGGGACAGGCGCAGGTCGTTCATGCGACGGTTGATGTCGCCGATGCGGTCTCTTTCGATGGTCTCGATCTCGTGACGCCGATGGTTGGCCTCCTTCACGACCCGATGAAGACGGTCTTCGAAGTTCGCGTCGTCCGCCTTCACTTCCCCGTCCTGCAACTTGAGCACGACGGGGTAGCCGATCAGATCGCCGTATTCGACCCGCTCGATCACGACGATGCCCTCGGGCTGTGACTGCGAGGCGATGTCGGCTTCGTCGACAAAGCGGAAGCCGAAACCGTAGGCGTCGCGGTTGCCGGTGAAGAGCTGGATCTCCCGCTGCACGGCGCCGGTGGCGTCACTGACACGCTTTTCCTGGTGTTTCCGGATCTCGCCGGCAAGGGTGGAGGAACCCTGGACGGCGGCCTCGCTGCCCTCCACCAGGGTTATTTCGACGACCCGGTTGGGCCAGAATAGGGAGAGGCCGTTCTTCACGATCACGCCCAGGAGCGTCACGATCATGAGCAGGCCGATTCCGAGCCACATGCCGGAAAACCAGACCATGGGTTCGCCGGCGGCGATGCCCTCGGAAGATTTTCTGGAGGAAAACAGGCTCATGGGAGAAGAGGGCGGGGGTCAGACCGTCTTGTAGCGCTCGCGCAGATGCTGGCGAAGCACTTCGGCGACGGTGTTCACCGCGAAGGTCATCACGAAAAGGGCGACAGCCCCGAGGAAAAGGGTGCGGTAGAGAGTGCCGTGGTGGGGGGCCTCGGGCAGTTCCACGGCGATATTGGCGGAGAGGGTGCGCATGCCGGAGAAAACGTTCCATTCCATGATGGGCGTGTTGCCGGTGGCCATCACGACGATCATGGTTTCTCCGACAGCGCGGCCGAGGCCGATCATCAGCGCCGAGAAAATTCCGGCCGAGGCCGTGGGGAGGACGACCCGCCAGGCCGTCTGCCAGCGGCTGGCTCCGAGAGCGAGCGAACCGGATCGCAGGGCGCCGGGCACGTTCGAAAGGGAATCCTCGGCGATGGTGAAAATGATCGGGATCACCGCAAAGCCCATCATGAAACCGACGACGAGCGAATTGCGCTGTTCGTAAGCGGTTCCCGTGATGGTGGGCCACCATCTCGTGAAGTCACCGATGCGTTCTCCGGTGGCGGAATCAGGAACGGTGAAAACATAATGCTCCATGACGGGACCGAGTTTCCACCCGGTGACGAGGAGAGTAACGAGGACAGGCAGAAAGTAGAGAAACTCCCTCCCCGGAGGAACATACTTCCGAATCGATTGCGGTTGCCGGCTCCAGAGCCATCCGATGAGGAAAGCCGCCGAGGGCAGAAGCACGGCAATGCAGAGCAGGGAGGGGACACGTTCTTCGATAATGGGAGCGAGCCAGAGCGCCGCGAGGAAGCCAAGGACGACCGAAGGGAGCGAGGCCATGATCTCCATGACGGGCTTCACGTAGACCTTGTTGCGCGGGTGGAGGAACTCCGAGGTGTAGATCGCTCCGAAAAGGGCGATGGGCATGGCGAAGAGGAGTGCGTAGAGGGTGCCCTTGAGCGTGCCGAACACGAGGGGAATGAGCGACAGCTTCGGCTCGAAGTCATCGGAGCCACCTGTCGACTGCCACTCGTATTTTGGCTCGGGAGAGCCCTCGTACCAGACCTTGCCGAAGAGGGCGCTGAAGCTCATCTCGGGATGGGGATCGGAGAGGGAGAGCCGGTGAAAGCGGCGGTCCTTGGAAAGGAGAATCAGGGCGTCATACTTAGACCCGACGATGGCGTGGTCCACCTCGAAGGGCAGGGGACCCTCCCATCGCACTTTTTCGGTGGTGCTGTAACGGAGGCTCAGGATGTCGCCCTGCCCGGTGATGAAAGCCTTGTTGCGGAGGCTCTTCGAAAGGAAAGTGGCCGGTTTCCCGAGCGAGGGAAAGGTCTTGGTATGGTGAAAGACACGGACCGGTTCCTCCTCGGTACGATAGAGGCTGAAAACGCGGTTTTCCCCGGTCTCGGAGACGAAGATCATGGAGACGTCGCCGAAAAGGAAGCCCGCCGTCGAAATGCCGGGTTTCTTGAGATCGGAAAAGGGAGTGAAGGTCTGGCGCAGCTCGAACTTGGCCGACGAACCCTGCCGGAAATGGTAATCCACGTCTCCGTTGGCGAAGACCACGAGGATCGAGTCGGCCTGGTTGGCGAGGTGGATCGAGGAAACCGGCACCTGTTTCCTCAGGGTTCCGCTCAGGTCGACGGTGGCGGTCTCCTTCCAGGTGCCCGAACCGACGAGGCTGCGTTTTCGTTCCACGAGGGTCGCGAGCAGCTTCGGACCCGACGCCGTCTCGACCAGCGCGGCGATGAGACGTGCCGCGCCGGACTGGGCAAAACCCACCTGGCGCACCGGGCCTTCGAATTTTCCGCTGTAGGCCTTGCTGACCGACTCGACGACGCTGCGTTTTCCACCGGAGAACTTCGCCTCGTAGGCGTAGTCGAGGAGATGCAGTCCGCCTTCTTTGGTTCCGACCGCGATGACCCCGGTGCCGGGCTTGGCCGCCACCGCAGAGATCGTCTCCTCCGCCGGAAGAACCGAGTCGATCTGGGAGACCTTTCCGCCGGAGTTGAGATCGGCGACAAAGAAGTGACCGTCGGATCTCAAGGCCAGCGGCCGTTCGCCCCACTCGTCGGAAACGAGGGCGAGATAGTTTCCTTCGGGGAGGGCTTCCGAATGGACTCCCCCCGAGGCGTCAAGTTCCGCTCCCTGAAAGAGCGGCAGCACCTGGCTGAGAATGAAAACGAAGATCCCGATCACCGCGACGACGACGAAGAGGCCGCCGACGCGGATGAAGCGGTTCATGAAGGCATCCACGAAGAGGACCCACTTCGAAGCCTCGAAGCGTTTCGGGTCTGGCACGCGGCTGCCCCCGGATCCGGAATCCGGGAGGTTTTCGCGGGTGGAAGGGCTGCTCATGGGAATCGCGCCGGATATTCCGGCCTCGAAACGGTGATCCAACGCGAAACCCGGGCCGCGTAAACCTGAAAATCGCCACAAGGCGAAAATTTCACTTCGAAATTTCCGCGCTCACCTCGGACACGATCTCCGCGGGCATGGGGAAATAACCGTCTTTCACCACCACTTCCTGGCCTTCTTTGGAGAGGACGAACTTGAGGAATTCGAGGGTCAGGGGATCGAGCGGCTTTTCCGGATTCTTGTTCACGTAGATGTAGAGGAAGCGGGAGAGCGGGAAATCGCCATTGAGGCAATTGTCGTAGGTCGGGGCGAAAAGGGCTCCTTCCTCGGTGCCGAGGGAGATCGCCTTCACTCCGGAAGTCTTGTAGCCGATGCCGGAGTAGCCGATGCCGGCGAGATCGCTGGCGACCCCCTGGACGACGGCAGAAGAGCCGGGTTGTTCCTTCACCGAGGCGTCGTAGTCGCCCTTGAGGAGGGCTTCGTCCTTGAAGAATCCGTAGGTGCCGGAGGCGCTGTTGCGACCGTACTTGGAGATTTCCTTGTCTTTCCATTCTCCGGAGAGACCGGCCTGGCCCCAGGTGCGAATGGCCGTGCCGCCGGCCTTGTAGGTCGAGGAGAAGATGGAATCGACCTGCTTGAGGGTGAGTCCTTCGATCGGGTTGTCCTTGTGCACGTAGACGGCTAGGGCGTCGATGGCGACTTTCACTTCCAGGGGCTTGTAGCCGAACTTGGCCTCGAAGCCGTCGATTTCCTCGGACTTCATCTCGCGGCTCATCGGGCCGAGTTGTGCGGTCCCTTCGATCAGGGCGACCGGAGCGGTGGAGGAACCCTTGCCCTCGATCTGGATATTGATGTTCGGGTATTTGGCCTTGAAGCTTTCGGCCCAGAGGGTCATGAGGTTGTTCAAGGTGTCGGAGCCGATGGAATTGAGGCTGCCGCTGATGCCGCTGACTTGCTGGTAGGCAGGGATGCTGTCGTCGACTTTGACGACCTCGTCGGCCCGGGTCGTCGAGGCGACGGGGAGGAGGGCGAGAAGCAGGAGAGTGAGAGAACGTTTCATTGGGGGATGGTGGTTGAGGGGAAGCTCAAAGGTGACAAAATCGTACGCTTCCGGGTCCGGAATGCGTCCGACAGGGCCACCTTCCCCGTTCGTTTGCGCCGCGCAATCGCCGCAGCGTGGCATTTTTGTCACAAATCTGTCACAAAGCCCCCTGGCCGGGGTGACCTCATGCAACGGTTTTGACAATGTAGCCGCCTGATTTTTCGTCCGCCTGCAGGCGGATCAAACCCCGGTCGCGAGCCTCCTCGAGGAGAGCATTGAAGCCGCGGAACCCGTAGTAGCTCTCGGCAAATCCGGGCTTTTTCCGCTTGATCGCCTGCTTCAACATCGAGCCCCAGACCAGTTCGTCCTCCCCCCGGCTTTCCGCCATCGTCTCGAAGGTGTCGAGGACAAGCTGCACCGCCTCGTCGCGTCGGTCGGCGACGACGGCGGGGGACTCCGGTGACGATTCCGTCACGGGGCTGTCGGCACCCTGAGTCGCGGATCCGGCTTTTTGCGGGGCTTTCTTTGCGGTGGCGGGACGACTCTTCTCCCGTTTGCGGACGAGATCGTCGTAGAAGATGAACTCGTCGCAGTTCGAAACGAAGAGGTCGGAGGTCGATTGTTTCACGCCGACTCCGATGACATCCTTGTTGTTTTCGCGGAGCTTGCTCACGAGCGGGGAAAAGTCCGAGTCGCCGCTGATGACGACGAAGGTGTCGATGTGCGGTTTCGTGTAACAGAGGTCGAGCGCGTCCACGACCATGCGGATGTCGGCGGAGTTCTTGCCGGACTGGCGCACATGGGGGATGTCGATGAGCTCGAAATTCGCTTCGTGCATGGCCCGCTTGAACTTTTCGTAGCGGCTCCAGTCGCAGTAAGCCTTGCGCACCACCACGCTCCCCTTCACGAGGATGCGTTCGATCACCTTGGAGATGTCGAAGCGTTCGTACTTCGCCTGATCGGCCCCGATCGCGACATTCTCGAAATCGGCAAAGATGGCAATGTTGCAGGGGTGGGATTCGGCAGGCATGGCTCCAATCTTGGGGATTCAGGCGGGCTGCGCAATCCCGGAAGTGGCGGGATTTTGGATTGCTTTACACGCCCGCTTTCTCCATCATCCCCGTCATGAGCGCAATCGAGCAGACCCAGACCGGCAAATCCTCAGGTGGAAAAATCGTGGCCTTTATCGGATGCGGGTGTCTCACCCTCATCCTCGTGGGGGTCGCCGTGGTCGGGCTGATCGTCTGGGGCGCGTCGAAAGCAATGAAAAGCGCCGAACCCTACCAAGCTTCGATCGAGGCGGTGCAGGGCAACGCTGCGGCCGCCGAGGCGCTGGGCAGCCCCATCGAGCCCGGATTCATGCCCAGTGGCAGCTTCAACTTCAACAACGGTGAAGGCAGCGTCGACTTCAGCATCCCGGTTTCCGGTCCGAAGGGCAAGGGCACGATCCGAGTCGTCGGCAACAAGGCTTCCGGGGCGTCGGCGTGGAGCTATTCGACCTGGGAACTCCAGGTGGAGGGTGGCGATTCCATTCCCCTCGGCCAGTGAGTCGGCTCCTACCGGGCGCACGCCATTGACCGGGGGGCGCCCCGGTGTGAGACTCGCGGGATGCAGCTGGTTTTCCTTCTCTTCCTCATCGCCGTGACCGGCACGATGTGGGGACGAACCCGCTTCCTGAAGATCTACGGGCAGGAGAAGGAGCACCTGATCGCCTCGCGCGTCACCGGTGCGGAACTTGCCGAAGCGATTCTCAAACGGCGGGGCATCCCCGGCGTTGCCATCGTCAAGGACAAGGGGCTCCTTCCCGACTTTTACGAGCCCGAATCCCATCGCATCACCCTCTCCCCCCAACACTTCGGCGGGTCGAGCTTCTGCGCTCTGGCGATGGCCGCACTCCAGGCCGGAAAGGCCATTCAGCACTACGAAGGCCACCGGCCGGTTCTGTGGCGGGCGGCCGCGGTCCGTTCGTCGATCTATCTCACGCCGCCGCTCTTTGTCGCCGGTGTTGTCACCGTGCTCCTCGGGATGGGAAAAACGGTGCTGCCCCTCGTCGTCCTGGCCTGGGCGGTGCTCGCCTTCTGGAATTTTCTCACGGTCCCGACCGAGGTCGACGCCGGAATCCGGGCGCGGCGAGTCCTCGAGGACATGAAGGTCTTCCGCAATCTCGACGAACGGGTCGGGGTCGAACGGGTCATCGGCGCTGCGAGCACCGCCTACATCGACGGGCTCTCGGTCGTGGGATCCTGGATCGGCCG
>JAGRPC010000275.1 GCA_020439925.1 Verrucomicrobiia bacterium | reverse complement strand
AGTCCGGTGAGCTCGAGTTTCACGGGGCCGCGGTATCCGTCGCGACGCGCCACGTGCACGGCGAGGGAGGCGCTCGACTTGGCGCGGATCGTGAGGCTCGAAGGGACCACCCGAAGCTCGAAGTCGGGTCGCGCCGGGCCGATTCGGAGGCGGTAGGCGTACTCGTCGCCGCCCGCCCGCACCGTGTCACCGAGGTGGACCCGGTAGGCCCCGTCTTTCGGCAGGGTGACGAGGGCGTAGGAATCGGCGTGGTGGGTGTTCGCGCCGCCCGCGAGATCCTCGTAGTCATCGTTGAGGGCGATCAAGGCGCCGTCGGGACCGGTGACGCGGATCACGGAATCCAGGGGGGAATCGAGACGCCGGGCCGAGACCTGCACGGCGACGGCCTGATCCTTCTTGCCTGAGAATTCGAACACGTCGAGGTCGCCGGGAACTCCGATGCGTCCGTTCACGATCACCGGAAGCGTCACCGTTTGTGCGGGTTTGTTAGGATCGGAAGGCTCGGTTTCGCTGATTTCGGGAAGGGTATCGCGCTCGAAGGGGAGGGGGTTCGAAAGCCGGCCGCCGGCCTTCGCCCGGATCGAGAAGAGGCCCGGCCCGGCGCCGGGTGGCGGTGCGAGGACTTCGGCGCCCTGTAGGTTCCATCCCTTCGATGCGACCGGGGAAGGGGTGCCGGCCTTGCCTCCGAGGGGGAAGATCCCGGTGAGGTAGGGGATTTCCCCGAGAGTGATCCGGTAGATGAAATCTTCCCGGCCCCGGTGGATCGCGTCGCTGATGGCGACGACGTATTCCCCGTCGGTGGGCACCTCGAAGAGGATCACGGGATCCGGTTTGAAGCGGAAATCGTCCTGGTAGGCGATCTCGCGGTCGGAGGCGTCGTAGAGCGCGAGGACGGGCTGGAACCAGCCGGGCACGGCGTCGGCGAGGAAGGGGATGAGCTCGCGCGCGAGGGCGGAGACGACGAGCCGCTGTCCCTTGCGCGCGGCAAAGCGGTAGCGGTTGACCTCGCCCGAGGCGATCTGGCCGTTCATCGTGCAGGGGGCCGCGACCTTCACCTCCACCTCCTCTTCGGGCCGTTGGCGCAGGGAGAGTTCCTCCTTGCCGAGCACCTGGTAGGGCGCGGTGAGCATGGGCTTGCGGGTCGTCTCGGGAAACTGTCCGACATGGAAGGCGAGGGGGTTCGAGATGCCCGACGGCGTGACGAGGCGCAGCTCGCGCCGCCCGGGTGCGGCGTCCTTGGCGATGGTCACCTCGAGAAAGACGAGATCGGCGAGGGCGTTGCTGGCGGGGCGGTTGCAGTATTCCTCGATCCGCTTCTCGATACGCCGGATCATCGCCTCGTTGGCCTTGGCGGGCTCCTTGCCTCCGCCGGGGGAAGGTTGCTTCAAGGCGGCCGGTTCGGCCTGCGGCTTGGCTTCGTCCTTGAGGATCTTGAGCTGGTCGCGGAGGAGGCTGATCTCCTGCGGTCCGATGCGCTTGTAGCACTCGACGACCCGGGCGGTGACGCCGCCGCCGGTCACCTCGATCCCCGTCACGGGCCCGAGACCCTGTCCGCCCGCCTTGACCGCGAAGGTCGTGCCCTGGCGGCCGCCGGCGGGATAGACGAATCCGGTGTAGGGGCGGGTCTGGGCGGACAGGTCTGGAAGGCAGGCGAGAAAGCCTGACAAACCGAGAAGAGCGATCGCGTGCGCGGTTTTCATGTCACATGATTTCGGTGAGAAGTCCCGCCGCTTCGCCGGGCTCGGCGTCCTGGGGAAGGACATGCGCCTCCAGTCCCATCGGATGGGGCAGGGGAGCCTTCCCCTCGATGCCGGCGAGTTGGTAGATGCTGCCGAGGAGGTCGGCGGGGTAGACGGGCCGCTCCGCGACCTCCTCGGCTTTCGCATCCGACGCACCAACAACCTTGCCACCCTTGAAGCCGCCGCCGGCGACAAGCACGGAGAAGACCTTGCCGTGGTGGTTGCGCCCGCCGTTCCAGGGCGGTTGCCAGTCGATCTTCGGGCCGCGCCCGAACTCGCCGCAGCACCACACCAGGGTCGAATCGAGGAGACCTCGGTCGTGCAGGTCGGCGAGGAGCGCGGCGAGTCCCTGGTCGAGCTCCGGAGCCTGCTTGCCCATGGTCTGGAAATGGTTGCTGTGGGTGTCCCACCCTCCGGGGTAGTTGACGACGATGTAGGGCACGCCGGCCTCGACCATGCGGCGCGCGGCGAGGCAGTCCTGGCCGAAGGTGTGACGCCCGTAGCGGTCGCGGAGCTCGGACTTTTCCCTGGAGAGATCGAAGACCTCGCGCCCCTTCCCGAGGATCATCTCGTAGGCCTCGGTGCGCGCGGCCTCGGAGGCGCGGATCACGGGATCGTCGCCGGCGGCCCGGCGCAGGGCGTCGAGATTCGCGGCGAGGTCGCGCCGCGCTGCCTGGCGGGCGTCGCTGATGTGGCGGGAGACGATGCCTTCGACTTCGAAGCGGGAGGCGTTGGGGTCGCCGCCAGTGGCGAAGGGCTTCAGCTTCGCGCCGAGGAAACCCTCCTCGGAGAAGCGGCCCTGGGGTTTTGTCAGGACAACGTAGGGCGGCAGGGAACCCTGGTATTCCTTCTCCTTCATCAGCGCGAAAACCGCCCCCACGCTCGGATAGGCGAGCCGCTCGCCGGGGGCATGCGCGGTCTGCACGAGGTAGGCTGCGGTCTCGTGGCCGTTGTTGCCGTGCGTCATGCTGCGGAT
>JAGRPC010000274.1 GCA_020439925.1 Verrucomicrobiia bacterium | reverse complement strand
TTTATTCGCGGATCGTGAATCCCGAAACTTCCTCCAGAAGCGGCACCCGCCGCTCGGTTTGTTCCTGAATGTGCCGCCCGATGGGACTGTCGTGCAACTCACGAATGAAGTCGTCAAGTTCGTCTTCTTCTCCCATCACCTGCAGTTCGACGCGGCCATCGTCGCAGTTGCGAACCCAGCCAAGGACATCAAATCCCTTGGCGAGCTGCTTCGTCGCGTAGCGGAATCCAACTCCCTGCACTCTTCCCTCGAAGAAATACTGCCGAGCAATCATGGTCCCAATCTAAGCAAAGGTCATTTGGGCATGCCAGCAGAAAGGGGTATCATCCATGCCCTTTCAGATCCTCATCATTCTCCCAGATAGCGCTCGCGAAGATGTGCGATCAACGCTTCCGGTGAGGCGGGAGAACCGGCAGCCAGTTCGATGAGCTCACCGGGCAAAAGGAGACTTCCCTTTTCGTGGATCTCCCGGCGCATCCACCCCAGCAAGGGTGCATAGTCCGCCCTGAGGAATCCTTCCTCGATGGACGCGTCCTTCCGTTTTGCCGCCGCCGCGAGATGGGCGGCATTGAGGTTCCCGAGGCTATAGGTGGGGAAATATCCGAAAATACCCATGCTCCAGTGAATGTCCTGGAGGCAGCCCTCGGCATCGTTCCTCACGGGAAGGCCGAAATAGGATTCAAAACGACGATTCCACTCGCCCGGTATGTCGCCGATGGCCAGATCTCCGGCAAAGATGGCCTGTTCCAGCTCAAAGCGAAGAAGGACATGAAGATCGTAGGTCACCTCGTCGGCTTCGACCCGGATATGACTGAGTTCGGCCTGGTTCACGGCATCGTAGAGATCTTCCGGGGTCAGGCCTGACAGATGTGGGAAGTAATGAACCGCCCTTGGCAACCACTTTTCCCAGAAAGGCCTGCTCCTTCCGACATGATTCTCCCAAAGTCGCGACTGGGATTCGTGCACGCCAAGGGAAACGGCATTT
This sequence comes from Verrucomicrobiia bacterium, assembly GCA_020439925.1. Lineage (GTDB taxonomy): Bacteria > Verrucomicrobiota > Verrucomicrobiia > Verrucomicrobiales > DEV007 > Arctic95D-9. The sequence continues at coordinate 9,232 of JAGRPC010000274.1, read as the reverse complement.
CCGACGGGTTGACCCCGCCAGTCTTTCCTCAGACCTTGCTCGTAAAGCCCGTGTCCTGCCTCATGGAGGACTCCGAACAAGGAACTGAGAAAGTCTCCTTCATCATAACGGGTCGTCAGACGGGTATCGTAAGGGGCGATCCCCGAACAAAACGGGTGCACCGCCGTATCGATACGGCCGGCCTCGAAATCGAATCCGATGGCCTCCGCTACCTCGCGGTTGAAAGCTTCCTGCTTCGACACCGGATAGTGACCCGCAAGGCGCCCCCGGTCGAAAGAACGCCGGGAGGTTGCCGCTTCGACCACGGGAAGAAGCGCTTCCCGAAGAGTTCCCAGGGTCCCGGAAAGCCCTCGCGTTGTTGCACCGCGTTCGAAGCGGTCGATGAGGGCATCATAAAGCGACTCCTCATAGCCCCAACGCTCGGCATGTTCGCGGGAGAGATCGACGAGTTTCTCCAGGTGAGGGGCAAAGAGGGCGAAATTCGAATCCTTCCGAGCCCCGGCCCAGGCGGACTGGGCATGGACCCGGGCTTCCGCAAAGTCCTGCACGAGCTTCGTCGGAAGGCAGGTCGCGTGGTCGTAGTCGTGTCGCCATTCCCTCAGATTCGCCGCAACAACGGGATCGAGAGCGCCTTCCCCCTCCCCTGCCGCTTCCGCCTCACTGATCCATTCGCCGACTTCTCCGGCGGTAAACCTCTCGTGCAGGTATCCACTGAACCAGGACATCTGCTCGGCCCGGTAGGCTACCCCCTGGCGGGGCAAGAGGACTTCCTGATCCCAACCCAGAAGCGAGGCTGAGTCTGACACCAGCTGAAGCTCCCTGGCAAAGGCGACGAGACGATCGTAGGCGGAAATCATATGAAAGGAAAAACCCCTGGGCTTACAAGCGCCAACGGGTAGAAGAGTATCCTTGAAGGAACTGAAGAAGTTTCAGTTCTTGGCGGCTTCCCGCGCCAGATTGGCCATCACCTGGATCGACCCGGCCGACAAGGTCCCGAGAACTCCGGACGGCTGTCCTTCGATGATACGGATGACAGTGACTCCAACCGGCTTTCCGTCGATCGTGAAAACCGGTACTCCCTGGGCAGTGCCGGCATCGGTGACAAAGAAAGTACGTTCCCCTTTGAACACTCCCGTGATCCGACCGATCACAAGCGTCGGCATATAGCCGTAAACCGCCGAAGAGCGGGAGAGCCCGAAAACCTGGTCGGCAGTCTCGGCAGTGGCAGCGAACTGGGAAAGATCGATCTTCTCGAACTTCTTGTTCAGAGCTGTGGCCTCCGCGGAATCCGGCATGATAAAAGCCACGTCGGCTTCGACATCTTGACGCACAACTTTGCCGTGGAGGAGCGTGGTGTCTCCGTAACTGATCTCGACCTCGGTAAACTCGGTGCTGGCGGACTGGATCGTGACGACCTTCTCGTTCATCTGTGCCTGCTGACCTGCGAGCCCCACACTCGCATCGATCGCCGAATTCGAAACCACGACGAGGCCATCATCGCCAACCGTCACACCAAGAGTGCGACGCTGCTGGTCGCGATCAGGCAGTGGTTCACCCGAAGTCTTGGCCTTGAGCATCCCTTTGGCGGTCACGACAACCAGCGCCCCCTTGTATTGCTCGAGCAGCTTGCGACATTTCACCTCGATCGACTCCTCCTGGGCTCTTGCGGTGAAGACGGAAAGACCGAGGATTGGCAGAAGGAAAACGGCGGCTCGGTGGCGGATCGAATGTTTCATGGGCTGCTCAGGGGATCTCAGGGAAGTGGTAGTGTCGGCATCTCCACGCGGCCGATTCGCGTCTGCTTGTTCCCCGACAACAAAAATGTGACGTTCGGTTGGCTCGAAAGCGCCGAAGGTCACATTTGCTGGCCGGAGGGTGATCCGGGGATAATCAACGTGAGTAGAGCTCGACGACGAGCTGCACGTTCACCATCGTGTCGATCTCTTCGGCTTCAGGAAGTCGGTTGACCGTTCCGGAGAGCTTTTCGCGATCAAGAGTCAGCCAATCCATCACCGGACGAATCTGGGTCTGATCGAGAGCGCGGTTGCCAAGTTGCTGCGAACGACCCGCCTCGGCCACGGTGATAATGTCACCGGGCTTGACGCAGTAAGAAGGGATGTCGACGCGACGACCGTTCACCTTGACGTGACCGTGTCCGACAAACTGGCGGGCCGCACGACGAGTCGCGCCCAGGCCAAGGCGGTAACAGACGTTGTCGAGACGGGTTTCCAGGAGCTGGACGAGAATGTCGCCGGTAATGCCACGACGGCGGTGGGCTTCGTCGTAATAACGGCGGAATTGCTTCTCAAGAAGGCCATACTGGAGGCGAAGCTTTTGCTTCTCATTGAGAGCAACGCCGAAGTCGCTGCGTTTCTTGCGTGCACCACGAGCTCCGTGCTGTCCGGGAGGGAAAGGGCGGCGCTCGAGAGCCTTGGAAGGACCAAAGAGAGCCACGCCGAAGCGCCGGCTGATTTTGTCAGTGGGACCGGTGTATCTGGCCATGTCGAAAAAGGAATAGAGGTAGGATTATCGCCAGACGATCAGACGCGGCGGGCTTTCTTGGGACGGCAACCGTTGTGCGGGACCGGAGTGACATCCTTGATACGGGTCACATCGATGCCGAGACCCTGAACGGCACGGACAGCGGATTCACGGCCGGATCCCGGACCCTTCACACGGACCTCGGCCTGTTTGAGACCATGAGCCATAGCCTGGCGACAGGCATCCTGAGCGACCAGCTGGGCGGCGTAGGCCGTGCTCTTGCGGGAGCCACGGAACCCCATCTTACCGGAACTGGACCAGCCGATAATGTTTCCATTGAGGTCCGACACCGATACAATCGTGTTATTGAAGGTGGAGGCAACGTGAACCACACCGGCATGAACATTCTTGCTTCCTTTCGCCTTGAGGATCTTCGGCTTCTCGACGCCTTCGGCACTCTCCATCTCGAGGAAGATATCCTCGGCGGTACGCGGGCGGTCTTTCTCCTTGCGAGCCTCGGCCGGAGCCGGAGCCTCGGAAGGCGCGGCGGCTTCACCGGGAGTCTCGATCACCTCATCAGAAACATTTTCTTCTGCCATGGTTGTCGTCTTTTAAAATCTCGTCAGGGTAGTTGGAGCGATCACTTTCGGACCACACCCACCGTCTTCCGCTTGCCCTTGCGGGTACGGGCGTTGGTCGAAGTGCGCTGGCCACGCGCGGGCAGGTTGCGACGGTGCCGAAGCCCCCGGTAACAGTTGATCGAGGTAAGGCGCTTGAGGTGGACTTGCAGTTCGCGCCGCAAATCACCCTCGATCATGATACCCCCACTGGTGATGGCGCTGGCGATTCGGGCCATCTGCTCCTCACTGAGTTCACCCGTGCGAAGATCGGGATCAACTCCGGCCTCCTCGAGGATCTTGGTTGCGGTCTTGGGCCCAATGCCAAAAATGTAGGGAAGCGACGCTTCGATGCGCTTCTCGTTGGGGATCTCGACTCCGAGTAGACGTGCCATAATTCAGATCGGTTGGAAAGAATCAGCCCTGACGCTGCTTGTGTCGAGGGTTCGTGCAAATGACACGCAGAACTCCCTGCCGCTTGATGATGCGGCACTCGCTGCAAAGACGTTTCACGGATGGCCTGACTTTCATGGGAAAAAAGGAGGAAAAATAGGTTTTGTCTCCGGGGACGGAAACGGACCGGGATCCTGATGGAACCGGTCCGAATTCAACCGGGGCCCGCGAAGGACCGCAGCCCCGTCTGGGGACTTCGCGCCGGGTTTCGGGCGCGGGGAGGGAATGTTTACTACAGATTTCATCTCCCGCAACCGCTCTTTGATCGTTTCCACGAATTTTTGAAAAGTTTTTTCACGATCTGGACCGTAAGCCCCATGATTTTCATTCTCAGGCCGGGAAACTGCGCTCTCTCGGCGTCAGGATCTCCGGATCACCTTCTGTGATGAGAACCATGTGTTCGAAGTGGGCGGATAACGCACGGTCAGCGGTAATGACCGTCCACTTGTCTTCGAGGATGCGGACGTCCTCGGTGCCTGCATTCACCATCGGTTCGATGGCGAGAACCATACCAGCCTGGAGTCGTGGATTTCGGAAACGGCGGTTTGCCATTTCCTCCTCGTCCCAGTAGTTCGGCACCTGGGGATCTTCGTGCAGTTCCCGACCTACGCCGTGGCCAACGAACTGTTTCACGACGGTAAAGCCACGAGGGCTCACATAATTCTCAACGGACGCGCAAAGCGACGATAGCCTTTCTCCCTCACGGGCATGTTCAATGGCTTCGTAGAGGGATTCTTCGGTCGCCTTGAGGAGGGACAGCACGCCCTCCGGCATCGTCCCAGCCGAAACGGTTCTTGCATTGTCACCTACCCATCCGGCGCGACTGCGAATGCCCACATCTATCTTGACGATATCTCCGTCGCACAATTCACGCTTCCCTCCGATTCCGTGGACCACCTCCTCGTTCACCGATATGCAGATGTGCCCGGGAAATCCCCGGTAGCCAAGAAAGGCACTCTTGCAGGAGCGTTTCTCCATCAAATCAGCCGCCGCCCGGTCGATCTCACCCGTCGAGATTCCGGGCCGAACCAAGGCACAGGTATGAGCGAGAACTTCCGCGGCAATGGCGCCAGCCTCGCGGAGACCGTCAAGATCGGAACCGCTGCGGAGTTGGATTCTCGACTTCTTTTTCGCCATGAGACGCTTCGTCCACCGGAAGAGAAATCGGTTCAAGCCGGACTCCGCTTAGGCCGTTCACTGATGGGTGGCGACCTGGTAATATACCAGGCCACCGATAACGAGAATGGCGGCGAAAATCAGGAGCCAGAGAATCTGGTTTCCACTTGCGGCCGAGCCGATGGCCCCGGCACGATCGAATCTTCCCCGGATACGGCCCTTGCGAAGGAAACCGTCGTAATGGCGCTGAATCAGGTGCGTCTCGACCTGGCGCATCACGTCCAGAAGCACACCCACCATGATGAGAAGACCAGTGCCTCCGAAGAATTGGGCCGCCAGAGGAGGGACTCCCATCAATGCCGTGAGGATGGGAGGAAGAACCGCCACGATCGTGAGGAAGATAGCTCCTGCAAAGGTGAGTCGGCTCATCGTCTTGTCGAGAAACTCGGCGGTGGGCTTCCCGGGACGAACTCCGGGGATGTAACCCCCGTTCTTCTTGAGATCATCGGCGATCTGGTTGGGCTGGAACATGGTGGCGACCCAGAAATAGCTGAAGAAGAAGATCATCAGGCCGGTGAGCGTGTAATGGATCCACGTGCTGCCGCTGAGCGCGTTCATGACATTCCGGGCCCAGAGTTCATTGGGGAACGCCCAACCAATAATTTGACCGGGGAACATGAGGATGGCCTGCGCGAAAATGATCGGCATAACACCCGCGTAATTCACCTTGAGGGGCATGTGCTGGGTCTGTCCCCCATACATCTTCCCGCCGCGAACCTGCTTCGCGTAGTGAATGGGCACACGACGCTGGGCCTGGGTGATAGAAATCACCGCCGCGATCACGAAGAAGAGGAAGGCAAGAAGCGCTACCAACTGGAAGGGTTTCAAGAGGTTGCCTTCGGAACTGGCCACATAGGTTTGATAAACCTGGAAAAGGGCACCGGGCAGGGCGTAGATGATGTTCACCGTGATGATGATGGAAACGCCATTGCCGATACCACGCTCGGTGATCTGATCCCCTAGCCACATCAGGAACATGGTTCCCGCGGTGATGATGATAACGGTCTTGAGGATGAAAAGTGGCCCGGCTTCGGGGACAAGTTCCTTTGCCGACCCGGCAGCAATATCTCTCAGGAACGGATTGGCCTCCGGAGTGACGAGCGATTTGGCAAGCATCCAACCCTGGAAAACGCACAGAACGATAGTCAGGACCCGGGTGTAGAGGCTGATCTTCTGGCGCCCTCCTTCCTCCCGGGCAAGTTTGCCCAGGGAAGGAACCACCGCCGTCAGCAGCTGCATCATGATCGACGCACTGATATAGGGCATGATGCCGAGAGCGAAAAGGGCGGAGTTCTGGAGACCGCCACCGCTGAAGACATTCATCAGGGCCAGAACTGCCGTGAGGCCCTGACTGTCCTCCGACTGCTTCTGAACCTGTCCATACCATTCCTGGAGAACGTTGTCGTCGACCCCCGGCAGGGTCACCACCGCGCCAAGACGCACGATAACAACGACGAGAAGAGTAAAGAGGATCCTGGAGCGCAGCTCCGGGATCTTGAGGCTGTTGGTGAAGGCGGAGATCATCGGGGGTGAAGAAAAATGAGAAAAGGAAGTCGTCCGCGAGACGGACGGCACGGTTGGGGGGGCGCGTACCGGGAGGGAGCAAGCTCCCTCAGGACGCTACGACACTGCCACCGGCCTTCTCAACCTTCTCCCTCGCCGTGGCCGAGATCTTGTCGACGGAAACGGTAAGCTTGCGGCTGAGGTCGCCGTTGGCGAGAACCTTCACCCCGTCGCAGACTCCCTTGACGAGTCCAGCGGCGCGCAAGGTCGCTTCGTTCACTTCGTCTCCGTCCGAGAACTTCGCTTCGAGAGCCGCCACATTGACGATGGCGTAGTTCGTCTTGAACTGGGCATTGTTGAAGCCCTTTTTGGGAAGGCGACGGGCGATCGGCATCTGGCCCCCTTCGAAGCCGGGACGGATCGAAGCACCCGAACGGGCCTTCTGACCTTTGTTGCCCTTGCCGGACGTCCGGCCAAGACCGGAACTCTCACCGCGACCGACACGACGCCGACGGTGCTTGGAACCGGGAGTGGGTTTCAATTCGTGAAGTTTCATGAGTCTTTTCTCCTAGGATCGGGTCGGCGGGATGCCGGTAAAGTCAGAGAGCCTTGCGCTCGGGGAGGCGTTTGCCACGGACCGAATAGATCTGTTCCTTGGATCGAAGCTGCTCAAGGGCATGCAAGGTTGCCTTGACCACGTTCGAGGGATTGTTCGAGCCCATCGACTTCGCGAGAACATCCTTGATCCCTGCCGCTTCGACGACGGCGCGCACGCCACCGCCAGCGATCAATCCGGTTCCCGGGGAGGCCGGGATCAGCTTGACACGGGCACCGCCGTGCTCGCCCATCACCGGATGCGGGATCGTATTGTGGGTGATGTTGACGGACACCATGTCCTTCTTGGAAGCCTCGCTCGACTTCTTGATGCATTCGGAAACTTCCTGAGCTTTGCCGAAACCACATCCGACACGGCCTTCGCGGTCGCCACTGACTACCAGCGCGCTGAAGCTGAAACGACGGCCACCTTTGACAACCTTGGAACAGCGGTTGATGTGAACCACTTTCTCGAAAAGATTGTCGGCCGCTTCGCGGAAGGACGCGGGGGCGCTGGAGCGAAGAATTTCCTCCGCCTTCTTGAGCTTGTCGAAACGGACTTGTCCCTCTTCGCCCGAATTTTCTTCGGCGCCGGTCGGGACTTCTTCGTTCGCCGCCGCTTCGAGGATCACATCCTCGTTCTCGGCTCCGGCGGTTTCGTTCAGGGATTCGTCGCTCATAAGTCGCAGGATCAGAAATTCAGGCCGGCTTCACGGGCCGCTTCGGCAAGCGCTTTGACTTTGCCGTGGTAGGGGAATCCCCCCCGATCAAAAACTACCGCCTCGATGCTGGCGGCCTTGGCTTTCTTCGCCACTGCCTCGCCGACCTTGGCGGCGGCGGCTTCATTGGCGCCCTTGACATCGATTCCCTTCTCGAGAGTCGAGGCCGCGGCAATGGTGCGACCAGCCACATCGTCGATCACCTGGGCGTAGACGTTCTGGTTGGAAAAGTGGATGGCGAGCCGGGGACGCTCCGCGGTCCCGGAAATCTTTTTGCGGATGCGCCGACGCACCTTGGCGCGGGCCTGCTTGCGGTTGAAAACACTCATGGAATAAGCTTTCTCCAGATAGATTGTTAAGACTTCGGGCGGCGCGAATCAGCGTTTGACGCTCTTGCCCTGCTTGCGCCGGACTTTTTCGCCCTTGTAACGCACCCCTTTCCCCTTGTAGGGCTCGGGCGGGTAATAGGAACGGACATCAGCGGCGAACTGACCGACAAGCTGCTTGTCGATGCCCTCGATCTTGATGTTGGTGTTGTTCTCGACGGCCACGCTGATTCCATCGGGAATCGGGTGAAGAACCGGGTGGGAAAACCCAAGGCTGAGGTCGAGAGCCTTGCCCTTGACGGCGGCGCGGAAACCGACGCCGATAATCTCGAGTTCCTTGGTGAAACCACTCACGACGCCCTCCACCATGTTCGCGACGAGACTGCGGGCGGTGCCGTGCATGGCACGCACTTCGCGCTCCTCGGACTTGCGGGTCACGGTGAGAGTCGTCCCTTCCTGTTCGATGGCCAAGCCGCCGGGAAGCGTCCAGTGCAACTGGCCTTTCGGCCCCTTGACGGAAACTTCGCGGCCATCCTGGATGTTGATCTCGACCTTCTCGGGAAGACTGATCTGCTTTTTACCGATACGCGACATGACTTTGCGGAGTTTGAAATGAGAGGATTCGGGAAATCAGGTCACCAGACAAGCGCCAGCAGTTCACCGCCGAGATTCTGCTTCCGTGCGGTGTGACCGGCCATGATTCCCTTGGAGGTCGAAACGATGGCGATACCCATGCCACCGAGCACCTTGGGGATTTCTTCGCACCCCACATAGCGGCGCAGGCCCGGACGGCTGACACGCTTGACGTCCTTGAGGGCCGGAGTGCTCCCCGCATAACGCGGCTTTGCCTTGAGCTGGGCCTTGGCCCCCTCACCGACTTTCTCAAAGGACCAGAGGTAACCTTCTTCCTTGAGAATGCGCGCGATCTCCTCCTTGATCTTGGAGTAGGGCGCGGAGAAATCCTCCTTGTGCGCCCTGGCGGCGTTCTTGAAGCGCACGAGGAAATCAGAAATGGGATCGGAAACGACGGCCATGGGTCCGGTGGGTTGGGTAATGGAATGAATTCAAACGGTTTTCAGGCGGCGGAGCCCGTCTTGCGGAAGGGGAAACCAAGCAGAGTGAGAAGTTCACGCGCTTCTGCGTCGGTTTGGGCGGTGGTGACAATGGTGAAGTCAAATCCGATGGTCCGGGTGACCTTGTCGAGTTCGATCTCGGGGAAAATCGTGTGATCCGAGATCCCGCAAGTGTAGTTGCCGCGACCGTCGAACGACTTGAACGGAAGACCGCGGAAGTCACGAATAGTGGGAGCCGCGACGTTGATGAAACGGTCGAGGAATTCCCACATGCGGGCTCCGCGGAGAGT
>JAGRPC010000273.1 GCA_020439925.1 Verrucomicrobiia bacterium | reverse complement strand
GCGACCCTGGAACGTCGCGGAGGGCTCGATTCCAGCCAGCGTTGCGAAGGTCGGAGCGATATCGACGACACTGATGAGTGAGTCGGAAACGGATCCTCGATGTGTCACGCCGGGACCGGCAGCCAGGAAGTAGGTCTGCATGCCATCATCGATGAGACGGGTCTTGGCCCGGGGGAAAGGGCGTCCGTTGTCGGCAATGACGATGATCCAGGTGTTCCCTTCCTTGCCGTGTTCCCCCAGCCAGTCCGTCACCTTGCCGACGAAGTGGTCGAAACGGGTCACCTCGTTCAGGTAGGAGGCGAAGTCCTCCCGGGTTTCGGGGGTGTCGACGAGGGCGGGAGGAAGGATAACTCGGGCGGGATCGTGTTTCGGGCCATAAGCTTCCTCGTTCCATTCACGGGTTCCGTCCCACGGGCGGTGGGCATCGAGCGCGGCGAACCAGAAAAAGAAAGGGTGGTCGGAGGGCGCATCCTCGAGCGCCTCGATCCAGTGGCCATGTCCACCGGAATTTCCCGGCACTCCGGTGCCATAAGTCCTGGTCCAGGGTTCCGCCGGGGCCTGCTTTCCTTCGGGCGGAGCCTTCCAAGTCATGTGATTCTTGCCCGCAAGCGCGGTGTGATATCCCGCCTCGCGGAGGATGCCGGCGATGGAGGGGAGGTGCCAGGAAATGGGCCGGTGCAATTCGGCGGCCTCACCGTTGTTGTGCGGATAACGTCCCGTGAGGATGCTCGATCGGCTCGGGCTGCAACTGCTCGCGGTGAGGTAGGCGTTGGTGAATCTCATGCCGCGGGTGGCCAGTTCGTCGAGACGTGGCGTCCGTCCGTTGGGACTCCCGTAGCAACCGAGGTCGTCGTGGCTGATGTCGTCGGCGATGAGGACGATGAAGTTCGGTCGCTTCTCCTCCGCGGAGGCGGAGGCGAGGAAGACGGCCGCGAAGAGGAGAGGCAGGGGGAGGAGGTTTCTCATCGCGCCCATTCAAACAGCGAGCTCCCGTCAGGGCAAGTCCGCGCCTTGCCAAGGTGGTGGGAAGCTGTCAGGATGCATGCATGAGAATCCGTCTCGCGGTCTGCCTGGTTGCCCTCCCTTTCCTCCTCCCGGCTCTTCCGCTTCTTGCCGCGGAACCCGGCAAGTGGCCCTTCAAAAGTGAAACGAGACTCGAGGCCGTCCTCACCGTCCTGAAATGGAAGCTTTACTCCGAGGCCGGATTCTCCTCGCTGCCCAAGGGAGTCACCCTGGGACTCGATGTCGGGGATGAACCCGAGCCCGATGGTTGGTACCAGGTGACCTTGCGCGAGTTTCACAGCGAGGACTCCGGTTTCGATCCGAATGTGGCGCCCGCCCTGGCTCATTTCTACGTGAGAGAAGGAGACGGGGAGATCCAGTGGTATGATCTCGTCGAGGACAAGCGACGTCCCTGGGAAGCCTTTCTCAAGGATCGTTCCGAACCCTGAACAAGGAGTCTCATGAAAGTCGAAAAAGTGAAATACGTCCTCTGGGCCGCCGACATGGACCGGGCCATCCGCTTCTACACGGAGTTGTTTGGCGGCAGCCTCTCGTTTCAGACGGAGGTCTGGAGCGAGGTCGTGATCGCAGGGGCCACCATCGGACTGCATGGCGACGGAGAAGGGAAGCGTACCTGGACCGGCCTGAGTTTCCAGCTCGACGACCTCCGCGAGGGTGTCGACCGACTGCTGGAATGTGGCGGTGAACTCGCCCGTCCCCTCGACGAGTCGGGGGAGGAAGAACTCCACCTCGCCATGTGCGTCGATCCCGAGGGGAACGAGTTCATGATGACGCAGCGGCGCGGGTGAGCGATATCATCCGCCCTTGAGGAAGGCGATGAGATCTGCCATCTCCTCGACCGTCACCGCCGCCTCGAGTCCCTCGGGCATCAGCGAGACGCCGGTGGCCTGGAGATTCGCGATCTGGTCGCGGGTGACCGCGCGGGTGGATCCGTCGGGCAGCTTGAAGGTGAGGCTTGACCCGCTTTCGGAGGCAAGGAGGCCGAAGAGCTGGCTGCCGTCCTTCAGGGTCGCGGTATAGGCGTGGAAGCCCGGCTGGATGTCGAGGTTGGGATCGAGGATGTTGGCGAGAATTTTCCCGGGTTCGTGGGCGGCCACGGTTTCGAGCCCCGGCCCGATGGCGAGGCCCTCGCCGCCGCGCTGATGACAGGAGGCGCAGGCCTTCCGATAGACGAAGTGTCCTTTCGAGGGATCGCCCTTCCGTTCCAGGGCGGGAGCATAGCGCGCCACGATCTCGGCACGCGCCGGCGAGGAGGCCGCGTCGAAACGCTTCGCCGCTTCTTCCTTTAAGTTTTTGTCAGGATGATTTAGGAGTCGCATGCGGCGGGCGGCGTCGAAGTCGGCCGGCTTGAGCGGGCCGGACTCGAGGGCGGCGAGAAGATCGCGTGTCCAGGCGGGTCGGCTCATGAGGGCGTCGAGAGCGGCTCCACGCTGCCCGGGGGAAAGGCGGGGCCAGAGGGCAAACAACCGTTCCGACAATCCGGAATCTCCGCTCTCGGCGAGCGTTCCGAGGATGGATGGCCACGCCGGGTCGTCGACTTGCGAGGCGAGCAGGTTACCGAGGGTCGAGAGGGTGGAGTCCCGGGTCGAACCCTCTTTGGCGAGCAGGGAAGCGGCGGCGAGACGGTCGGTCAGCGGGGCCGAGTCGGTCCCGAGGGCGGCTGAAGCCTCCGCGAAGAGCAGACCGGCCCGGGAAAGTTGTTTGGTCAGGGCGTCGTCACCCTCGCCGATCAGCCCCGCGGGGTCCGGGTTGCGCGCGGTCGAAAGGAATTCGCCATAGGCCTTCCAGCGATCCGGAGCGGGAGTCTTTTCGAAATCGAAGACCGGGGCGAGGAGCGCGGCGAGCGCCCCGCGATCCTTTGCCGCGAGGGCCATGGGGAGGAGTTGGGAACGGGTTGCGGTCGACGCGGAACCGGCGAGGACGGAGAGGTGGGGAAGGGCCGAGCTGAGCGCAGCGGTGACGAGGAAGGGGTCTTCCTCCCGTGTCAGGAGCGAGGCGAGGATTCCTCCGGCCTCGGGTGTCTTCCACTCGCCGAGAGTGAAGGCGAGCTGGAGTCGTACACTGGCGTCGGGATCGTCGACGAGGGCGAGGGCGGTGGTGCGAATGTCAGGATCGGCGGACGGCTCGGCGAGGCGGAGGGCGTTCTCCCGCAGGCCGGGATGTGGATCGCGCAGGGCTGCGAGGAGCGCGTCCTTTGCGCTGCCGAGTTCGCCGAAGCCGTCGAGGGTGCAGAGGGCATGGAGGCGGGTGAGCGGTTCCGGGGCGAGGCGGGCGAGTTCTTCCGTCGCGGCGACCGTCTCCGGTGTCTTTTCGCGCCAGAGGAGGATCTGCTGGACCTTGTCGCGCATCCATCCGTTTCCGGAGTGCAGCTGGGCCACGAGTCCGGTGTCGTCGAGGGCGGCGAGATCGGGAATCACCGGGGGAACCGCGCCCTTGCGGTCGATCCGGTAGATTCGTCCCCTGTCGTCGCCAAGGCGGTAGTGGGGGAGCAGCTCGTCCTTGCCCTCCTGTGGTAGCCACTGGGGATGCTCGATCATGTAGCGGTACATGTCGGCGATCCAGAGGGCGCCATCGGGTCCGGTCCGGACCATGACGGGACGGCACCAGCGGTCCTCGCTCGCGAAGAAATCTGGCGCAGCCTCCGCGCCGACGCGCGAGGCGGAAAAGGAGCTTTTGTCAGGGTGGAGCTCGAGCTGCTGGACGAGGTTGTGGAAGGGTTCGCAGACGAAGGCCATCGTCTCGCTGCCGGAGAAGAGGCGCGTGTCGCGGTAGATCATCCCGCCGCAGGCCGAGGTGTAGCGTCCCGCCTGCTGGAAGCTGTGAAAACGCTTCTCGGGCGGGCTCGCGGGGTGGACCGGCGGATTGGATCCTCCGGGCAACTGGACCCGGCCGTCGGGAGCGGCGAGGTGGGGATTGCGGCGCAGGTAGTGGTCGGGCAGGACATAGTGCCAGAGGGGATGAGAATTCTGCGTGCCGAACCAGTGGCCCCAGTCGTCCCGGTTGCGGCCGAACTGGGTGGGTCCGCTCTCGGGCTCGACCTCCCCGGTGTCGGGGCGGAAACGGAAGTCCCGGCTGCCCACCGCGACTTCATTCTTCGCTCGCGTCGATTTCACGACGGTGTCGGCTCCGTGCTTGCCGTGATGACCGCCGGCGGCGACATGGACCCAGTTGTCGAGTCCCCAGCGCAGGCCGTTGGCGCGGAGCTGCTGGTTGCCCTCGGTCAGGCCGGTGAGGAGCACTTCCTGCCGGTCCGCCTTCCCGTCCCCGTCGGTGTCCTCGAGGTAGAGAACGTTGGGAGCCGCGGTGACGATGATACCATCCCGCCACGTGAGGATTCCGTTGGGAAAGTTCAATCCCTCGGCAAAGAGGGTGGATTTATCGTAGCGTCCGTCCCCATCGGTATCCTCGAGGACGCGGATGCGACCGCCACTGGCGTCCTTGTTGTCGAGTCCGAGGGGGTAATCGGCCATTTCCACGACCCAGAGGCGACCCTTGATGTCCCAGTCGAAGGCAACGGGATCGAAAACGAGTGGCTCGGCCGCGACGATTGTCGCCTCAAATCCGGCGGGCAGGTGCAGGGACTTCAGGCTGTCCTCCGGGGAACGAGGCCCGGATTCGGGACGGGGTTTCGGGGCGGTGCGCTCCGCCGCCTGGAAATGAGCGGCGACCTGTTCGGCGCCCAGGGCGACGGGATAGAGGGCGACCTCGTCGATCTTGCCCTCCAGTCCGAACAGCCCGTCACTGCGCCCGCCGAGGAAGACCTCCGACGCGTCCTGCGGCAGGGTCCACTTGGCGGCCGCCTCGATTTCCTTCTCCCCGTCGAGCCAGACGGTGACCGCTTCCTCCTTGCGCACGAGCACGACGTGATGCCAGTCACGGAAAGCGAGGCGGGTCTTGCCGGGGATCACCTCGCCGCTCTCGTTGCCGGTGTAAAAAAAGAGGCGTCCCGCCGGCACGTCGGAGTGGGTTCCCCCGATCCCGAGATGCTCTCCGAGAGCGGACTTTTCACCGTCGATTCCACGGGAAAAGAGATAGCCGGTCACGGCGCGGGCGTCGTCGGGGAGACCGTTCCAGAACCAGAATTCGGCGCTGTAGGTCCGGCCGAGCGTCGGCAAATTCGCGCGCAGCCGGCCTCCGGCGACATGGGCGGCGCGGTTGATGTCATTGATCGCGAAGGGATTTTCCTTTTCGGGCTCCGCCGAGATCGCTCCGCCCGTGCGCTGCACTCCGGGCAAGCCGAAGGCGACGCCGTCCTCCCAGGTTGCCGCAAGTTTCCCGGTGGACTCGCGCGGCACCGGGCCGGTGAGATCGTTGAGGGGCCAGTAGGCGACGGGCTGATCGGCGAGGATGGCGCGGCGGTAGGGGCTGTCGCCGTCGGCAAGGGGGCGGCGCGGTTTTCCGCTGACGGATTCGAGCAGCGTCAGGGCAGTCTCGACAATTTTCGGTTCCGCCCTTTCCTCGAGCCCCGCGGTGCGCGCCGGCCAGGTCGTGTAGCCCCCGAGCTTGTGCTGCTCGGGCGGGGGAATGTAGCCCTCGGCCCCGTTGGCGAGTTCGATATTGAAAGTGGCGGGAAGCGGGCTCTGCAACTTCAGCTTCAACCCGGTGATCCCATAGACCTCATTGGGCAGGGCGGTGATGCCGAGATCGCCGAGGCGGAGGGCCTGGAGGACGAGTTCGGTCTTTGGATTGGCGTGGATCCATTCGGCCTGTTCGGCGTAGACCTCCTCCTTGCTCTTCGGCACGGCATCGCCGCGGGCGGCATTGATCGGCGCAGCCCAGGCGAGGCGTTCGGACGAGGGCAGGCGGCGGCCCAGTTCGAGCTTCGCCTCGGCCATGGCCAAGGGCAGGTCGGAGCGGTGCGTGATCGAGGCGCGGGCTTTCGTCGCGAGATCGGCGAGACCTTTGGAGTATTTCGTTCTGGTGATGTCAGGGTCCTTGGCTCGGCTGTAGTCCATCCAGTGCAGGTCGCCGCTGGTGCCCTGTGAAACGATGCCGACGGCGCCGGATCCGGCCGCCTCCTCGAGGAAGCGCGCCGTTTCGCCGAAGTAGTCCGCCGAGAAGCCTCCGGCGGCGCCGAAGTAGTGCATCGAGAAGTTCGCCATCACCGCGAGGGGCGATTCGTCGGAGGCGCGGACGACACTGAGGACGGAGAGCTGCGGGTCGGTCGGACCCGAGGGGCCGACGACGTCGGGGCTTTCATAACCGGGGTGCATCATCGCCCGCACCGTGGGGTTGCCGAAGGGATCGTTCTGCATCCGGTCAGGACGGCGGATCCAGCGGCGGCAGTTGGTGAAGGCGTGCGCGTCCACCTGGGCCCAGCCCGCCTTCGCGGGGACGAGGGAGGCGTGGGCCTTCACGATGGCTTCGGCGACCTGCGGGACGAGCTGGGCGGTGTAGACCTCGTCCTTCCGCGTGCCTAGGCACATCGCCATCGCTCCGGGAGCGGAGTGGGTGTGGGTCGAGGCGATGAGGATGCGCGAGGCCGATAGTCCGGTTTCCTTCGTGACGAGGGCCTTGGCCGAGTTGCAGACGTCGGTGGGGAGCATGCACGAATCGACGATGCAGAGGGCGATCGTTGTTTCCCCCGACTTCAGGACGAGGGCGCGGGCGAAGAGCGGATCGTCGACCCGGCTGGCGATGGCCTGAAGGAAACCTCCGTTGCGGATCGCGGGCAGCTGCTTCGGCGAGATGTCGACGACGGCGGCCCCGGCTTCGAGGGGTGCGGCCTTGACGGGAAGGGCTGCGATGAGGAGCAGGAGGCAGAGAAGGGTGCGCATGAGGGGTGTGGCTTTCAGAGTTCCTCGAAGTCCGCCTCCTGGAAGTCCGCCACCTCGGGGATCCAGCGTTCCCTGATGAAGCGTTCGTGCAGGGGATGGACGTTGTAGGCATCGTAGTCTTCTTGGCTCGCGAAACGCATCGAAATGCCGAAGGTGTGGTCCAGCTTGGGGCTGGTCTGGCGCTTGATCGTATAGTCGAGGACTCCGGGGATGGCGGCGAGCTCTCGCGCGGCGGCGAGGAAATCGGTTTCCCCGGGAGAACCGGCGGGATGGACGAGGCGGAAGGTGACAGTGTGCTCGATCATGGCGGGTCAGTCTTTCCAGAGGTCCTTCCAGGCAGAGACGGTCTCCTCGACGAGCACCTGCCCGCCCTCCGGTCCGACCTGGCTGCTCTGGATGACGGCGCCGTAGCCGCCGAGGGACCTGGCGCGCTCGCTGGGGAGGTAGGTGCCGGGGCCGGCAAGCTGGACAAGGAAAGTCTGGATCGCGGGGCTGCGGGCCTTCATTTGGATGCCGAAGTCGGTGTAGAGCTCGAACTCGTTGGTGCCGATGGCGACGTCGCCGAGGCGGAGGGCATGGAGTTCCATGCGATAGGGCTCCTGCGTGCCGGCCTTCTGCGCGTTGTATCGGTCGACGACTCCCTGGTTCCAGCGCCAGTTCCATTTCTCGCCCGGCTTGTCCTTGAACTGCGCGGCGGCCTTGGCACACTCGTCCCGTTCGCTGTCGGTGACGAGGCGGTAGGGAAGGTCGATCGTCCTCACGCTGTGCCGCAGGACCACGTCTTCGCGCCTGTCGAGTTTCGCGCCCTCGTAGGCTTCCTCCCAGGCTCGGACGATCCGCGAGGCCAACTCGTCGAGACGGGAGAGGTCGCCGCGAAGTTTGCGCATGCGCGCGTCGGAAGCGGTGTTGATCATCGGTCGCGAGGTCACGTCGCCGGCCGCGCCGGTCCAGGCAAGAATGTGGAGATTCTCCCCGTGTTTTTCCCGCAAGCTCCGTCGTGTCGGATCCCAGAAATCGGCGTGGATGGAACTCGTCCCCCCGACTTCCTGGGCGGGACAGGGAACGTTGATCACGGTGGCAACCAGTCGTTCGTCCCTGTCCCAGAAGTAGAGGACGTCGACACTGTGGTCCTCGTAGCCCTCGATGCCGCGGAACTCCGGCTTGTCGACCTTGCCATACATCACCGCGGTGCCGTCGGAGTAAAAGGGGCGACGGTTCTGGGCGACCACGGCCTGGCTCTGGCCCCAGGCAACCTTCCCAGGTGCACGGCTTTTCCACGCCGTCT
>JAGRPC010000272.1 GCA_020439925.1 Verrucomicrobiia bacterium | reverse complement strand
GACATGCTGATGGAGATGAAGACGATGCGTCCGTCGGCGGAAGGGCGGCCCTCGGTGTCGAGGGGGCGCTTGGGGGAGGCCGGCTTCTTTTCGAGTCGTCCGCGCTGGTCGGCCGGCTTGGCTCGCCAGGCCTTCACGGCCGCTTCCCAATCGGCGAGGCGCTTTTCATAGGCGGTCTGGGCGGTCGCGGGATCGAAGACCTTGTCCTCGGCGAGCAGGGAGTCGACGAGGGCCTTGGTGCCCGGAAGGGTGTTGAGGGCCTCGCGGCTCGTGAAGGTCTCCACCGGCTTGCCGCCCCAGGCCGACTTGATCACGCCGACGGGGATGCCGAGGTCGAGATGCAGCTTGCGGGCAAAGAAAAAGGCCACCGCCGAGCAGCCCGGGACGGTTTCGGGAGTCGCGGAGACCCACTCGCCGGAGATGTCCTCCTGCGGCTCGACCGCGGTGACGAGGGGTGCGTTGAAGAAGCGCAAACCGGGCAGGTTCGTGGCTTTCACGAGATCCGCGTAGGCCTCGACCCGATCCATCGTAAAAAACATGTTCGACTGTCCCGAGGCGAACCAGACCTCGCCGACGAGGACATCGGCGATCTCGACCGATTCGTCACCGGACTTGACCGAAAGCACCGCCCCGGAGGCGTCGGCGGATCCGGTCGGGATCGTGGCGCGCCACTTGCCGTCCGCTCCCGCTTTCGCCGTGGCCGATTGGCCCTTGAAGGAAACCGTTACCTCCCCACCGGGATTCGCCTTTCCCCAGATCGCGGCGTCGCGTTCGCGCTGGAGAACCATTCCCTTGCTGAAGAAGGAGGGAACGGAGAGTTCGGCGCGGAGTCCCGTCGAGGTGAACAGGACAGCGAGGGAAAGGGGGATCAAAGAGGGTCGCATCGGCTTTGAAAGGGGGTTCGGTTTGGTTGTAGCCGAAAAGGAACCCCGGAGACAAGGGCGGGATGTGGGAAAAGTCCCCATGCGCCGATTGGAAAATGCCGCGCCTGCCTTGTTCCCGCCTTGATCTGGAGGGGCTTGGGATCAAGACTGGCAGGGATGACGGTCGAAAAACAGGACGCCGATCCGGTCTCCGTGCGGGCGATCCCCGGGCACCTGCCTCCCTTCTGGGAACGGAACGCGGTCTTCGTGGCCAACCTGTTGGGACTCTTTTTCGGGAACGAGGAGGAAACCCGCCTCCTCGCGGAAGAGGTGGGCGAGGTGGATTCCTACGGTGGGCGTCTCGTTCCGGTGATTGATCTGCTTTTTGCCGGTGGTGGAAAGAACCTGCTCGTCCTGGAGCGTGAACCCGATCCGGCCCTCTGCCGCTACTTCGCCGAGGTCGCCGGACTTTCCCTGCCCGATCAGGTCGTTCTTCCTCACCGCGATTATCTCGAGATCGGGAAGAGCCTTCTTGCCGGAGACTGGCCGGAACATCCCGTCCTCGGACGGATCGAGGCCAGCGGTGTGGAGTGGGTCGACGGTTATGTCACCGACGGGATTCTCGGTTCCCTCGCCGCCCGGCTGGGACGGAAGACGATCAGCAGCCCGGAAGGCAGCTATCGCGGAAACAACAAGCGTCTCCTGCACCAGCACCTCGAATCGGCTGGCCTGCCCGTGGTTGCGACCGAGCTGGCCGGCGAACCCGGGGAAGTGCGGGAATGCCTCGAACGGCTTCGCCGGAGCGGCTTCACCTCCGGGGTGGTGAAAGCCTCGATCGGGGCCTCGGGAATCGGCCTCGTCAAGATCGCCTCCCTCGAGGATCCACCGGAAGCGGGAATACCGGAATCGTTTTTCTTCGAAGGGCCCTGTCTCGTGCAGGGTTGGTTGAAACCGGGAGAGTCCGGAGTCCGTGAGATCCGGAGTCCAAGTGTGCAGATGTTCCTGAGCGAGGAGGCGGTCATTCTCTACGACCTCACGGAACAGATCCTGAGTCAGGCCAGTATCCACGAGGGTAACGAGGCGCCTCCTCCCTATCTCGCCGATCGTCGGGACCTTCGGGAGGAATTGCTCCGGCAGGGTGCCGAGGCGGGCAGGTGGCTGCACGCACAGGGATACCGCGGCACTGCGAGCGCCGACTTCCTCGTCACCTTCGATGCGGCGGGAGCCTTCACGGTCTATGTCTGCGAAATCAACGCGCGTGTCACCGGGGCGACCTATCCCTCGGTGCTGGCGAGGCATTTCCTGCCGGAGGGTGCCTGGCTCTTGAGGAATCTCCGTTTCACGGAACCGCTCGAGGGCGCCGCGCTGTTGCATATGCTCGAGGAGGGCGGCGACCTCTTCCTTCCGGGGAAGACGGAGGCGGGAGTCATGCCGGTGAATTTCAACTTTGGTCCCGACGGCCTCGTTCACAAGGGCCAGTTCCTCTGCCTCGCGCACTCCACCGCCGGCAGCCACGTTCTCCTCGAACTCGCCGAGCTCGATCTTCCCTGCGAGCCGGACCGCGATTGAATCCACGATAATCATCCTTCATGACACCCATCGAACCGGAAAGGTTGAGGGAACGCCTCGTGCAGCTGACGCGGGACCTTGTCCTCATTGAAAGCACCGATGCCCGGCCGGAAGAGCGACGGAGGGGCTTCCAGCTCGTTCGCAACCATCTCGAGGAGATTCCCGGCATCGAGTTGAGAAGGCTCGAGAGAAACGGTTACGAGTCCCTTGTCGCCCTGCCCGCCGGTCTCGAGAAACCCGAGGTGCTCTTTTGCGGCCACCTCGATGTCGTGGAACATCCGGATCCCGAGAGTTACCGGTCCGAGGTTCGCGACGGGCTCATCGTGGGACCCGGCGCCGGAGACATGAAAGGACAGCTCGCCGTTCTCATGGAGCTGTGCCGGCTCCTCTGGCGCGAACATCCAGGTTTGCCCATCGGTCTCGCGATCACCTCCGACGAGGAGCGCGGAGGAGAGAACGGGGTGAAGTTCCTCGTCGAGGAGGCCGGTCTCGACGCGGGCGTCGCGGTGATCCCGGACGGCGGTTCGCTCTCCGACATCACTGTCGAGGAGAAAGGCATCCTCCATCTCCGGCTGCGGGCGGAGGGACGGTCCGCGCATGCGGCGCGGCCATGGCTCGGCGAGAACGCCCTCGAAAACCTGATCGGGGAAATCGCGCGAATCCGAAAGGAGATCTTCGATCCGCTCGTGCCTCCGCGCGTCGATCCCGACGACTTGGAGACCCACTGGTTTCCCACCTGTGCGGTGACCCTGCTTTCCACGGAGAACGACAGCCCGAACCGGATTCCCGAGGAGGCCGGGGCCGTCCTCGACATCCGTTTCCCGCCGCCGCACACGTCCGCTTCGATGCTGGCGGCGGTCCGTTCGGCCCTCGGATCGTCCGTCACGGCGGAGCCCATCGTTTCTGCCGAGCC
>JAGRPC010000022.1 GCA_020439925.1 Verrucomicrobiia bacterium | reverse complement strand
CTGCATCTGCTGGGAATCGATCACAAGCGCCTCACCTGGTATCACAATGGCATGGAGCGGCGCTTGACGGATGTGCATGGGCATGTCATCCACGACGTCCTGGCGTGAGGTTCCTTCGGCAGAACCCGCCGCAAAGGTGAAGCGGCGATCGGATTCATCCGGTCATCCGCGGAAACGGTAGCCGAATTCCCGGATCGTTTCGATGCGCGGGTGGTCCGGATTGCTCTCGATCTTCTTTCGCAGATTGGTGACGAAGCGGTCGATGCTGCGACTCGTCACGCGCGAGTCATAACCCCAGACTTCGTCCATGATCTCGTCACGGCTGAGGGCCTGACCGGCATGGCGGCAGAAGTAGTCGAGCAGTCCATATTCCTTCGGGGAGAGTTCGATTTCACTGCCATCAAGACGACACAACGAGTGCGACCGGCGGTCGAAGACGAAATCATCGAAGCGATAGGATTCCATTTCCACGTTCCGGGTTCCCGGGACTGTCGTTCCCGCGCGGCGAAGAACCGCCTCGACGCGGGCGAGTAGTTCACGGATGCCGAAAGGTTTGCGAACGTAGTCATCGGCCCCTAGCCCCAGGCCGAGAAGGACGTCGCTCTCCTCGCCCTTGGCGGTCATGAAAACGACCGGCAGAGAGCTCCCTTCCTGCCGGAGATAGCGGCAGATTTCATAGCCGTTGATTCGCGGGAGCATCACGTCGAGGACGGCAAGGTCCAGTTTGAGGCGGCGTGCCTTTTCCAATCCCCGTTCTCCGTCGGCGGCGGTCTCGACATGGTAACCGCGAGCGGCGAAGTTGTCGGCGACGCCCCGAAGTAGCGCGGGATCGTCCTCGACGATGAGAAGGCGCGAAGGGTTCATGTCAGGGCGGGTTTCCCATGGGATGGCCGGTTCTCCCCGGTTTCCACGGCTGATGATTCGGATTGGAGGGAGGGTGGTTCGGCAGAGACCTCCTTCGCGATGGGAAGCCGTACCACAAAACGGCTTCCCCCTCCCGGGTTTGCCTCCCAGTAGATCCGTCCCTTCATCCTTCTTGCGAATTGACGGCAGATGGCGAGGCCCAGCCCGACTCCGGATCCGGATCCGGAGAGCCGGTCATCGATCTTGAAAAAACGGCGGAAAACCGCGTGCCGATGGGCGGGAGCGATTCCCGGCCCCCGGTCGGAGACCGAGAGTAGCACGACGTTCTTTCCCGGCAAAGGTTCCGTGGCGATGCGGATCTCGGAGGCGCCCGTGGCGCCGATGCCGTATTTGAGGGCGTTCTCGACGAGGTTGCGAATCATTGAAGCGAGGGCATCGGCATCCCCCCTGACGCGGAGTCCCGAATGAACGTGACTGACTCGGGCCGCGGAACCTTCAAAAGCCGGCGACAGTTCCTCGAGGACCGATGCGATGATTCCGTCGGTGTCGCAGGGACTCCTTTGCAGCTTCAGGTCACCCCTTTCGAGGCGGGCGAAGGTGAGAAAATCCTCGGCAAGGCGGGTGAGCCTGCGGTTTTCACGCAGCGTCAGATCGACGTAATCCCTCCGCTTTTCATCGTCGATGAGAACGAGGCCGTCCCGGTCGTCGGCGAGGGTCTCGAGCAGGATGCGCATCGAGGCGAGCGGAGTTTTCATCTCGTGCGAAACGGTCGTGAGGAGATCGCTGCGAAGGTCGTCGACCTGCAGCCCGCGATGCACCGCGAACCAGACGATCGCGGCGACGAGGGCAACTCCGCAGGCCCATGCGCTCGCGCGAGCCCACGCATTCCGTTTCGCCTCGCGGATGTAATCGGGCAGATCGACGACGCGATCGAGGAGGACGGTCCAATCGGTGTAGACTCCCTCCTGGATGACCATCTTGATCGCGTCGTCCGTCGGCGTTTCACCCTGTGTCCATACCTCGCCCGTTTTTGGATTGAGCAACTGCACCGTCGTGTCCTCACCGAAGATGCGCAGCAAATGGGAGAAGAGCAGATTGCCGTCGGCCTCCGGATTCGCGTTCATCGAGGTCCGCGTGATGAGGTAGATCAATTGATCGCGGTAGATTCGCGTTTCCTCGGCGACCGCCTCGTCCCGGTCCCTGAGAGCGTTGTCGATGGCGAGACGCATCGCCACGATGGCCGGGAGGAGTGGAAGGAGGGCAAGCAGCACGATCAGCCAGCGGACTTGGCGGCGGCTCAGCCACATGCTGCTCCCCTTCATGAAGCGAAGTCTATCAGAAACGGGTTGTCGCTGAAAAGGGCAAAGGACGGGCCTGGTGGACTTTTCAATCGGCCGGGTCTAGGAGCTTCGGGCCGTCGCCCATGTAGGCCTCGATCTCGAGGGCGTTTTCCTCGGGGTATCCGTATCGGGGAAGATAACGTGCCTCCTCGTCTCCACGCAGGCGAACCGTCTCGGCGCTGCCTCCGACGCGGACAACGATGCTCTTGTTTCCTTCCCAGAGGCCTCCCTTTTCGGTCTGGAGTCGCGCATAGGTGCCGTTGCCGTCTGTTCCGTCGACGATGAGCGGCCAGTCGCTACGGGAGGTGTTGGTCAGTCCGGCGATGTAGGCCCAGTGGTTTTCACCCGGCTCGAGCCGCTCGCTCTCCTCTTCGATGCGACCATCGGCGAGCGGACCCCAGGCGCTGCCGGCAACGGCAAAAACCCGTTCGGTGTCGATATACTCGGGAATGAGGAGGCGGAACGCTTCGTTCGAGGTGGAATACTCCTCGTCGGTTTCCGGATCGAAGGAACCGGGAAAAAGTCCTTCGTAGTCGTTCGCGTAGTTCAGCAGCCCGTTGGCGATCTGGCGGGCATTCTGCATCGCGGCATTCATCTGGGCATTGCGCATCGAGGCGCGGACCCCCGGGAAGATCGCCGCCGAGAGCACCGCGATGATGGCGGTGACGGTGAGCAGTTCGATGAGGGTGAAGGCGCTCGTGGAGGAACGTGGGGAACGAAACGGGTTCGGGAAGCGATAGTTCATGGCGTCGGATTCGGTGTGGGTTTCCTTTGGTGGGACCCGGTCGAATCCGGAAACCTCATCCGGCCGCCGGGTCATCACGTGGCCATGATGCGGCTTGCCTGTTACCGTTTGGTTACCGCCTGGTGGCGATTGGGTGAAAAGAATCCCGCTCGAAAATCCGGAACCAGGTCTTCGGATTGTCGCACCTCAACGAACCTTTGCGGCGGCGGCTTCGGGCTTCGCAACTGCGGATTCCTCGTCCTTGAGGGCCTTCCGTTTCAGCCAGGGGCCGGACGTTTCCGCTAGTTCGCTTCCGGGGATGTATTCGCATTCGGTGCCGCCACCGAGTGCTTTGTAGAGACTGATGTAGTAGCGGACCAACTGGCCGCGGCTGAAGGTCTCCTCGTCCTCGGTGTCGAACTTGGTTCGCTCGGCATCGAGCACGTTCTGGAAGCTCACGAGCCCGTTCTCGTAGTTGTCCTTGATCAGGGAGACGGTTTCGCGCGAAGAGTTCACGGCGCGGCTCAGGTCCGAGAGGCGGTCACGTTCGTTGAGGATGGCGGACATGCTGGTCTCCACCTCTTCGACCGCGGCAAGCACGGTTGCCTCGTAACTGGCAAGGGCTCCGAGGGCGCGACTTTCCTCGGCGGCGATCTCGTTGCGGATTCTCCCGGCGCTGAAGATGGCCCAGCGGAAGGAAGGTCCGAAACTGTAGGCGCGGCTCGGACTGTCGAAGAGATCGGCGCTGGTCAGCGACTGAAGCTGGAACTCGCCGAAGAGAGTCAGGCGAGGGTAGAGGTCGGCCTCCGCCACCCCGATGCGGGCGACCTGGGCTGCCAGTTCGCGTTCGGCGCGCCGGATGTCGGGCCGGGCGCGCAGTAGATTGGCGGGCAATCCGGCCGCGTAGCCGGCTGCGGGAGAGGGAATGCTGCGCGAACTGGCGAGGATACCGGTCACCGATGCGGGGAATCCGCCCGTGAGGGTGGCAAGGCGATGCCGGGTGGCGTCGAGTTGGGCCCTGAGAAGGGGGACGGAGGCTTCGGATAGCGCCAGGTTGGTCTCCGCCTGGGTGACATCGATCTTCGGCACGAGGCCGGCTTCGAGGCGGCCCCTTGTCAGTTTGACCGAATCCGTTTGTGCCGAAATGTTCCGGTTGGCCACGGCAATGCGTTCCTCCAGCGTCCGATAGTCCACGTAGTTCACGGCGACTTCGGCAAAAAGAGTAACGAGGGCGTCCCGATAGTTCTCCTCGCGAGCTCCGATGTTGGCCTCGGCGGACTCGACGGATCGCTTGATTCCTCCGAAGAGGTCGATCTCCCAGCCGGCGTCAAAGCCGGTTGCATAGAGGCTGGTCGGATTGTTGCGCACCGGCGCTCCGAGGTTCTCGCTGTTGCGGTTGCGGGAGTAGGTGGCGTTGGCATTTGCCTGGGGGAGACCCTGGCTGCGGGCGACGCCGCGAAGTGCCCTGGCCTCGGAAATGCCGGCGAGGGCGACCTTCAGGTTCGGATTCGCTTCCCGGGCACGTTCGATGAGGGTGTTCAGGGCCGGATCGTGGAAGCCCTTCCACCACCCCGTGAGGGAAGCGCTACCCTGAACGTCATGAAGGGCGCTACGGGACCAGGCGTCGGGAATACGGCTCTGCGGACCGACATAGTCGGGGCCGACGAGGGTCTTGCAGGACGAAAGCCCGGCTGCGACCAGGATCATGCCCCCGGCGAGGGTGGAAGCGGACCGTAGGTTCATGTTTCGTGTGAGGGGCCAAGTGAGCAGAGACTGCAGTCTTTGCCAAGCAAAAGCTTCCAGAAGAGCACGCCACTTCGCGCCATGGCTGTGGGGATTCGCCGGAAAATCATCCCCGGTGCGGTCTTCGGCTCAGTGGCCGTCGCTGAAGAGGTAGTTCATCCACGAATTCATCCGGATGAGCACCTTCCGCATCACCGCAAGGTGGTGAAAGTGTTCCGTGTAGACGGCGACGACGCCGGACGTGCCCGGGACGATCCGGTAGCTGGCAAGATCGGGATCCTCGATCTGAAGGGCCACGATCACCCGGCCCGGACCCTTGATTGTTTCGGGATCGACAAGCGAGCCGCTGGGCTGAAGTTGTCCTTGGGCGATCGCTTCCTGCACACGCAAGACCTTAGCCTGGAAAATCCGCCCAGGCACTGCTGGGAAAGCGATCTCCGCGTGAGATCCCGGAATGAGGCGCTGGGCGCTGTTTTGCAGAAATGCGGCGCCGAAAACAGGCTCCTCGTCGTGGCGAAAGACCATCACCGGGCGCAATGGCATCGCCGTGGCCATCATGCCCTCACGGAGGAAGGTCTGCTCCACCGTGCCGTTCGAAGGGGCCCTGACAATGGTCTGGTCGAGATCATACTGGGCACCCTCCAACTCGGCTTGAAGCCTCGCCACGGTCGTATTGATCCCGTCGATCTGGGAGGTTTCCGCCAGTCTGGCCCTGACCGTCTCGGCCTCGGCGGCGGAGGCACTCGCCTCGGCGGCGAGGTAGAGGCCGCGTTTCGTATCGATCTCCTGTTGAGATACGGCACCTCCGCCCGCGCTTCCGGGCCCCATCTTTTCGACCCGCTCATAAGCCTGGCGGGTGCGGTCGGCGTCCGCCTTTGCCTGGGAAAGGCGTGCCTCGGCCGATTCGCGGGCTGCCGTGAGCTGCTTTACGCTCTGTTCGGCCTCCGCGAGAGCCGCCTTCTTCTGATCCACCGCTGCCTGATAGCGGGTCGGATCAATTCGGAAAAGGACGTCTCCCGCCTTTACCTTCGACGCCTCGTGAACTGGGGCCTCCACGACGATTCCGCTCACGGCCGGCACGATCGGAGTCGTGTAGTAATAGAAGCGCCCGTTGCTGGAGAAGGGATGGTTGTAGTTCATCCCGAGAAGAAGGAACCCGATGAGAAAGACTCCGCCGAGCGTGGCGGTGAGCAGTGAGATGGCATTCACCGGGATCCGGAAGAGTTTGAAAATCCCAATGCAGATGGCTGCGTAGGTGAGGATGAGGAGAAAATCCATGGCTTGATCTCAGGCGGTTTCCGCGTCGGAGGCGGCGGGCTCGGTGGGGAGGTCTTCGGGAAGTGCCGGATTCTCCAAACTGGCGAGGCGGGCCTCGAGAGCTTCCAGCCTTGCCGACAGATCGGACTCCCGGTTGGAGGAGGATGAGAATCCATAACCGCGGTCCGGCCGGTAGAGGGCCGCCCAGATCCAGAGAAACGGCCAGATCGCGTGGAGGGTGAAAAGGCTCACCCAGCCCGCCACGTGAATCGCATCCTGATGCGGATGATTCCGCTTCTGGGCGAAATGATAGGGAATATCGTGGATGATGATCATGCCGTAGGCGATCGTCAGGAAGACGACGATGAGGAGGATCAGGGCGAAGATGGAGAGTCCGTCCATGGGGGAGAGTTGAATTCTTTTGGCGCAAAGTCAAAGCCTTGCGACGATCTCGGCGAGAGGTTTCTGTCTGGATCGTCAACCCCGGGTCGACGTGGCCATTCTTGACAATGACCTCTTTTTCTCAATGCCGGAAAACAAGGGGATGGTCAACGCTCTTCGGTCACCTTTTTTATCGCTAGACGTGTGCGATTCCGCTATTCAGTGAGGGGAAGGGGCAGCTCCCCAGAACGTCCCATGAATTCGAAGCAACTCATCCGCACCGCCCGCCGAATCGCCGCCCCTTACGCCGTCACCAGGGGAAAGGATTTCCGGCTTCGCGAGTTTGATCCCGCCGACACCGGGGAGTTGGATGCCGAGGACAAGCCCCGGGCGAAGGAAGCTCTCGCCATGGGCGTGAAACTGCTTTCCGAGCTGCAGGATATCCTATACGCGCAGGACCGATGGTCGATTCTGCTGATTTTCCAGGCCATGGATGCGGCGGGCAAGGACGGGGCCATCAAACACGTCCTTTCGGGTGTCAATCCCCAGGGTTGCGAGGTCTATTCCTTCAAGGCGCCCACTTCCGAGGAACTCGATCACGACTATCTCTGGCGTTGCGCGAAACGTCTTCCCGAGCGAGGCCGCATCGGTATCTTCAACCGCAGCTACTACGAGGAGACCCTCGTCGTCCGGGTTCACCCCGAGATCCTTGCGAAGCAGAAACTTCCCGAGGCGTGCATCGGAAAGAATATCTGGAAGGAACGTTTTGAGGACATCCGCAACTTCGAGCAATACATCAGCCGGAATGGTACAATTGTCAGGAAATTCTTTCTCCACGTCTCGAAAAACGAGCAGAAGAAGCGGTTTCTCGAACGCATCGACAATCCGGACAAGAACTGGAAATTCTCCGCGGCCGACGCCCACGAGCGAGGTTACTGGAAGGACTACATGAAGGCCTACGAGGAGATGATCCGCGAGACCTCGACGGAGGACTGCCCGTGGTATGTCGTTCCCGCCGACAACAAATGGTTCACCCGGGTCGTCGTTGCTGCCGCCGTTATCGAGGCGCTCGACTCTCTCAAGCTTTCCTATCCAGAGGTCAGCGAAGCACACCGCAAGGACCTGGCCGCAGTGAAAGCCGAACTTCTCGGAGGAAAGTAGCGGTTCATCGGTGCCTCCCGCTGCGAGGGCCGTTCCGATTTGCCTTGCTTCTCTCGGTCGATCCGTGAAATCCTTTCAAAAGATGAGATCTCTTCTTTCCACGCTCGTTGTTTACGGAATCGTCGCGCTTCCAGCCGTCCTCCCGGCCCAGGAGAAATCGTCCGTTCTTTCCCCCGCGGAGCTTGCCTCGAGGCGCGAATCCGTTTCCAACCTCGAGAGTCACATCGCCGGTCGAGAAAAGCGAATGGGAGAAATCGTGACCGACATCCGCGCGCTTGACGACCGGATTGAGGACGGGGTGAACGAGATCGTCCTGATGCTCGGAGGCATGAAGGACTCCGAGACGTCCAAGGTGAAAATCGCCAACACCAAGGCCGACGTCATCGTGGGGCTGAAGCGTACCATCGACTATTACAAAAAGCACCGCGACCTGCTTCGCGAGCAGTTGCGAACCGGGAAGTCCGCCCTGCCCAGGGAGACTCTCGAGAAGGACCTCGCCATTTTCGATGGCCGGATCGAAAAGCGTGTCCAGCAGATCATGGAGTTGGCGAAATCATTTCCGGATCCGCAGGAACTCGAAAAGTACGAGGTGACCTCGACGAGTTCCTGGTTTGGATGGAGCAACGAGAATGTCGAGATCAGCGAGGCCTGGAAGCAGAATCGGCGGGATGAGCGCCACACCGAGGATGCACGAGAAGGCGTCAGCAAGGGGCTTCGCGACAGCATCGAGAATCTCCAGAAGCGCAACGCCTATCTCTCGGAGAAGATCAAATCTCCCAACACGAGCGAGACCGAACGCGCCTACTACGAGACGGAGATCGGCCAGAATGCGGTCCTGCTGGAGGAGCGCAACCGTCAGTTGGAGGAGTTCTCTTCGGGTGATGCGACGACCGCCTTCGCTGTCGATCAGGGGAAGGCTCACGATGTCGATCAACTCGTGAGGAGCGAGCGGGAGGATCTGCGCGAAGACTTTTTTTCCCTCTTCCGGAAGTATGACGAATTGAACCGGGCGCGAGGAGAGTTGAAGCAACTTCAGGACAATCTCGCCGCCCGCAAGGAGTGGCTCTCGAAGTACGACGCGGAGCAAGCGAAGTAAGGAAAACTCACTTCAACGGGTTCGCGGCCGGAGCCACGTCCCCTCATTTTCGCAGCAGGGCCGCCTCGAGGACGTCGTCGACCGAATCCATCGGTTGGATCTTCAGCTTCTTGCGAGCTGCCTCCGGAATGTCGGGAACATCCTTGAGGTTGAGCCGAGGAACAAGAATGGTGCGGATGCCGGCCTGAAGGGCGCCGAGGGCTTTCTCCTTGAGGCCACCGATGGGAAGGACGACACCGCGAAGGTTGATTTCGCCGGTCATGGCGATCTCCTTGTTCACGCGGCGGTCCATGAAGAGGGAGGCGAGGGCGGTGAACATGGCGCATCCGGCGGAAGGCCCGTCCTTTGGCACGGCGCCGGCTGGGACATGCACGTGGACATCGAATTTTCCAAAGTCCTCGGGATCGATCCCGAGCTTGGCGGCGCGTTCACGGACGAGGCTCCAGGCCGCCTCCATCGACTCCTTCATCACCTCGCCAATCTGGCCGGTGAGCTTGATGTAACCCTTCCCGGGAAAGCGGATCGCCTCGACGTTGAGGACTTCGCCTCCGACGGGGGTATAGGCAAGGCCGTTCACGACTCCGGGACTGCTTGCGAACATCTTCGACTCCCGGACGTACCGGGGTGGCCCGAGGACTTCCTCGACGTAGTCGGGGGTGATTTCCACCTTCACGGAATTGTCGACGGCGACACGGGCGGCAACGGCACGACAGACACTGCCGATCTCGCGTTCCAGGTTGCGCACTCCCGCCTCACGGGTGTAGTCCTCGACGATCTTGCGGAGCGACTCGAGGTTCCAGCGAGCCTGGCTCGCCTTGAGCCCGTTCTCTTTCAACTGTCGCTTCACAAGGTAACGTTTTCCGATCTGGAGTTTTTCCTCCGTTGTGTAACCGGGGATGTCGATCACCTCCATGCGGTCGCGCAGGGGGGCGGGAACGGGGTGGATCGTGTTTGCCGTGGCGATAAAGATAATCTGGCTGAGGTCGAAGGGGACGTCGAGATAACGGTCGACGAAGCTGTCGTTCTGGCGTGGGTCGAGCACTTCGAGGAGGGCACTGGCCGGGTCGCCCCGGAAGTCGGCCCCGATCTTGTCGACCTCGTCGAGCATGATCACCGGATTGCGGGTGCCCGCGCGACGGATCTCCTGGATGAGCCGCCCGGGCATCGCTCCGATGTAGGTGCGGCGGTGGCC
Source organism: Verrucomicrobiia bacterium (assembly GCA_020439925.1). Taxonomy (GTDB): domain Bacteria; phylum Verrucomicrobiota; class Verrucomicrobiia; order Verrucomicrobiales; family DEV007; genus Arctic95D-9. The sequence goes on along the minus strand of JAGRPC010000022.1, from coordinate 2 downwards.
GC
>JAGRPC010000271.1:19461-21168 GCA_020439925.1 Verrucomicrobiia bacterium | reverse complement strand
TATGCCGATGGCAAAACCCGCGATGTCACGCTCGAATCCTTCATCGAGTCAGGGAATACCGAAGTCGCCGAACACGACGATTTCGGACTCCTCCACACCGTGCGACGCGGGGAAGCACCCATTCTCGCCCGCTATGAAGGTGCCTATGCCGCGACCACCCTGACCGTGATGGGAGATCGCGAAGGCTTCACCTGGAAAGCCCCGGAAACCTGGGGTGAGATCGACAAGCTCGTCGCCGCCAAGTGGGAGCGCATGAAGCTCCAGCCCAGCGTCCTCTGCACCGACGAGGAGTTCGTCCGGCGCATCCACCTCGACCTGACCGGGTTGCCTCCGACAACGGAGAGGGTCAAATCCTTCCTCGCCGACGACAGGCCTACCCGCGTGAAACGCGATGCTCTTGTTGACGAGCTTCTCAAGACTCCCGAATACACCGATCACTGGACGAACAAGTGGAGCGACATGCTCCAGGTGAATTCCAAGTTCCTCGGCGACGAGGGAGCCAAGCTTTTCCGTGACTGGATCCGCAAGGAGATCGAAGCCAACACGCCCTACGACAAGTTCGCCTACGAGATCATCACCGCCTCGGGATCGAACAAGGAGAACCCCGCCGCGAGCTACTTCAAGATCCTCCGCGAACCCGCCGAGATCGTCGAAAACACGACTCACCTTTTCCTCGCGACCCGCTTCAACTGCAACAAGTGCCACGATCACCCCTTCGAGCGCTGGACCCAAGACCAGTATTACGAGACCGCCGCCTATTTCGCCCAGGTCGGGCTGGCCCGGGATACCAAGAATGCTCCCAGCCAGAACCTGGGGGGAACCGCCGTCGAAGGCGCCAAGCCCCTTTACGAGGTGGTCGCCGACAAGACCGAGGGTGAAGTCAAACACAACCGCACCGGCCAGGTCACCGCTCCCGAGTTCCCCTACCAGACGCCTCTTGCCAAGGTGGCTTTCACCCAACCCGACAAACCCACACGGCGGGAACAGTTCGCCGCCTGGGTCATCTCTCCGGAAAACCCCTATTTCGCCGCCAGCTACGCCAACCGCGTCTGGGGGTATCTTCTCGGAACGGGCATCATCGAACCCCTCGACGACATCCGCGCCGGCAATCCCCCCACGAACCCGCAGCTCCTCGATTACCTGACGGCCGAGTTCGTGAAGTCCGGCTTCAACGTGCGTGCCCTCACCGCCGAGATCTGCAAGTCCCGCACCTACCAACTCTCCATCGCCTCGAACGACTGGAACGCCGACGACGAGATCAACTTTTCCCGTGCGAAAGCGCGCCGTCTTCCCGCCGAGGTGCTTTACGACGCGGTCCACTTCGTGACCGGCGCAATTCCCGACATCCCGGGTGCCGGACGCGGCGTCCGCGCGAGCCAGCTCCCGGACGCCAAGCTGGATCTCAAGAGCGGGTTCCTTGCCAACCTGGGCCGTCCCGTCAGGGAGAGCGCCTGCGAATGCGAACGTTCCTCCGAGCTCCAGATGAGCGCGATCATGGCCTTCCTCTCGGGTCCCGCCATTGCCGATGCAATCGGCTCGAAGGACAACGCCCTTGCCCGCCTCGTCGCGACGCAGTCCGACGATCGCAAGCTTGTCGAGGAGATCTATTACCGCATCCTCTCTCGCGCACCGACCGGGGCCGAGATCGACGCCGCCCTCGCGGTGATGAAGGATATCGACGCCGACCATCAGGTCCTGACCGCCAAG
>JAGRPC010000271.1:2223-19332 GCA_020439925.1 Verrucomicrobiia bacterium | reverse complement strand
GAAGCCGAAGCCGCGCAGAAGGCGCGAATCGCCGCCTCGACCAAGGCTCTCGGAGATTTCGACGCGACCGTGCCCGCCAAGCTCACCGAATGGGAGAAAAGCCTGACCCTCGCCTCCTTCTGGACCCGGTGGACCCCGCTTTCTCCCGCTTCCGCCTCGGCCAATCCACAGAGCGGGATCAAGATCGCCGTTGAACCCGATGGATCGCTTCTCGCAAGCGGAGCGACGAAAAACGTCACCTACACGGTGACCATTCCCGTCAAGAATGCCACGACGCTCACCGGCCTCCAACTCGAGGCGCTGCCCGATGAGCGGCTTCCCGGCTTCGGCCCCGGCCTCAACGCAAACGGCAACTTCGTCGTCAGCGATTTCTCCGTGGCCTACGTGCCCGCGGGGGGCGACGCGAAAAAGCCGATGGCGCTGAAGTTCAAGGACGCGAAGACCGACTTCATCCAGAAGGACTTCGACGTGAAGAACTCGATCAACGGCCAGGCGTCCCGCGACGTGAAAGGCTGGGCTGTCGGGGGCAACGAACGCCAGCCGAACTGGGCCAGGTATCAGTTCGAGAATCCCCTCGCGATCGATGCGAAAGGAGGCACCCTGACCCTCACCGTCCAGTGCCAGTACGGCGGCGGCGAATACCCGCTCGGCAAGTTCAAGGTGTGGGCCACCAATTCGGCGAACCCGCTCGAAGCCGGTCTCCCCGCAAGCGTGGCTGCGATGCTCCAGACTGAGCCCAGCCAGCGTAGTGCCGAGCAAAAAGCCGCTCTCGCCGCCTTCTTCCAGAGCCGGAGCAAGGACCGCCAGGTTCTCGCCTACAAGCTCTACAACGAGAAAAAACCCCTGCCTGCCGACGCCAGGCTCGTCGCCCTCGAAGCTGCCGTAAAAACCGCCGAACTCCCCATCAAGGAGGATCCCAAGCTCCTCGAGCTCCGCCAGAACATGGATTATTCCACCCAGCAAGCCGCTAACCGCCGCCTCACCACCGCCCAGGATCTCGCTTGGGCGCTTGTCAACAGCTCGTCGTTTTTGTTTAATCGGTGATGTTGGCTATTCAGCCATTTCGCTTTCCTCGTCCGTTACCGCAATCTTATCAATCCAGCTAAAAAGCCAAAGCCGCCGTTAGCTAAACCGCCACCGCCATGATCAGACTCCCCGGAGAAATCGCCAAGGACCTCTGTGATTCCCACCTCAAACCCGGACGCCGCGACTTCCTTCGCATCGGCGGTGCGGGCATGCTGGGGATGACGCTGAACAACATCCTCGCCGTGCAGAAGGCCAGTGCCGCCTCCGGTCTCGCCGGCCGTCCCGGGTGGGGCAAGGCCAAATCGGTGATCATGATCTACCTGCAGGGTGGTCCGAGTCACATCGACCTCTTCGATCCCAAGCCGGATGCCCCCTCCAACGTGAAGTCCATCTTCAAGCCGATCAACACCGCCGTCGACGGGCTCCAGTACACCGAACTGCTCCCCAACCTCGCCAAGGCCGCGGACAAGTTCACCACGGTGCGGTCGATGAGCTACACGCCCAACGGGCTCTTCAATCACACCGCGGCGATCTACCAGATCATGACGGGCTACACCACCGACAAGGTGAGTCCCTCCGGTCAGTTGGAGCCACCCTCGCCCAAGGACTTCCCCAATTTCGGATCCAACATCATCCGGATGAAGCCGACCGACGAGCCCATGCTCCCCTTCGTCGTGATGCCTCGCCCTCTCCAGGAGTCGAACGTCATCAACAAGGGTGGCACCGCGGGTTTCCTCGGCAAAGCTTACGATCCCTACTACCTCTTCCCCGATGGGGACGACATGGACATGAACAAGATGACGAAGATCCGGGTCGACGACCTGCAGCTTCGTCCCGACGTCTTCTCTCTCCGTCTCCAGCGCCGTGCCAAACTGCGCGATGCGCTCACCGCGCAGATGCCCGTCATCGAGAAGGCGGTCGAGGGCTACAACCTCGACGAATATTACGACAAGGCACTCAACCTCATCGTCTCGGGGCGCGCCCGCGAGGCCTTCAACCTCGATTCCGAGGAAGACAAGCTGCGCGAGCGATACGGCCGCAACACCTTTGGACAGAGCTGTCTCCTCGCCCGTCGTCTCGTCGAAGCCGGCACCAAGGTCGTCGAGGTAATCTGGCCCAAGGTGGCGAACAGCGACAACCACAGCTGGGACCACCACGTCGGACTTCCGAAGCGGATGAAGGACCAGTCGGCCCCCATGCTCGACCAGGGCCTCTCCGCCCTCTTCGAGGATCTCGACCAGCGAGGTCTCCTTTCCGAGACTCTGGTGGTGGCCATCGGCGAATTCGGCCGCAGCCCCGAAATGGGTGTCTCCACGAGCGGAAACAGCAACAGCGCCGACGGCCGCGACCACTGGCCTTACTGTTACACCAGCATCGTCGGCGGCGCCGGAATCAAGCGCGGCCACGTTCACGGGAAGTCGGACAAGACCGGGTCAGCTCCCGCGGAGGACCCGGTTCACCCCACCGAGATTCTCGCGACGATCTATCACACCATGGGGATCGACCCGCAATCGATCGTCTACAATCACCTCAACCAGCCCCGCGAGCTGGTGAAGGCGGAGATGGTGGAGAAATTGTTTGCGTGATCCTAAGGGTTCGCCCAGGCCCTCACGATCGCCTCGAGTCCTCGCACCGTTTCGGCGAGGGCTTCCTCCCGGGTGCGGATTGTGTCCGGGACCGACGTCTCGTTCTCCACTCGCACCGACACCGCCGGGATACCGGCCTCCTGAAAAGCAATGAAGGAGGGAGCACCGGGGGCTGAGTCCCCGGGAGGAACCACCTGACCCAGAGCTTCCTGCCCCGTTTGATGGTGGAAGGCGCCTTTGGCGGAATCGACGAGATAGAAGGATTCCTCGTTTCCAATAAACCGGGTTGGTGTCGTTGCTTTGCCCTCCCCCAGGAAATCCAGAAAGAGGGTAGCCACAACGTTCTCCCCCCGTGCGCGGCATTGGTGGGCATATCGTGCCGCTCCCCTCTCTTTCACAGGTATGGTGGGGTCGGCACTGTGGGAAAAGGCGGCAAAACGCACCGATCTCTCCTGGGCTTCCCCGGTTAAAGCACGGGCAAGCGAGAGGAGCGCGACCACCGCCCCATCATTGCCCGAAACATCGGCGGCAGCAGATGAAGTGTCGTAGGCGACCCCCACGAGAATGATCTCACGACGCCGTTCTTTCCCGGGAAGTTCCGCGATGAGATTGCGGAATTCCTTGCCTTCGGCTTCGAACTCCTGCCGCTCCACGACATAACCGATGTTTCCGCCCCCGAGAGTCGATTCAAGCCAGAAGGCGGCACCTTCCAAGCCTGCACCCTTTTTCGAATGCCGATCTCCGATCCGATCGGAGAGGGTCGCGAGATCTCGAGCGAGATCGGCCGGATTGACCTCCCGACGCTTCAAGGCGGCTGCTTCGAGGCGAACCGCTTCGTTCGGATCGACAGGATCACTCTCGCTCTTGACGTGGGTCATCACCATTGCGCCCACGCCGAGTGCGAGGAGACCCGCGGGCAAAGCCACGAGAAGCGTTCGGATCAGTGCACCTTCCTTCATCTCCAAAGACTACGACGGCTCCACCCACGCGGCTGCCACCGCCAAAGCGGCCCGTTCGTGGGATCCCCCGCCCCCGAGTTTTTCGACGACGGCGAGAAGTTCATCCTGAAGCCGACGCCTTGCCTCGGAATCTTCAATGAGGTGCCCCACTTCATCCGCAATCAGGGCTCCGTCGGCCCGTTCCTGCAGCAATTCCTTCACCACCTCCCGATCCGCCATCACATTGACGATACCGAGAAAACGCACCGACATGACCCTCCTCGCCACCAGCGCCGTGAGCCACGCGACCTTGTAGGTGAGCACATAGGGCAGCCCGAGGCAGGCCGCTTCGAGCGTCGCCGTGCCGGAGGCGACCACTCCAGCGGTGGCCCGGCACATGATCTCGTGGCTGGAACTCACTCCCACCTCAAAAGCGTTTTCCAGTCCCGCCTCCCGTATCATGGCACGAAGTCGTTCCGTCAGGACCGGAGTCGCCCCAGTGGTGGCGAAACGAAGATCCGGAAATCTCGTCCTCAGGAGTTTCGCTGCCTCCAGCATCACCGGAAAGAGCGCAGAAATCTCTCGTTCCCTCGACCCGGGCAGGAGAGCAACAAGGCCCTCTTCCCTCACGATTCCTCTCGCCTTCACCGGGGCGAGGGAGTCGACGAGAGGGTGTCCAGAAAAGAGGGTGCGCAGCCCCGAGGATTCGTAGAGTTCCTTTTCGAAGGGAAAGATGCAGATCATCAGGTCGAGGAGTTCCGCCATCACCCGGATGCGGCCCTTCTTCCATGCCCACACCTGCGGACTGATGTAATAGATCAACTTTCCCCGGAATCCGCCGTGGCGGAGCCGCTTTGCGAGGCGCAGGTTGAAACCGGGATAATCGATGAAGACCACCCCGTCCGGTTTTCTCGAAAGGATGGCATCGGCCGTTTCATCCATCTCGCGACGGAAGTAGGAATACTTTTTCAGCACCTCCCAGAGCCCCAGGACCGCGGCATCGGCAAGCCAGTCCTCCACCTCGGGCGCCAGGCGCTTCATTTCCGGTCCGCCGAGGCCGGAAAAGCGCCAATCTCCCGAAGACGAGAGCGACTGCATGAGAGCGGCTCCGTGGGTATCGCCACTGATTTCTCCGGCTATGAGAAAGAGGTTCTTCATTCGCATGTTCGATCAAGGACCTGCTCAGTCCTTCGCGATCTCGATCTCACGAGGAGGCTCGGGATCGTAACCCCATTCCCGGAAGGCGAAAGCCCATCGCTCGCGTATCACGGAGGCATGCGCGGGATCGACACGATGGACGTTGGGACGATAGTCCTGCAAACTCCCGGCATAGGACGCGATGGCCTCGAGACCCAGGTCCTTGCCGGTGAGTCCCAGTTGGTCGTAGAGACGCCCGACCTCGCCAACCGGGTCGGCGATGAGCTTCTCGTAGCTCGTCTCCGCCAGTTGGGATGAGGGCAAGGCGAGGGAATCCCGATCCTCGAGGTAACGGCGCATCACCTTTTCGTAGGTCTCGAGAACAAAACCGGGAATGTCCACGTCCTGGAATTCCTGCCAGGAGAAGGCGCTGAAGAGGCGCGGGAACTTTCCACAGGTGGAACTGAAAACCGGCCACGGGTTGCGAACGATATGGACGAACCTGGCGTCGGGAAACAGCTCGAGAATCATCCGCATCCGTGTCGTCGAAGGCGGATTCTTGAAAAGAAGGCGCTGCCCGGTTTTCACATAGGCAGTCTTGCGCACGAGAAACTCGTACTGCCGACGGAAGCGCTTTACTTCCGGCTTCCTCAATCCCTCGAAGAACATCGACCGGTCGCGCTGCCCCGCCATGTCCCGGGGAAAATGGTAGACTCCGTAGTAGCCGTGCGGCTGCAGATTGCCGAGAGCCATCTCCTCCTCCTGCGGTTCGTCCAGTGCCAGCTTCACCTTGTCAAACCCACGGGTCTCGGGAAGCGCCTTTTCGATGCGCCTGCGGGCGAAAGGCAGAAGGGGTCCCAGCATGTCGAGAGGCATGGCGGTTTCCGAAAACTTCAGGTAACCGAACTGCGGATCGCGACTCATCAGGTTGTGCAGGTGAGTCGTGCCGCTGCGCCAGTGTCCGATGAGAAAAATCGGTGGATCGGTCAACCGGTGCCGGCGAATCGCCTCGTTGTGCCGAAACCCCTCGAGGGTTGCAAAGGGGAAGCGGACTGCCTGCGCCACCGTCGCGATGAAACGCTGGTAGCGGGTCCTGGGATCGAGTCCCGGAGTGAGCAGGGCGTGTCGCAGAAAGACACGGAGACGCGCCCCGGCGAAGGGATGCAGGCCGGGAGCTCGCTCCCGGGCGGCAGATTCAAGGGTCCAGGATTCTCCCATGTTTCGAAACGGAAGGGTCAGCTTAGGCGGGGTCGCTGGGATCGCGAGCGGATTTTGATCCGGATTTCGCCATCCCTCCTCTTCCCAGGATCCCCGCAGACTTGACTGTTCACCTGAGCAAGGTTAAATAAACCCATGATCTCCGCCACCGAGGCCTACCTCGCTCTCAACCTTCTCCCGAACATCGGGCCGATCCGGGTGAGGCGCCTTCTCGAGCGTTTTGACAAGCCGGAGAGCATCCTCGCCGCCGGCGTCCCGGAACTTCTCTCGGTTCCAGGGATTGGCGAGGAAATGGCCACCCAGATCGCCGACTGGGAAAACCGTGTCGACCTCGGAGAGGAATTGAGGCGTATCGCGGATCATGGAATCACCCTTCTGAGCCAAGACGATCCCCTCTATCCCGTCGCCCTTCACCGGATTCATGATCCACCCTTTCTCCTTTATATGAGAGGCGCTCTCACTCCCGCCGACGCCGCCTCGGTCGCCGTAGTTGGCTCCCGGAGGATGACCCATTACGGACGCGAGCAGGCAAGAAAGTTCAGCTTCCAGCTCGCCCGCGCCGGATTCACGATCGTGAGCGGCCTGGCACGAGGTATCGACACCGCGGCCCACGAAGCGGCGCTCGCGGCCGGAGGTCGTACCATCGCCGTTCTCGGATCGGGTATCGGTCATCTCTATCCGCCTGAAAACCAGGCCCTCGCCGACCGCATCGCCGAACAGGGCGCGGTCCTTTCGGAGTATCCCGTCCTTTATGTGCCCGACAAGCAGTCGTTTCCCCTTCGAAACCGCATTGTCGCCGGCCTTTCCAGCGGCCTCCTCGTGGTCGAAGCCCCCGCCCGCAGCGGCGCCCTCATCACCGCAAACCAGGCCCTTGAGCAGGGGCGTTCCGTTTTCGCCATCCCCGGGCCCATCGATCGCCCCTCTTCCGAAGGTTGCCATCGCCTCATTCAGCAAGGCGCCTCTCTTGTCTGCTCGGCCGAGGACGTCATCGAGGAACTGGGATCGGGCATCAACACCCTGCCGCTCCAGTTCGATTCCCCGACACAAGATGACGTTTCCCCTTCCCCGCCCACGCCCCAGCGCCAGATCGACTTGAGCGAACTCGAGGAGCGATTGGTCCGCGAACTTGCGCTTGGGGACGCCACCATCGACGCCCTCGCCGAAGCCCTCGGCGTAGCGGCGGGACGTATCGGAGCCGCCCTGCTTCAGCTCGAAATGAAATGCCTCGTGAGACAGCTTCCGGGCAAATACTTCTCGAAAGCGGGTTGACCTTTCCCCGAAACCGGGGCACTCCGTCTGCTTCCAGTCTTTTCGCCTTTCTCCATGTCGAAGTCCCTGATCATCGCCGAGAAGCCCAGTGTCGCCAACGACCTTGCCCGCGTTCTTGGCAAGGATCCCGCCATCGGGCGTTTCGAAAAGCACGACGAGTTCTTCGAAAACGACCGCTACATCATTTCTTCGGCGGTCGGACACCTCGTCCAGCAGGCCCTGCCGACCACCGCGGAAGGGAAGAACCTGCCCTGGAACTTCGAGTGTCTCCCGGTGCTCCCAAAGGAATTTGCCCTGGAACCCAGCGAACAGAAAGGCGGCAAGTCTCGGCTCGCCGTCCTCAAGAAGCTGATGAAGCGCAAGGACGTGACCGAACTCATCAACGCCTGCGACGCCGGCCGCGAGGGGGAACTCATCTTCCGCTACATCGTCCAGTTCTGCGGAATCGACAAGCCGGTTCGCCGCCTCTGGATGCAGTCGATGACGGACGGCTCCATCCGCGATGCTTTCGCCCAACTGAGAAGCGACGAGGAGATGCGGCCGCTTGCCGACGCGGCTTACTGCCGGTCGGAGTCGGACTGGCTTGTCGGGATCAACTCGACCCGGGCGATGACCGCCTTCAACAGCAAGTTCGGCGGATTCAACAAGACTCCCGTAGGCCGCGTCCAGACCCCCACCCTTGCCCTTCTCGCAGAGCGCGAGCAGGAGATCGCGGATTTTGTCAGCGAGGATTATTTCGAAGTCGTCGGGCAGTTCGCCGTAGAGGCGGGGACTTACCCGGGTCGCTGGTTCGATCCCGGTTTCAAAAAAAGCGAGGATCTGCCCCATGCCCGGGCCGAGCGGATCTGGGACCGGGCTTTTGCCGAGTCCATCGTGCGTCGCTGCGAGGGAAAATCCGCCTCCGTCGAGGAAAAGAAGAAACCGGTCAAACAGATCGCCCCGCAACTCTACGATCTCACCAGCCTGCAACGCGAGGCGAACGGGCGCTTCGGCTTTTCCGCCCGACGTACCCTGCAACTGGCGCAGGCGCTCTACGAGAAACACAAAGCCCTCACCTATCCGCGGACCGACTCGCGCTATCTCCCCGACGACTATGTCGGCACGTCCATCGGAACGCTGGAAAAACTTTCGGCCGCTTCGGGGCGAACGGTCTCCGATCTCCCCGCTCATGCCGCCAAGGCCGTTCGCGACCGCCTGGTAAACGGGAACAACAAGCGCATCTTCAACGGTGCCAAGGTGAGCGACCACTTCGCCATCATCCCCACCGGCCAGATTCCCGCCCATCTCGACGAGGCTGAGCAGAAGCTCTATGACATGGTGACACGGCGTTTCATCGCCGCCTTCTACCCACAGGCCGAATTCGAAAGCACCACCCGCATTTCCACTATCGGAGAGGATCAGTTCAAGAGCGAAGGCAAGATCCTCGTCGTACCCGGCTGGCTTGCGGTCTACGGCAAGTCCGCCGACCAGCCCCAGGTCGCCTCGGAAAACGACGACGAAGAGGACGAAAACAAGAAGGGCGAACGCCAGATCGTGCCGGTCAAACCCGGCGAGAAGGCGGGGCTCAAGCAGCTCGACATCCTCGAGAAGGCGACCCGTCCTCCGGCCCGCTTCAACGAAAGCACCCTGCTCTCCGCGATGGAGACCGCCGGCAAACGGGTCGACGACGAGGATCTCCGCGATGCCATGTCCGAGCGGGGGCTCGGCACTCCCGCCACCCGCGCCGCGATCATCGAGGGACTCATCCTCGACAAATATGTCACCCGCGAGGGTCGTGACCTCTTTGTCACGACCCGGGGGATGCGCCTCATCGATCAACTGCACGACATGGAGATCGGCATTCTCACCTCGCCCGAAATGACGGGTGAATGGGAATACAAGCTCAAGCAGATGGAACATGGCAGGCTCGACCGGGTAGTCTTCATGCGCGAGATCCGCGATCTCACGAGCAACGTGGTCGAGACCGCGAAAAACTACGCCCGCCATGCCGTCGAGCGGGAATGGCCCGAGTTTCCCGTTCCCTGCCCGGTCTGCGGCGCTCCTTCTCTCGGACAGGACGACGGACGCTACAAATGCAAGCAGCCCGACTGCAAGTTCAGCCTTCCCAAGGTCATTGCGAGCCGTCCCCTTTCCCAGGACGAGGCGAAGACTCTTCTCACCCAGAAGCTCGTCGGTCCCCTCACCGGCTTTGTGAACCGCTTCCGCATGCCTTTCGACGCCGCCATCGAGTTGCAGGAGGACAAGAAGGCGGGACTGAAGGCCGCCTTCGTTTTCGAGAAGAGTCCGGAGGAAGAAGCCGAGGCCGAGGCGATCCGGCCCGAGAACCGGCTTTGCAAATGTCCGGCTTGCGAGAAGGGCGACATCTATGAGACACCCGGCAGTTACATCTGCGACCGACGTGTCTCCGGCGACGGTTGCAAGGCCCGTCTCGCCCGTGAGATGTGCAAATACGAGATTCCCAGGGAACAAGCCTTGAAATATTTCACCGAGGGCAAGACCGACGTCATCGACAAGTGGATCAGCAAGAAGGGCCGTCCCTTTTCCGCCGCCCTGGTATGCAACGTGAAAGGGAAGCGCATGCTCGCCTGGGATTTCCCGCCGAGGGAAAATGCGAAAGGAGCCAAGTCCGCCCCGGCTAAAAAGGCGGCCACGAAAAAGGCCCCGGCAAAGAAGAAGGCGGCGACCAAGTGAGCCTTCCCTCCTTCCGGCAATTGCCTCTTACGCCGGATCGGCTCTCTCCTGCCCCAGGTTCCGAATCTGCTCAATCGGGCAGATCCGTATTGGCGACCCCTCCGGTTCCCGGATGGAAGAGATTACCGATGAAATGCAGCCCAAGCGGAGCGTTTTGCCCTCCGGCGATGATCACGGCATAGCGATAGCGAGGCTCGCCAACACAGTCGACCACATTCCCCTGCACGAGCACCTCGCTCAGGGGTGGGTCGTCCGCTTCCTGCCCGTTGTCGAACTTGAAGGGTGAACGCTCGGTTCCCCAGATCCACGAGGCGTCACCGTGCCCGAATTCGGAAATCAGGTTGTTCGCCACAATCGACCCCCCATCGGAATTCCCCGAATCCGAACCGGTTCCCGGCATGAGACCGATCGCCCAGAGGCTGTTGCGCACGAACTGGTTGCCGGTGATAAGCACATTGCGCGATCCATGCATCGCCTTCATCCCGATAAAGGCGTTGGTGACCACATTGTTGGCAACGGTAACCCGGTCGCAATGGAGATCGATGCCCTGGGCGGCATTCTCGATGTGATTGCCGATCACGCGGGTGAGTTCGGTCTCTTTCGGCGAATTGACGACGATCGCCGAACCCTGCTGCCAGGCATCGGTATAATCGGCCTTCCAGAGGATTTCGTTCACGATCTTTCCCTTGATCGCGTTTTTCTTTACGAAGTCGCCCAGGCCAAATCGCTCCCGCACTTCCGGCGTAGGCACCAGTCTTTCCTCGATCAGTCGGTTTGTCTCGATCAGGGTTCCCGTAGAACGCTCGACACTGATGGCGGTACCGTCGGAGCAGCGGAAAGCGTAACCCCAGTCCTCGCTTCCGGTGCGATCGTCAATCCCGATCCGCATGTAATTCCGAACGAGACAGTGGCTGATCCTGGCACCGCGGCAGTCCCGCAAGCTGATCGTCCCCGCGGAAGACCAGTTGTCGAGAACCCGGACATTCTCGAGCACGAGGTCGCGACAACGAATCGCGATGACGGCTTCGTGCCGGGTTTCGGTTTTCCCTTCGGGACGGACCAACGTGAGATCCCTCACTTCCGCACCATTCGCGTCCTCGATTTCGAGATGCGGCTGCTCCGGATTCATCTGGACGACATGCCCCGGGCCAACGATCCCGGAACGCTCTCCTCGCAGCCGGATCTTTTCCGAGATCAGGTGATCGCCGGGAGGAAGATAGATGACGGCGTTCGGATTCGCCTCGAGGGCGGCCTGAATCGAAGGATAATCGGCAACCGACGGCGTCGGAGGGGCGAGGACGGGAGACACCGTCAGGAAAAAGAAAACCGGGGCCAGACGGAGTCTCATGGAGCCACTTTCGAGATCTTCACATCGTCGAAGAGCACACCAGGACCATTCACTGTGAAGTGGAAACTCTCTTTCGTCTCATGAGCAAGCCCCGATGACTGAAGGTAAGCCACCGGTCTGCCGTCGATCGCAACGCGCATCCGGTCACCGGAAAGTTCGATCCCTACCTCATGCCAATCGCCGGGCGAGATCTCGAAATTAGCGACGGAACCACGCCCCTCCAGCAACTTGTCCGCCTCGGCCTTTCGGCTGTCGTCCTTCCGCATCTCGAAAATATCGTTTCGCATCACCCCCTCCTTGTCGTCACCGAGACGGATCTGCTTAGGTGCGAAGGCGACCCTGCAGATATGCCCCGCGTGTGACCCCTTGTAGTTCTTGTCGTCAAATACCGCGTTGAATCCGGTCGATCCGTCGAGCTTGAACCGGAAGGAGACGACGACGTTCTTCATCGGACGGTAGACCCGACAGACCGCCCCGTGATCGTCGCGCGTCTGCCAGACGCGAAGGACGCCCTCTTTGATCTCGAAGGACGGAATCACCGATTTCCATTCCTCGCTCACTGCAGAGAAGTCGTCGGAGAAGAGCATCTCCTTCGGCTCCGCTATGGGTTTGTCAGGAACCTGCGCTCGGCCGGCAAGCGGGATCAGGAAGGAAAGGAGCAGGAGATTCAGGTGTTTTTTCATGACGAAGGTTCAACGCAGGTAGCGATCCCAGGACGGCTTCCCTTCCGGGTCGATGGAATAGAGGTAAACCGAATGATTGAACGGATAGGACTGCCCCTTCTTCACTTCGATCCGGCTCTCCTCCCCTTGCTTCATCGCCTGTCGGCCGAAGGGATTGGCCACAAAAACCCCGTAGTCGCGGTTGTGCCACCAGCAGGGATGAGGATTCACAGGATCCGGCACCAGCAGGACTCCGACTCTCCTCCCGTCGATCATTCCGGAATAATCGCACCAGGCGGCCCTCTGCCCCCAGGTCTCGCCGGCGGTGGTGCGGTGTTCACTGCTCGTGATGAGACCACCGCTTCTTTCGGTGAGAGGCGTCGCCACCCTCACTCCCAGACCCATTTCCTCCTGATCACCGAAATAAAAGCCGTCCACCTGGGGCGTGATGCGAGCTTTCCAGTCCAGGCGCCAGCCTCCGGGGAGGCGGGCCAGAAGGAACGCGTTCAAAACCTTGGCGAGTTTCTCGCCATTCTCACCCTGCATCGTCGAAACGGTCACGATGGAGACCTGGTCGGCCGACGCTGTCGGCTCGAGAACGAAACGTTCGTGGACGATGCGACCCTTGTTCCTCCAGAAGTCGTGCCCGGAAACATCCCCAAATCCCATCCAGATCCCTGGATGCATATCGGCGTGATCCGCGGAGCCAGTGGCAGGATCGGGCGGGTGGGGGCGAGTGACGCCGAAACCTCCGGGCACGTGAACGTTTGCAAAATAGGGACGAAGGATTTTTTCGTCCTTGTAGACGAACTCGGTGACCGGTTCCGGACCGTCGGTGATGACAAGCCGATCCTCGCGGTGCTCGATCCTGAATTCCTCGGAACGGCCGGACATCGCGGCCGAGAGAAGGGTAAGGAAGCCACTCACAAGCCCCCACCGACAGGATCGACCGACCAGAGATTTCCGTGCTTTATCCATGGGCCTTATCGGGTGCCAAGGCAGAAGAGATGGTCGACACCACGAATGAGCAACTTGTCACTCACCGGCACGGGCGAAGCCGCGATGCGCTCCCCCATCTCATTCTGCGAGAGCACCTCCATGCCGTCTTTACCGACCCTGACCACGGCGACCATTCCGTCCTCACGCGCGGCATAGAGCAGATTGCCGGCAAGGATGGGAGAAGAATAGAAGCTCGCCGAGGCGCGCGGGATCATGCCTTTCCAAAGATCCTTTCCTGATTTTGCCTCGAGGCAATGCAATTCGCCCCGGTCCGAAAGCAGATAGACCCTCCCGTCGCTTCCTACCGGAGTCGGACAATCGGCCCCCAAGTCGTTGCGTTCCCACATCCTCGCCGTTGTCGTGATGTCGCCGGATCCCCCCAGTTTCACGCCCGCCGTGTACTTGGCGCGTCCGTATGGCACCACCGCGATGCCGTCGACAAAGCCCGGCGAAGCGATCACCCTCCACATCGCCTTGTCCTGAGGGTTGAACCCCCCACAGGTCCACAAGGTCTTCCCGCTTTTCGGGTCGTGTCCGGTCAGGTGATCCGCCCCCCAGATCACGAGAGTCTCCTGCCCCTCGATACTGGTAAGATAGGGCGTCGTGTAAGCCTGGCCCGACTCCTTCTTGACGGGAAAGGTGCGGTCGACTTTCCAGATCACTTTGCCGTCGGAGGGATCGAGAGCCACGACGTAGGACTCCCCTTCCTGCATCACGGCGATAACGACGTTTCCTCCCGCGAATACCGGCGAGGTGCCAAGGTCCCACCAGAGTGTGTCCTCTCCGAACTTCTCCTGCAGGTTCATCTTCCATTTGACCGTTCCCTCGTGCGAGAGCGAGGCGACCGTCCCGCTCTTGTAATACACAATCAGGTTCTTCCCGTCGGTGATCGGCGAAGGGTTCGAACCGCTTCCGTTCTTGTGTTTTCCGGGACGTTCCGGCCCAAGGGTCTCGCGCCAGAGCTCCGCTCCGTTCCAGTCGAAAGCGATAACACCGTCTTCTCCCTCAATTCCGCAGGTGACAAAAATGCGATTCTCCCAGACAGCGGGCGTGCTGCTTCCAACTCCCGGGAGTTTCACCTTCCAGAGCACACTCTCGGCAGACGAGAACCGGATCGGATAGTTACCCGGCAAAGCCAGACTGGTTCCGTCCGGCCCGCGCCACTGGGGCCAGTTGGCCGCCGAACCAAGGGTTGCGGAGAAGAACAGACAACCGGCAAGGACGGGAAGCAAAGTCACGCGGGAGTTCATGAGGAAAGCGAGAGGCTAGATTAGCCGAAAAGCGAATGCCGGGAAACCTTTCCTCGCCCAATGTGCGCCACTTGCCCGGTTCGTCCGTTGGTCATGGATCCAACAGGCCAATCCGGGATCATCTCGATTCACCTGAACTCGGCCTCCAGAGCATCCATATATCGGGTGATCGGGTCGTTCTTTCTCGGCGAAACGCGTTGGTCGTAGGCTTCACGAATTCGAAAGTACTCGTCGAATTCCCCACTGAGCCGGGGCGCCCTCGTGGCCTCAAAGTGATTCAGATAGTCCCGGGATCTTTCGAGGGTTTCCGATATCTTCCGCCGTGTTTCAGCGATTGCTGCAAATTCGGCGACGAGATCCTTGGTGTCGTCCTTGAGAAGTCGGGCGATGGCCCGCTCGTAGGCCGTGAAGACGGGGCGATAAAGCGGAAAGCCGCCACGCTTCAGCGTCTGGATCCTGTCGAACGCGGTGGTGAGTCGTTCCTTTGCTCCCGACCGCTTGAGATAACTCTCGAACTGGTCGACCGAACCGACGAACGCTTCCTGAGGCGGCGGCGCCTGCCGTTTGGGTTTCGCTTTGAACCAATCCAGGAATCCGCGTTTTTCCGGCATTCCATCCCCTTCGTCCGCCACCGGTGTCGCCACTGCCTCGAAACGCAAGGACAGCGCCTCCGAGAGAAGCCGTTCCGTTTCCTGGGGACTGAGGAACTCGAAACCTTGCTGCTGTCCCAGGTTGGCCAGTTCCAATGCCCACCATTTCTCCAGACCCTGATCCATTTCGCGGAAGGCGGGGAAATGCTGTCTCAGAAGAGCTTCCGCCGCCAAGGGCTCGGGACGCCCGAGGTCGCCAAGGAATCCGCGCAAACCGAGATCGCCGTCGGGCTGATCGAGCAAAGCCTCCACCATGGCTGCGGCCGATGCCTCAAAAATGGCATATCGAACCGGATCCAAGTCTTCGGCGTCATTGATCGTAAACAGTTCCGACGGCTTGAGAAACTGACCGCTCTCGAGGAAGCCACGATAGTAGGAACTCGGACTCCCGCCTCGCCGATGCCGGATCAGTTGATCAAAACCGTGGACGATCCATGCGGGCGGATTCACCTCGTCGAGAGTGAAAGTCGAGGGGTCCGATACGTGGGGAGCGAGGATCTGTTCGATGAGAAAGGCTTTGAGAAGGCCTAGGCGGAACTCGTCTTCATCAAAACGATCATGCAGTTTCACTTCGAGCTTGAGAAGAAACTTCCGGTCCGGGCCTACCTCAATCATGGTTCTTGTCGCCGCTCCCGTGTGAACGTCCCTGGGATCCCCCCACAACCTGACGAGAATCGGAATGCTCCACCGGTTTCGCTCCGTCGGCTCGTTGACATTGAGCTTGAACAACAACCAGCGAAAATCCTCGCGGAAGTCGTTGACGAAGACCTGGAACTGGACCCGGGCCCGGGGACTGCCGCCACTGACGCGCACCTGGTAGTCTTCGCCCCATTCCGGAGCAGGGATTTGCTCGACCGTGCTGCGGGCGCCTTCAGCCCCTACCGCCGGAGCAAGCGGAGGGGCCGTCACTCTCTCCTCGGAAGCCCCTCCCTCCTCCTGCGCCAAAACGCGCGAATAAGCCGCCAGGAGGACGATTATCGCGATCACTCGCGCACCTCCGGCGAACCGGTCCTGCCTTGGCGGCGCTTGAAGATGTCGGGGGAATTTCAAGGAAACGGGGGAACTCTAGCGAATTCGACTCAAAGAAACAATCCCCACCTCCCCGATTCATCGGGCCCGATTCTCTCCTGGGAATTCGGCAGGCCCTCCCCTCCCAATGAAAAAGCCGGGACCGAAGTCCCGGCTTTTCAAAATGAAATCGGAGACAGAGTCCGATCACTTTGCCGTCTCGGTGGTCCCGGCAGCCTTTTCCTTGCCATCCCATTCGGGATAGGTCAGCGGATCAGGATCGGTGGTCCAGGTACCGAAATCGGCGCCTTCCGCGATCCACTTTGCGAAGAGTTCCTTCTCCGCATCGGTCCACTGGGGCGCGTCGCCTTCCGGCGGGTAGTGGTTCTCGTCGTCGAGAGGCGACTTCGTCACCTGGAGCATGAGGCTTTCGTCAGGCTTTCCGGGCACGATAAACTTGCCGGCTCCGTCTTCACCTTCGGCGGCCATGATGCCTTCCTTGTTGGTGAGCACGTAACCGCCCTTCGGCTTCACCTTGCGGCCGGGACGATCGGGATTTTCGTGCTCGGGACGGTGACACTTTACGCAGCCCGACTTGATGAAGGGGTAAATCTGCTTTTCGAAATTGATCTTGTCCTGGGCGGAAGCGCTCAGAACCGGGAGGAAGAGGCCGCAAACGGCGGCGATCAGGATGGTTTTTCGCATGGTGACTTTGGATGGATTGACAACAGCGCGCAAAAGATAGGCAATACGCCCGCAAGTTCAACGCCCAATTCCCACGGAAACGCGCAACTGCAAATTGTGGTTGCCAAGCACGCTTCCTGCCCCATAGCCTAACCCGCGACCGCCTCATGAAGAACCCGTTCTCCGCTTCCGCTTTCACCTCCTTGTTTTTTGGTCTCTTTCTCGCGCCGCTCCTGCCATCAAGCTCCACCCTTGCGGAAGAGGTTCCCGCTGCTGCGGAGAAGGGTCTTGCCACACGCATCGACGAGACGATCGCCCCGATCGCCAAGGCCTTCGACAAGGTCGTCTTCTCGGGATTCGAGGTCACCGACGGCGTGGTTCTTCCCGTCGTGCTGGTGTTGCTCGGGGCCACCGCCATTTTCCTGACCCTCTACTTCAAGTTCATCAATCTCCGCGGCTTCGGCATCGCCCTGAGGACAGCCCGGGGCAAATACACTCCCCACGACGCCCCCGGAGAGATCACCCATTTCCAGGCTCTCAGCGCCGCCCTTTCCGCCACCGTGGGATTGGGAAACATCGGCGGCGTGGCCGTTGCGGTCGGAGTGGGAGGCCCCGGAGCCACCTTCTGGATGGTTCTCATGGG
>JAGRPC010000271.1:0-2167 GCA_020439925.1 Verrucomicrobiia bacterium | reverse complement strand
ATCATGAAGAACGGCACGGTCAAGGGTGGCGGAATGTATTACCTTCGCGACGGCCTGCGCGAACGGGGGCTGGCTCCTCTTGGGACCGTACTCGCGCTTCTTTTCGGACTGTTTGTCATCGGAGGTGCCTTCGGTGCCGGCAACATGTATCAGGCCAATCAAGCCTACAGCCAGCTCGCCACCACCTTTCCCTCGCTCGACGGCGAGGAAGCAAAGGTTTATTTCGGAATCGTCATGGCGGTGCTCGTCGGGCTTGTCATCATCGGCGGCATTGTCTGGATCGCCCGAGTCACTGCTTTCCTGGTGCCGTTCATGTGCGGGACCTATGTGATTGCCGCCCTTGTCATCATCTTCGGAAACATCGGCGAAGTGCCCGGTGCTCTCGGCACCATTTTCACCTCTGCGTTCAGCAACGAGGCGGTCACCGGGGGCATCATCGGCACGCTTATCCAAGGTATCCGGCGGGCGGCGTTCTCCAACGAAGCCGGACTCGGGTCCGCCCCCATCGCCCACTCCGCGGTGAAAACGAAGGAACCGGCCAGTGAGGGTTTTGTCGCCCTCCTCGAGCCCTTTGTCGACACCGTGGTGGTTTGCACGATGACCGCCCTCGTTCTCGTCATCACCGGAACCTGGCGGGTCAGTGCCGAGGTCAATCCCGGTGGAGCAAAAATCGTCGCCGCGCCGGGATCCTCCGAGGTCATCCGGGAGGCGACCGCCGGGCAGTTTCTTCACACGAGAAAATCCGACGGTGATCACATCGAGGTGATCGCGCTGGTCAACGGAGCCTTCGAGGATGCCGAGGAAGTGGAGGGATGGGTCTCCGCGAACGAGGTGACCAGCCGGGCCGGAGTGCCCGTCACTTCGATGGCCTTCGCCTCGGTGATCTCCTGGTTTCCCCTGCTCCTGAGCATGGCCGTCTTCCTTTTCGCTTTCTCGACGATGATTTCGTGGTCCTACTATGGACAGCAGGGGGTGATGTATCTTTTCAGCTTCGTTGGTGACGACAAGATCCACCTTCCGGTGATCGCCTACAAGATCATCTTCTGCCTGCTCATCATCGTGGGCACTTCCTCCTCGCTCGGCAACATTCTCACGCTCTCCGACGCGATGATCTTCGCGATGGTCATCCCGAACCTCATCGGTCTTTACCTGCTTCTTCCCGTGATCCGGCGGGAGACGGAGCGGTTCCTCACTCTCGTGAAGGAAACCGACCGGGCTTGAAGCCTTCAAGATCTCAGAGACGCTCTCACAGCAGATCGACAGGAAGCGCGCGCAGGTAGGCGCTCATGATTTCCCCGCCGCTTTCGGGCCGCAGTTTCTCACGGCCCGGCCGCGTGGTTTGCGGAGCGATTCGGGTTCCATTGCGATAAGCCCCGTTCGGCATGGCGTGGGAACCCAAACCGGTGACGACCCATTCCGGCAAATCGACGTAATCAGGCAACAGCGAGGCGGCGGACTCAACCAGTCCGTCGACCGGACTGTAATATGGCGCGGTCTTTTCGATACGTCGGCGCACGAATGGTGCCCAGAGCCGCTCGGTGATGCGTCCGTCCTCCCCGTCAGGCACCATCGCGATGCTGACCCAGGTGAGATTCGGAAAGCGCCGGGCCATTTGCCTCCCTGCCTCCGGTTCCCATGGTGAACGCGCCACCGACTCGAGCATGACGACGGCATCGTCCTGACCCGAAACTTTCAACCACCGCCGGGTCATACTGGCGAACGGCTGCGCCGAATGGGCCATCCAATCGGCCACCACCGAACCCTGCACGGTGCCGGCGAGGGAAAGCACCACCACCAGTTTGCCACGCAATTCCGGGGAGAGATCCTCGGCGGCTTCCTGGAGATAGCGCACAACATCGTGCGCCCCCTTCGAAAGCATCACCAGTATCACGGCATCGTTCGTTTCAAACGCTTCGCGGACCTGGGCCGACACGAGCCTGACATTCTCCTCCACCGTTCCCCTGGCTTCCGTCTCGATAAACCAGGTGGAAAACCCCATTTCCCTTGATCGTTCGGAAGCCCCGCGAAGACATTCCCGGGTGCGGTCTCGTCCATTCGGATTTGCGGCCTTCGTACCGGGAACGATCACGATCGCCGTCCTCGCGCGACGCGTGGCCGACATCGCGGCAAGCGAGTCGGGCAGAACCAGAGCCGGATCGGCGGTCGT
>JAGRPC010000270.1 GCA_020439925.1 Verrucomicrobiia bacterium | reverse complement strand
TGATCGAACGGATCGGGGAAGGCGCTTTCGGCGTGGTTTATTCCGCAGAGCAGACTCGGCCCGTGCGTCGTTCCGGCGCCGTGAAGATCCTTAGACCGGGCATGGCCTCGGGAGAAGTCCTCGCCCGGTTCGAGGCCGAGTCACAGGCTCTCGCGCTCATGAATCATCCCGACGTCGTCACGATCTACGACGCCAACACGGGCGAGGATGGCCGTCCCTGGTTCGCGATGGAACTGGTCCCGGGACACCCCATCACCGAGTTTGCGACCGGACTTTCCCTCGGAGAAAAACTCACCCTCTTCGACCGGGTCTGCGCTGTGGTCGAGCACGCCCATCGCCACGGCATCATTCACCGGGACCTCAAACCGGCCAATGTGCTCGTCTACCGAAACGAAAGCGACGGCACCCCCGTCCTGAAGCTTCTCGACTTCGGCATTGCCAAAGCCACCGACCAGCTCCTTACCGAAGCCACCATTCTGACACGAAAGGATCATTTTCTCGGCACTCCCGAATACACCAGCCCCGAGCAGGCTGCGGGAGGCGACATCGACACCCGCAGCGACATCTATTCCCTGGGGGTGATTCTCTATGAACTCCTCGCGGGTCGCCCTCCCTTCGTCCTCGCCTCTTCCGCTCTGGACGACGTCGTTGATTTCCTCCGTCGGGTCCGCGACGAGACCCCGCCTCCGCCCTCCTCGTTTGCGAACTCGCCACTTCCCCAGGATCTTGACTGGATTGCACTGAAGGCGGTGGAAAAGGATCGGGGTCGAAGGTACCACTCGGTTTCCGGCCTTCGGGAAGATTTGCGCCGCTATCGGGAAGACCGCCCCATCGAGGCCCGCCCTCCCGACACCCTCTACATCGCGAGGAAATTCCTCCACCGCCACCGCAAGGCGGTGACCGTGACCGCCGCCATCGCCGCCACCCTCGTGGCCTCTGTCATCGTCAGCGGCTACATGGCCCTGAAAGCGGCACGTGCCACTCGCGAGACCCGCGCCGCTTACTCACTCTCCGACTTTCAATCCGGAGTGGACGCGCTCGATCGGCTCGAGATTTCACGTTCCATCGCCTATCTCGTGCGGAGCCTTCGCACCGACCCGCACAACCGCGAGGCGGCCATGCTGCTCCGCTCAACGCTCGGGCAATTCCCGACTTCCAGACTGATCCGCCGGATCGATCTCACCGACGAGATTCTGCAGGTCGCGGAGATCCTCGATGACGAGGGAAGCTCCATTCTCGTGACGGAGAAGGGCCGGGTTCTTTTCGTCGATGACTCGGGAAGCCCCTCCGCGCCGGAGATCAACTTCGGCGGCACCAACCAGAGGGGACGGCTTTCGCCAAACGGCAGGCTTCTCGCAATCACGAATATCCAGGGCGAACTGGGTCTCGTCGATGTTGCCGCAAGGCGCATTCTTCCCCTAGAACGCCCTCAGGACTTCCCCTTTCTACGCGTCCGGGACATCGTGTTTTCGCCGAAGGGGGAAAGGATCTGCCTATCGTTTTTCGAGGGTGGCCTCGCCTCCTGGGACACGGAATCGAGGAAACTCCAATGGGTGCGTGCATTGCCGTCCTCTCCGCTTGCCACCGTGTTTTTCGGAATGGGTTCGGGCGTTGCCGTCGCTTTGGCGGACGGACAACGACAAGACTTCGTCGCCGCAACGGGAGAACCCTCCCACGATATTCCGCAGCAATCGGAACCGGTCGCCGACCTCGTCGGATCGGGCAGTGGCTACCGCTACTACACCGTTTCCACCGCAGGGATCATCTCCGCCTGCGACGCAGGCCGGGAACCGCGCTCCTTTACCACGGAACGAGTTTCCGTCCCCCTGCTTCTCTCCGCCTCCGACCCTGGTCGGAGGCTGGTCGCCTACCTCGCGCGGGACGAGGCCAGCGTCTGGACGGTGGCGGGAGCCACCATCATCCGTCGGTTTCCCCTGCCCAATCCTCCAACCGCCGTCTCTCTTCTTGCCCCGCAGGGCCACCTTTTCATCGGAACCGCGGAGTCCGGGATCCTTCCATGGGACTTCGACCGAAACCAGCTTTCCGGATCCCAGATCTCACTGGCCAAGAACACGCTTGCCATCCGGGTCGATCCTGACAAGTCGCTGCTTCGCTGTCTCGGCCGCGACGGGAGTTACCAGGTCTACGAGATCCCCCCGCTTCCCGACTCTCGCCAATCTTCGGAAGAAGTGTTGCCGGAGTGGGCTTCCCTCCCCCTTGCAGACCGGTCCGGCGGGTTGTTGCTGGCTGGCACCCCCGCCCCCGGAATGGTCCCACCGATCACCGGCGGAACCCTTCGCGCCGGAGCGGCGCTGCCTGACGGTTCTGCCTTTTTCGGAGCGTACCGCGATGGTTTCATCCGCGTGTGGCGGAAGGGGAACGACAACGGGGCCGAAGAAATCCCGACAGGGACGTCGAGCGTCCGCTGTCTCGATGTTTCCCACGATGGCCGGTTCCTTGGTTATCGAGACCTCTTCTCCCGTGTTGCCATCGTCGACCTGGAGACCGGGGAAAAGCACTCCCTTAACACCTACTCGAAACGGGACGTGTCTTCGATCTCCTTCTCCCCCAGCGGAACCGCTTTCGCCATCGCCACGGATGCCGGAGAGATCCGGATTTTCGAGACGGCAACCCTTGAAGAACGTTTCCAACCCCTCCGTCACGAGACCCGCGGAAATGTGGTTCCACACTTCTGCCGCTTTTCACTCGGAGGTTCGATCCTGGCAACCTGGAGC
This sequence comes from Verrucomicrobiia bacterium, assembly GCA_020439925.1. GTDB lineage: Bacteria > Verrucomicrobiota > Verrucomicrobiia > Verrucomicrobiales > DEV007 > Arctic95D-9. The sequence goes on along the minus strand of JAGRPC010000270.1, from coordinate 3,957 downwards.
GCATCGGATCGTGCCATCCGCCTGTGGAATGCGGAACATGGAAACCCGATCGGGATCCTCCCGGTCAGGGACGGAAACCCCCAGACCGTTCTATTTCACTCCGAAGACAAGCTCCTCCTTTCGGTGGTGGAATCGGATTCCGGAAAATCGGTCTGGCGACTGTGGGCGCTTCCCTCTCTCCTTCCCGTCACTCCCGAACAGACTCTCGACCCGGCCCTTCATGACTTTTCCGATGTCGCCATCCCCGATGACGATCCTTTTTCACCGGATCAGCTTCGCGAAGTCGAGGTTCGCAACGGACTCGCTCTTGGGGACAAGGGGTTCCTCGAGGTCAACGAATAGTCGACTGCCCGATGATTCGGAACCGCTCGAAACGGCATCGTTGTTGCCAGGTCCGAAGCAGGAATCCATTTTGAAGAGCAAGGCAATGAGATTTCTACCCGGAGTTTTTTATACAACTGTTTGATTTTTTTAAACGGTCGTATAATTTTCTCGCATGACCCGGGAACTTTTCCCCAGCAGCCCGAACAAAGGCGAGCAGGCACGCCGCGGACTACTCCTTTCGGCCCTGGAAAAATTCGGCCAGCGCGGCTACGAAAATGCCTCGGTCCGCGAAATTGCCGAGGCGGCCGGGCAGAATGTCGGTGCCATCGCCTACTACTTCGGCAACAAGGAATCGCTCTACGCGGAGGTTCTCAAGGGGATCGGAGCTTATCTGCGGAGCGTGCTCGGCGAAACCGCCGACGAACTCCGCGAACGCCTTGCTGGCGGCAGTCTCGATCCGGACAGTGCCCGCTCCGCACTCAAACATATCTTCCGTACGATGCTCGGAGAACAGATCGAGGGCGACTTCGACAAGATCCGATCGGTCATGATGCGCGAGCAATCGTCGCCCAGTGAAAGTTTCGACCTTCTTTATCGGGACACCATCCGTCCACTTCACGACCTCCTCACCCGCGTCTTCGCCGTAGCGACGGGGGAAGATCCGGAAGGTCCTCTTGCGATCGTTCGAACCCACGCCCTTTTCGGACAGGTCATCGTTTTCACCATGGCCCGGGAGACTATTCGTCGACGCCTCGGCGTTCGGAAACTCGGACCCGAACACGCGGCAATGATCGGCGGCGTCATCGATGAACATGTCGATTTGATCTGTCGCGGATTGACCCCGAAGAAGCCATGAAACTCCGGATTCTCGTACTGGTGGCCCTGGTCGTCGCAGCGACGACGGGATGGCATTTCTTCGAAAAATACCGTTCTGAAAACGGGCCGGTCATTCTCTACGGAAACGTCGACATCCGTGGAGTCGATCTCGGCTTCCGGGTTGGCGGGCGGGTTTCCGAGTTGCTCGTGGACGAGGGGTCCTCCGTGAAGGCAGGCGAGTTGATCGCAAGACTCGACGAGGAGCCCTTCCTTCGGGAACTTGACCAGGCTCGCGCGAACCTCGAAGTGGCGAGGGCCAACGAACGGTTGAAAAAAGCCGGCTACCGGAAGGAGGATATCCAGCAAGCCCGCGCCCAGCTCGAACAGGCCGAGGCGGTCGCGGCGAACTCGCAGCGATCCTTCGACCGGCAGGCGAGATTGCTGAAAACCGAGGGCACCTCGCGCCAATCCTACGAAGACGCCGAGACCTCGCTGGAGGAAGCGAAAGCACGCGTGGAGGTCGCTCGGGCGTCGCTTGCCCAGATGGAAGCGGGATTCCGGGAAGAGGAGATTGCTGCCGCCATCGCCTCCACGAAGCAGGCCGAGGCCGCCGTTTCGCTCTCCGAGATTCGTCTCTCCGATGCGGAATTGAAAAGTCCTTCCGATGGTCTTGTCATCACCCGCGCGGTCGAAGCGGGCGCGGTCGTGCAACAGGGAGCGACCGTTCTGTCCCTCTCCCTGGAGGATCCGGTCTGGGTCCGTGCCTATGTCCACGAGCCCCAGCTTGGAAGATTCCCCCCCGGGACCAAGGTCCTCCTGACGACCGACAGTCGCCCGGAGCGCCCTTACCACGGCAGGGTCGGTTTTGTTTCGCCGCGTGCCGAATTCACTCCGAAGTCCGTCGAGACCAGCGAACTGCGCACCTCGCTGGTTTATCGGCTGCGTATCGTCGTCGAGGACAGTGATGGCGGTCTTCGCCAGGGCATGCCGGTCACCATCCTCCTGAACCACGAACCGGTGCACGAGTGATGTCCGATGTCGTGGTCAGTTTCGAAGGCTTGACCAAGACCTTTCCGGGCGTGTCAAAGCCGGCGTTGGATGCGGTTTCGGGAGAGTTCCGCACGGGTGTCATCACGGGACTCGCCGGTCCCGACGGCGCGGGAAAGACCACCCTGCTCCGCCTCATCGCCGGTCTCTTGGAAGCCGACGGCGGCACGTTGCGAACGCTGGGTTTCAACCCCATCTCGGAAGCTTCCGAGATCCGCGGGGAAGTCGGCTACATGCCTCAGAAATTCGGCCTCTACGAGGATCTCAGCGTGCAGGAGAACCTCAATCTTCACGCCGATCTACGCCACGTGACCGGCGAGGAACGCGAGGAATCGTTCGCGAGGTTGCTGGAGTTCACCGACCTCCACGCGTTTACCGGCCGACTGGCCGGCAAATTGTCGGGAGGGATGAAACAGAAGCTCGGGCTCGCCTGCGCCCTCCTCGGTCAGCCGAAGCTGTTGCTCCTGGATGAACCGGGTGTCGGAGTCGACCCCATTTCCCGTCGCGAACTCTGGCACATGGTCGAGGACCTGGTCGACCGGGGAATCGCCGTGGTCTGGAGCACCGCCTATCTCGACGAAGCGGAACTGTGCGGCACCACCCTCGTGCTGAACGAGGGGACCGGACTTTTTGCGGGTACGCCCGCGGAAATCTCCGAACCACTCAGGGGACGCTGTTTCCACCTCCGCGAGCCGGGGAAGGGAAAACGGCGCCTGCTCACCGCCGCCCGACTTCGTCCGGAAGTCAGCGACGGGACGATCCAGGGACACAATCTCCGACTCACCTTCCGTCCGGAGGCGGCACCCTTCTCTCCCGCCGAAATCGGAGCCGGCAGCGAGGCCGCCTGGGCCCCGGTAAAGCCGCGATTTGAAGATGCCTTCATCGATCTCCTCGGGGGAGGACCGCCCGGTGAATCCCCACTCGCCGCGCGAACGGGCACAATTCCTCTGGACGGTAGAACCGTCGTCGAGGCGCGGGGACTGACCAAGAGGTTCGGAGATTTCACGGCCACCGATCATGTCGACTTCGAGGTCAAGAGGGGCGAGATCTTCGGATTACTCGGCCCCAACGGCGCGGGGAAGTCGACGACCTTCAAGATGATGTGCGGGCTGCTTCTTCCCACCGAGGGCACCGCCACGGTCGTCGGGCTCGACCTACGCCACAGCGCGGGAAAAGCCCGGCAGCGGCTCGGCTACATGGCGCAGAAGTTCTCGCTCTATGGCAACCTGACCGTCGCGCAGAACCTCGCCTTTTTTGCCGGCATCTACGGCCTTCACGGAACTCGCCGCCGTGAACGGATCGGCGACATGACGGAAATCTTCCACCTCGGTCCTTTCCTGAAGGCGCGGACCGACTCGCTCTCGCTCGGTTTCAAGCAGCGCCTCGCCCTCGCCTGTTCGCTGATGCACGGACCGGACATCCTCTTTCTCGACGAACCGACTTCCGGTGTCGATCCGGTAACGCGACGGGAGTTCTGGACCCACATCAACGGCCTCGTCGAACGCGGCGTAACAATCATGGTCACCACCCACTTCATGGACGAAGCCGAATACTGCGACCGCATCGGCCTCGTTTTCCGGGGCAGGCTCATCGCCAACGGCACGCCGGACGAACTGAAAAGGAGCGTCGCCAGCGAAGGCAATCCAGACCCGACGATGGAGGACGCCTTCGTCGCGCTCGTGACCGGAGAGGAGGTAGCCGCGCCATGACGCAGAACCGTTTTTCCCTACGCCGGCTCAAGGCGCTCTGCTGGAAGGAAACGCTGCAGAT
>JAGRPC010000021.1 GCA_020439925.1 Verrucomicrobiia bacterium | reverse complement strand
GTCGTGCTTTTCGACGAGATCGAGAAGGCCCACCCGGACGTGATGAACCTGCTCCTCCAGATCCTGGAAGAGGGGATGATCACCGATTCGCTCGGCCGCAAGATCGACTTCCGCAACACCATCATCATCCTCACGACCAACGTGGGCGCCGACGTCATCAAGCGTCAGGTCACCCTCGGCTTCGGTTCGATGGGGGGTGGCGACGAGAACTACGACAACATGCGCGACAAGATCCTCGAGCGCGCCAAGGAAGCCTTCAAGCCCGAGTTCCTCAACCGACTCGACGAGAAGATCGTTTTCCACGTGCTCGACCGCGACAATCTCATCAAGATCGTCGATCTCGAGATCGACACCGTGGTGAAGCGCCTCGCCGCGAAGAATATCCACCTCAAGCTCGACAAGAAGGCCAAGGAGTTCCTTATCGAGCAGGGCTACGATCCGAACTATGGGGCGCGCCCCATGCGTCGGGCCGTTGAACGCCATATCGAGGACCCGCTCGCCGAGCACCTTCTCAGGGGGGACGTGAAGCCCGGTCAGACCGTGAAGATCACCCACAAGAAGGACGAGAAGTATCTTACCTTCCGTCCCGAAGCGGCCGATTCCCCCGAGGATGACACCGTCGAAGTGGGTTCGACGGACGAGGCCTGAGCTTTTTGTCACCTCAGTGGATCGAAAGGACCCGGAGGGAGACCTCCGGGTTTTTCATGTCCGGAACGTTCTTCAGCAATCTGCGAGCAGTTTCCGGTTCTTCCACGCGTAGCTCAAACCGGAAACCAGGGTCAGGATCAGGGCGATCCAGATGAGGAGTTGTCCGAGAACAGCGGGACCGAGGCCCTTGAAATCGAGGGCGGGGTTGATCCACGCGAGTGCCGGCTCTTTCGCGGCGTTCACGACGAGAAAATAGATCACCGCGACGATCTGGAAGATGGTCTTGTATTTGCCGAGGTTCTCCGCGGCGAGAACGAGCCCTTCCGCCGAGGCAACGAGACGCAGTCCGGTGACAAGAAACTCCCGGGTGAGGATGAGGATGACGATCCAGGCGGGGAAATAACCCTGCTCGCAGAGCATGACGAAGCCTGCGCACATCAGGACTTTGTCCGCGAGCGGGTCCATCAACTTGCCGAAATTGGTGATGAGGTTTCGCGCCCGTGCGATCTGTCCGTCGAGGAGATCGGTGTAGGCGGCGATCGAGAAAACGACGAGGGCGATCGTGCCCGCATGGGGCAGCCCGTCAATGGAGAGTGCTCCGACAAAAACGAAGGTCAGGAAAAGCCTGGCGACGGTAAGTTGGTTGGGCAGGTTCATGCGGGGGCTGAGGTCACCATAAGTCGGACGGTGGACTCGGGCAAACGGATCGCGGAGGGAAATACGCTGATCGGGTTCGGACCGATCTGGAAAGTGCGGACCAAAAACGAGCAGGCTTCGGTTCGACTTTCATCCAACAATTTCGAAGACCCGTTGCGGTGAGCAGGCCCACTGGCGAAGGGTCTTTTCGCCAGAGGTCTGGAGACGCGTGCCCCCGGCCCAGGGGGAAAAGGCGGGGAGGGTGATTCTGCGCGAACCATCTGCGGCGGTTTCCACGACGAGAGACGGCAGGCGGAGTCGTGTCCCGCTCCCATCACTGAACAGGATGGAGGGGTGAAGGTGCCCGCGGATGCGGAGTCGGGTGTTCCCTTCCCGGGCATCCAGATGGCCGTGCTCAAAGACGATGTCTCCGAACTGCCAGGAGGTGACCCAGTCAAAAGCCTTCCGGACAGGTCCGCGGTCGTGATTGCCTTCCACGAGAATCAGGCGGGGCCCGAGCTGGCCGAGGGCCCCGATCCAGGCAATGGCCTGGTCCGGGGCGGCAGAACCGTCGACGATGTCGCCGGCCAGGATGACGGTTTCCGGTTGCCAGTCACGAACGAGGTTCTCGAGCCGAGCCGCGATGGATTCCATGCCCCACAGTGGCCAGAGGGCGCCTTCGCGACGGCGATTGGCTTCATAACCAAAATGAAGATCGGCCACCGCGAGCCAGCGGGCGGCGGGATCGACGAGAGCGAGCCTTCCGTCGAGTACGAGGCCGTCCCCGATTTCGGCGATGGCCGCTGCAGGATGGTCGGGGGAATGGTCGGTTGATTTTTTGTTCGGGTCGATCATGCTTCGGTCCGCCGAATCTCTATACGCCTCACCACGCTATGTCAGAAGAAACCGATGTGCCACCGACGGAAGACCTGGGGGCCCTCCTCAAGGTCCGCCGCGAGAAACTGGATCAGCTCCGTGCCCTCGGGGTCGATCCGTTTGGCCAAGGTTTTGAAACGACTCACGCGCCGGGTGTCCTGCGCGAGGCTTTCGCCGAGGGCCTTCAGGTGAGGATCGCAGGACGCATCACCGCCCTGCGCGACATGGGCAAGAGTAATTTCCTCGACCTTTCCGATCTGAACGGCCGCATCCAGGCTTTCGTTAACCAGAAGGAGATCGGCGAGGAGGCGTGGACGGTCTACAAGCAACTCGACATCGGCGACTGGATCGGCGTGGCCGGCGAAACTTTTCTCACGAAGACCGGGGAGCCCTCGGTGAAAGTGAAGGAAGTGACGGTGCTCTCAAAGTCGCTTCGCCCCATGCCCTCGAAGTGGCATGGGGTTGTCGATCCGCAGATCAAGTACCGCCAGCGATACCTCGATCTCATCGCCAACGAGAAGTCGCGGGAGATTTTCAAGAGGCGCTGTCTGATGGTGGCGGAGATCCGTCGTTACCTCCAGGAGCGCGGCTTCTTCGAGGTGGAGACTCCGATGCTCCAGGATGTGCCCGGTGGGGCCGCGGCCCAGCCTTTCGAGACGCATCACAACGCGCTCGGGATGGACATGTATCTGCGCATCGCGCCCGAACTCTACTTGAAGCGCCTCCTCGTGGGGGGCTTCGAAAAAGTCTTCGAGCTCAACCGCAGCTTCCGTAACGAGGGGATCAGCCGCAGGCACAATCCCGAGTTCACCATGCTCGAGGCCTACTGGGCCTATGCCGATTTTGAAAAGATGGCCGACCTCGTCGAGGATCTCGTCTGTCACCTCGCCGAGAAGTTCTGCGGGGGGCTGCAGATTGAGCATCGCAATGCCGAGGGGGAGGTGACCAAAGTGATCGATCTCTCCCGCCCGTGGAAACGCGCGCCTTACCGCGAACTTGTCGCGGAAGCGGCAGGGAGCGACTGGTGGTCGCTCGATACCGCCGCGAAGCGGGTCCGTTGTGAGGAACTCGGCGTGGAGATCTCGGCGGGGATGGAGGATTACGAGATTTCCCAGCAGGTCTTCGAAAAGCTTGTCGAGGAAAAGACCATCAACCCGGTCTTCGTCACCCATGTCTCCAAGGAACTCGTGCCCCTCGCGAAACAGAACGCGAAGGATGATTCCATCGTCGACGTCTACGAGCTCATCATCAACGGGGCAGAGATCTCTCCGGGATACTCCGAACTCAACGATCCCGACGTGCAGCGACGCCGTCTCGAGGAACAGGCGGGCGAAGAGGTGCAGAAGATCGACGAGGATTTCCTCCTCGCCCTCGAGTATGGCATGCCTCCGGCCGGCGGCATCGGCATCGGCATCGACCGGCTCATGATGATGCTCACGGGTGCGGAGTCGATCCGCGACGTGGTCCTCTTCCCGCAATTGAAGCGGAGGGAGTGACGGACCTTTGCGGCTGGCGTCTCAGAGCGTCCGGAGGACGCGGGGTCGGGTGAAAAGGAGCTGGCAACGCACCGCAGCGACAGGCAGGCCGGTCATGCGACGCAGGACTTCGCGGTAAGTCTCGAGCTGGGGCCGGTACTTGGCGGCGGCCGCGTCGATTTCCTCGTCGCTGCCGACGCGATCGGTTTTGAAATCAAGGATCGTGGCGGCGGTGGCGCCTCCCGAAAGATCGCGTTCGATCACGACCCGGTCGAAGGTGCCCGAGAGCCATTCGTCGCCGAGCAGGATCTCGAAATTTCGCTCGCGCCAAACCTCCGCGAGTGTCCCGGGCCGGGAGAGGGCGGAGCGGGATTTTGCATCCGAAAGGACGCCTCGCACCTGCTCGATCGCATCCACGAGAGCGCCGGACCCCGGCCAGCGGGCCTGCCATTCCGGGATCGCCGCGTCGAGGTTGAAGTCTTCACTCCAATCGATTTTCTCGAAGAGCGCGTGGACGAGCGTGCCGAACTCGCGGGCGAC
>JAGRPC010000269.1 GCA_020439925.1 Verrucomicrobiia bacterium | reverse complement strand
TCCACATCCTCGCCGACATAACCCGCCTCAGTCAGGGTGGTGGCATCGGCGATGCAGAATGGCACGTTGAGCAGCTTCGCGAGCGTCTTGGCAAGGAGGGTTTTGCCGGACCCGGTCGGGCCGATGAGAAGGATGTTGCTCTTCTCGATCTCCACATCCTCGTACTGGGCATACTGTGCATTGCTTTTCCCCTTTGCGGGCAGGGAATACTGCTGGAGGCGCTTGTAGTGGTTGTGCACTGCCACCGAAAGAACCTTCTTGGCGTGCTCTTGTCCGATCACATACTGGTTGAGGCTGTCGAAGAGTTCCTTCGGCTTCGGCACGGAGAGTTCCTGGGAAACTTCTTCTTCCTCGTGATCGTGCAACTCCTTCTCGAGGATGCCCCTGCAGACATTGATGCATCCGTCGCAGATGTAAACGCCGGGCCCGGCGATCAGCTTTTTGACTTCGGAATGGCTCTTTCCGCAGAAAGAACACATCGTGAGATTGGAGGCTCTGGCCATAAAAGGGGAGGATTCGGGGGAAAGGTCCCGACCGGAAACCGGATTAGGAACTTATTCTATTCAGGAACGCCTGAAAAGCGAGTCAGAATTTAAATTTTCACAATTACAAAATTAATCTTAACAAATTTGGAATTTTTGCAGTCCCGTCCAGAGTATGAGCGGCCGGAACCCCGACTTCCTTATCCCCGAGGATCCGGATGGTTCCGCCCAAACCGGCGGCCACTCCCATCTGGATGTCGCGATCGGCATCTCCGATGATCCAGGAAGAAGCGAGATCAATGCCGAACCGTTCCGCTGCCGCAAAAATCATTCCCGGATCCGGTTTGGGAGGATAATCCCCGTTTCCTCCAATGCCGGTGTGGGCATAAATCGCGTCAAAGGCAGCCCCTTCGGCCTTCAACAAGGAGGCCATGCGCTCGTGGATTTTCTCGAGGTCCCCGGAGGTCATGAGTCCTTTGCCTACGCCCTTCTGACTGGTCACGACAACGGCAAGGGCATTTTGATCGTGAATGACCCGTAGAGCCTCGGCGATTCCGGGATTGAGATGGAAGGCGGAAGGTTCGAGCACGTAGCCCTCTCCCGGCGAACGGTTCACGACGCCGTCCCGATCAAAGAATACGCATCGTCGCCCGGAAGAAGTCATGCCAGTTTCGGAAACGGCAAGCTGTAGGCCTTCACCTGGGTGGAGTCGGCGGTGAAGGTGAGATGATGGAAGGGTAATGGACCACCAGGGAGGAATTCGCAGGTCGCATCATCGGGTGCGACCGAGAATTCACAGGCCGGACTGGAGACACCACACTGCAGGACCCCATCGCGATACAGCGTGAGGCCCCGATGCAGGTGCCCGGTAAAGACTCCCCGAAGCTGTGCTCCGGCCTTTGCCGCAAGGGCATCGTGGAACTCGTTTCCGTTTCTCACGAGAAGGTGCTCATCGATCCATCTCGAACCGATCGGGGTGAGCGGATAATGGAGAAACACGGCGACGGGTTTCGTCCCGGTGATGGCACCGAGGACGGCCTCGATCTGCGAGTCGGAAAGGTGTCCGTGAGGGCCCTCGTCCGGAGGAACCTTGCCGTCCATCACGAAGAACTCGACCTTCTCCCCCGCAGCGCCACCGATCCGGTAACAGAGGGAACCTTCCGACTCGGGCACGAGGAGATCCAACTCGCCAAAAGCCAGAGAAGCCCGCATCATGGCAACCTCGTCGTGATTCCCGGTAGCAAAAAAGACAGGCGCCTTCAGTTCGGAGAGGACTTCGGCGGCCAGCGCATAAGCCTCCGGATCGGGATCGTTGGTGACATCCCCGGTATGAACGATGAAGTCGGGCGTGAAGGGAAGGGCATTGATCGCCGCGACCAGGGCCACGGCCCGATCGCAGGCATTCGCCCCCCGGATCGTGTGGGTTCGATCAGGCCCGAAATGGGTGTCGCTGAGATGAATGACTTCGACCACGTCGCCTCGAGTTCAGGGGTTTTCCGGAAGAGAATGAGAGAGGAGCCAAGGGAAGAGACCCGGATCCGCGTAGGCTGCCGTCCAGGAATCGTGGCCCGCTTCAGGATAGACGGTCAACTTCGACTTCTCATTCCCCGCTTTCTTGAGCGCCTCGATGAGGCGGGTCGTTTCTTCGAGGGGCACGGTTGAATCCTTTGCCCCATGGAAGGCCCAGACCGGAAGGTGGGGAATCAACCGCATCCGGTAGGGAACCCCGCCACCACAGATGGGGACGATCGCCGCAAACCGCTTCGGGGAGAGGGTGGCGAAATGCCAGGTGCCGTATCCGCCCATGCTCAGTCCGGTCAGGTAGATGCGGCTGGAGTCGACACGCAGGGTTTCCTCGAGATGGTCGATGAGCGGGAGCACGGGTTGTTCCGTCCACCATTCGTTGGCCGGACACTGGGGGGACACAAGGATGAAGGGGAACTTCTCGCCCGCCGCGGCGAGCTTCGGGGGACCATGTTTGGCGACGTTGGCGAGCTGGTCGCCACGCTCGCCCGCGCCATGGAGAAAAACCACGAGTGGCCAGCGCTTGTCCTGGTCCGCTTCATAACCGTCCGGAAGAGAGAGGAGATAGGGCAGCCGGAAGACCTCGCCGGAAGGCCTTTCGAAAAGCTCCTCCGTCGGACCCGCAACGAGAGAAACCGGCAAGAGAAACCAAAGGGCGGCAAACAGCAGGCGGGAGGCGGGGGTCATGAATTCGAGAATAACCCGGAGCCCTTTCCCTGCCAGCAAAAAAGCTTCCGGAGATGAGGCCGCGATAGTTCCTATCTTGTGTCGGTGAGACGGTTTTTTTAATCTAGTCACATGAACGTTCATCTCCGGATCCCGGCCTTCCTCTCCCTTCTTTTCCTCGCAAGCGTTCAGGCTTCGGAACGCGATGTCCTATTTGCCGACTCCGTCGAAGAACTTTTCCCCAGGCTGGTTGAAACCCGTCGCACCCTGCATGCTGCTCCGGAACTCTCGAACGAGGAGGAGAACACCGCCGCCTTTGTCGCCGAACGCCTGCGCTCGCTCGGTCTCGAGGTGAAGACCGGAGTCGCGAAGCACGGCATCGTCGCCCTCCTCAAAGGCAGCGGAGGCGACGGCCCCTGTGTCGCGATCCGGGCCGATATGGACGCCCTGCCTATCACCGAGCTGAGCAGCCGCCCTTATCGTTCCCGCCATCCCGGCGTCATGCATGCCTGCGGTCACGATGTCCACACCACCGTTGCCCTGGGCGTCGCGGAACTCCTTTCGAAACACTCCGGGCAGGTTCGCGGAACAGTGAAATTCCTCTTTCAACCTGCCGAGGAAGGCATGCCGGTGACTTACCACGAGGACTGGGGTGCCAAACTCATGGTCGCGGAAGGGGCGATGGAGAATCCCCGGCCCGATGCCATCTTCGCTCTCCACTGCCGCCCATCCATCACCCCGGCCGAGGGGAAGCTCGAAGCCAGCCGGGTCCTCGAAGCCGGACAGATCGCCTACAGCTCCGGCCATGACAGCGCCAACAGCGACACCTTCGAGGTGGTCATCAAGGGAACTATGGCACACGGCTCGACCCCTCATCGCGGAGTGGATGCCATCGCGGTCGCCTCCGAAGCCATCCTCGCGCTCCAGACGATCCGCAGCCGCCGCACCGACACGCGGCAGCCTCTCGTGCTCACCGTCGGCACGATCCAGGGAGGGCAGCGCCACAATATCATTGCCGACGAAGTGCGCTTCACCGGCACGGTGCGCACCTACGACGAAACCTTTCGCGACTCCGTCGAGAAGATGATGCGTCAGGTCCTCGATGGGGTCGTCTCCGCTCACGGCGCGAGCCACGTGTTCGAATATCGCAAGGGTTATCCCAGCGTCTACAACGACCCCGCCCTCGTCGCATCCACCCTCCCGACCCTCCGTCGTCTCGTCGGTGAGGAAAACGTCTTCGAGGCCGTTCCCGGAATGGGCGGGGAGGATTTCTCGCATTTCGCCAAGGTCACCCCCGGCTTTTATTTCCGGCTCGGCGTTTCCAACGAAGCCAGGGGCATCACCGCGGAAATCCATACTCCGGCATTCGACGTCGACGAGTCCTGCCTCAAGACCGGCGTCAATACAATGGCGGGGGTGATCTGCGACTTCCTTGACCGCGGAAAGTGAACCGCCATCGGGGAAGTCGAAGAGGGTCCGGCCGATGACACGACCCTCTTCCCCATTCTCGTCGCTCCCCTCAAACGAAAAAGCCCGGCACCTGTGAAGGAGCCGGGCTTTCTGAAAAGCGGGGGCTTTTCCTGCGGTGGAAACCCGGTTGCTCAGGAGGCCTCTTCGCCGAGAGCGTAGCGGCTGAAGCGAGTCACCGTGACGGTGTCGCCCGTGGCCTTGGAGAGCTCGTCGATGAGGTTCTGGATCGTCTTGTCGCCGTCCTTGATGAAGGGCTGCTCGAGGAGGCAGTTGATCGAGTAGAACTTGCCAAGCTTTCCGTCGAGGATCTTCTCGATGATGTCGGCCGGCTTGCCCTTCATCTGATCGCGGTAGATGTCCTTCTCGGCTTCGACCTTCTCGGCCGGAACTTCGTCGCGGCGGACACAGATCGGGTGGGCGGCGGCGATGTGCATCGCCACGTCCTTGAGGAATTCAGCCACGGCGGCAGTGCCGGCGGTATCCGCCTTGCCGCAGCTCACTTCCACGAGGACGCCGACACGACCGGCCATGTGGATGTAGGAACCGATGATTCCTTCGCCGGAGACTTCATACTTCGCGAACCGGCTCAGGCCCATGTTTTCGCCGAGCTGCCCGACCTTGGCCTTGATGAAGACCTCGAGAGTCTGGGCGGGATCGGCCGCATAGGGCTGTGCAAGAAGTTCGGCGAGCGAAGCGGCGTTCGGGCTCGATTGGATGTGGTCGAGGATTTCATCGACGAATGAACGGAAGTTCTCATTCTTGGCGACGAAGTCCGTTTCGCAGTTGACCTCCACGAGGATTCCAGTCTTGCCTCCTTCGAGGATGCGGGAGGCGACAACCCCTTCCTTCGCCGCTCGGCCGGCCTTCTTGTCGGCATCGGCGATGCCCTTCTTGCGGAGAATCGTCTCAGCGGCTTCCAGGTCGCCGTTGGCCTCGGTGAGAGCGGCCTTGCAGTCCATCATGCCCGCGTTCGTCTTGTCGCGGAGAGTCTTGATCAGTTCAACAGTAATATCAGCCATGGCAGTCGATGCAGTGGGTGGTTCTTTGGTCGTAAAAAAGGAATCCCGCGAGGGGATTTCCGTGGCAATCCGGTAACGGAAGCCCGCGCTCCTTCCCGCAGGAGGGGAGAAGCGCGGAAATCATGCTCAGACCACCGGAAGGACGGGGTCGATGAGCTTCTTGAGGACCACGCGGATGGAGCGGATCGCATCGTCGTTGGAGACGATGGGGTAGTCGACCGTCTCGGGGTCGGCATTCGAGTCAACCATCGCCACGATGGGGATGTGAAGCTTGCGGGCCTCGTTCACCGCATTGTATTCGCGGGCCGAGTCCACGACCACCATCGCGTCGGGGATACGATCCATGTGACGGATCCCGGCAAGGCGAAGATGAAGTTTGTCACGTTCCCGGTTCAGCGAGGCGAGCTCTTTCTTGCTCATCTTCTTGAAATCGGGCGACTTCTGGAGGTTCTCGAGAGATTCCATGCGGCCAACGCTCTTGCGAACGGTGGGCAGGTTCGTGAGCGTTCCACCGAGCCAGCGGTGGTTCACGAAATATTGGCCAGTCGCCTCGGCGGCCTCACGGACGGCATCCTGAGCCTGGCGCTTGCAGCCGACGAAAAGGATTTTCTTCCCGCGGGAGACGATATCGCGAAGGAAAGCTCCGGCGGAATCGAGCTGCTCGGCGGTCTTCGAAACGTTGATAATGTGGACGTTGTGACGCTCCCCGAGGATATAGGGACGCATTCTGGGGTTCCACTTGCGGGACTGGTGTCCGAAGTGGACACCGGCTTCGATCAGCTCCGTGATGAGTTCGTTGGACATGTCAGGGGTGGCCGCCTTTTGGCAGGAGGCCGGGGGATTCGGAAAGCGCCATGGTTTGAAACCAGGGTTTGGTTCCCGTGCCGGGCCCTTGCGGGCACTCGCTTTCCATTGGTTCAAGGGATGGTCGGCAGCGGGCGGGCACTTACGGGCATTTTTTCCGAAAATCAAGGAAAACCTTGCCGCCCCTCTTCCCGCGCCCTCCAGACCGCTCCGGCAACGACGAGATCGCCCGGGACGGTAATCTTTAGGTTGGGCTCGAGATTCTCGACGAGGCGAACCGTGTGTCCGAGTGCGGCGACCGCGCTGACCTCGTCGGTGGCCAGTTCCCCTCGCTCAAGAAGCGCCGCATAGGCCTCGACAAGAAGGGAGCGGGAAAAGATCTGCGGGGTCTCCATCGCCCAGAGGCTGTCGCGGGAGACTGCCTCCGTTACTTCTCCCGCCGCATTGGCTCGCTTGAGGGTGTCCGCGACGCGATGGGCGAGCGTGGCCGCGCCGCAGGCAGCCGCTTCCTCCGCGCAACGGGAGATCGCGGAGGGTGTCACGAGAGGCCGCGCCGCGTCGTGAACGGCCACCAGGTCGCACCCCGCGTCCACCCTGGAGAGGCCGGCATGGACCGAAAGATGGCGTTCCGCTCCGCCCGGAAGAACCTCGACGACCTTGGCCAAACCAAGACGATCCGCAGCTCCGATCACTGCCGGAAACTTTTCGTGAGCCGTTACCACGCGGATCTCCATCACATCCGGACAGGCCTCGAAGGCAAGCAGCGAACGCACCAGGACGGTCTCCCCCGCGAGATCCGCGTCGAGCTTGTCGAAGCCCATGCGTCGGCTGCTTCCGGCGGCGACGAGAATGGCGGAGACCCTCATCGTAGCGAAGAACCGGGATCAGGGCGCAAAACCAAGTGACAAATCAGCCCAGCTTGGAAGCAACGGCCTGCGAAAGGGTCTTGCCATCGGCCCGACCCGCGGTGCGCTCCTGGACCAGCTTCATCACCGCACCCATTTCCTTGCGCGAGGTGGCGCCAACCTCGGCGATGGCGGCGTCGACGATGGCGAGAATCTCGGTTTCCGAGAGCGGTTCCGGCAGATAGCCGTTGAGCAGAGCCATCTCGGCCTCCTCCTGCGCGGCCAACTCGTTCCGGCCGGCGGCGGTGTACTGCTCGATGGAATCCTGCCGCTTTTTGACCTCGCGTCGAATCACGACAACAACCTCCGGATCGGTGAGTTCGGCACCGGCGCCCCCCTTCTCGATCGCGGCATTCTTGATGGCCGACTTGAGCATACGGATCGTGTTCAACGCGAGCGTGTTTTTCTCTCGCATCGCCGTTTTCAGGTCCTCCGTAATCTGTTGGGATAAGTCGCTCATGGCGCTACACTAGCCGCGTTCAACCAATCTGCTAAGTGAAAAACGAAGACGCCTCCCCGCCTCTCCCGCCCCGTGACATCGGGGGGCGGATCTGGAAATGCCTCATGGGTTCGCTGCTCATCGTGGCGGGATGGGTTTTTGTTACCTATCTGTGGAATGCCTACATGAGGGCCGCGCAGATGGATGAATGGGTCGAGGCTCCATGCCTCATCGAGTCGGTGCATGTCGACGACACTCAAAAGAACCAGCGCGGAATGCCCAAATACCTCCTCGAGGTGACCTACCGCTACCAGTGGCAGGGACACGACTACCTCGGCAACCGCATCCGACGCCTGCCCACCGAGGCGAGCGATCCGCGCAAGCTCAAGAAGAAGCTGGAACAGTACGCGGTTGGCACGGAGACCATGTGTTTCTTCGATCCCGACGCGCCCGAACTCGTTGTCCTGCAGAAAGACTCCAAGGCACCCCTCTACACCCTTTGGTTTCCCTGCCTCTTCATCGCAGGCGGAGCCGGAATGATCCTCTCTGCCCTTTTTCGCAAGCGAGCCTGAACGGTCCCACGACTCAAGCCGATGACTTCCACCCAGACCGCCCTCCTCCTCGACCGCGGTTTCACCGGACACGACCCCGGGGATCATCATCCCGAGGCACCCGGCCGCATTCTCGCGATTCTCGACCGTCTCGAGTCCTCCGGCCTCGCTGCCGAATGTGCCGCAGTTGAGGGGCGGGAGGTCACCGACGACGAGATCCGGCTCGTCCACACCGACGCCTACCTGAAGACGGTTCTCCGCGAGGTCGACGGCAGCGGCTCCGGTCAACTCAGCACTGGCGACACGAACTACGGACCACATTCCCTCGAAGTCGCGCGGGCCGCGGCGGGAGGGCTCCTCAACGCGGTCGACGGAGTGATCGCCGGGACATGGCGAAACGCCTTCTGCGCGGTCCGGCCTCCCGGGCATCACGCCACGCCCGACCGCGGCATGGGATTCTGCCTCTTCAACAATGTCGCCATCGCGGCCCGTTATGCCCAGGATCGACACGGGCTCGAGCGGATCGCCATCGTTGACTGGGATGTCCACCACGGCAACGGAACCCAGGATATCTTTTACGAGAACGGCAGCGTCTTCTTTTTCTCCACCCACCAGTCTCCCTGGTATCCCGGAACAGGAGCAAAGGACGAGACCGGAGCAGGTGCCGGCCGCGGCAGCACCCTCAACGTGCCCCTTCCCGCAGGATCGGGCATTCGGGAGATCGGCGCGGCCTTCCGAGGTCCGTTCATGGAGAAGATGCGCGACTTCAAACCCGACCTCATCCTCGTCTCGGCGGGTTTCGACAGCCGCCTCGGCGATCCCCTGGGGCATTTCACCCTGAGCGACGAAGACTTCGCGACGCTCACGGCGCTGCTTCTCGAATTGGCCGACACCCACGCCGGAGGGCGCCTCGTTTCCGTGCTCGAGGGAGGTTACAACCAGAACGGTCTCGCCAAAGCGGTCGAGAGCCACGTGCGGGCTCTGCAGGGGTGAGCAAAACTCACCTCCCCGACACGTAATAATACACGGTCAGCAAACCCAGCAGAATCACGGCGCTGAAAGCGGTGACCCCGACGGGGAAGGCTCCCACGGCGGCACGACGGAAAAGAGAGTGTCGCTCCGCCTCGATGCGGGCGTCGTCATGCCCCATCACCTTCCAAACCGGCGTCATGAAAAAGCAGGCAACCCGTGGCAGGCCTGACTCGAAGAAATTGACGATTCCCTTGACGACCCTGCCGAGGAAGAGGCGCGAGGCGGCGGCATTGATCGCATTGAGACTGCGATCGGCAAGACGATAGAAGAAGGGCCCTCCCTTTCGATAGATCCAGTCGGCGTCGAGATTGGTCGACCGGATTTCGGCGGGATAGAGTCCGGCCAGCATCAGCAGGGTGAAGGCAAGGGCACTGAAGAGGAGCAGGGCGAGCTGGTCGGTGACGTGGCCGACGGTGTAGGGTTCGTAGGTCGCCTCCACGTTGGGCAGCATCGGATAGAGAAAGGCGTGGGGAAAGGCTCCGACGAAAATACAAAGAACCGCCGCGATTCCCATCGCGAGGAGCTGGTTCAGCGGGGCCTCCTTGCAACGGATTCCGGAGTCATGGGAGAAAAACGCGAAGAAGGGAATCTTGATACCGGCATGGTGGAAGACCCCCGCCGAGGCAAAGAGCAGGGCCAGCCAGACGACCACCTGACCCTCGGCCGCGGCGGAGCTCATGATCATCGATTTGCTGACGAAACCGCTGAAGAGCGGAAAGGCGGAGATGCTCGCGGCACCGATGCAGCAGAAAAGGCAGGTCCACGGCATGGAGCGGCAGAGACCACCCAGCTCGGTCGCTTTGGATTTGCCGGTACGGTAGATCACCGCTCCGATGGACATGAAGAGAAGCGCCTTGTAAAGGATGTGACAATAAGCGTGCGCGGCGGTGCCGTTGAGCGAAAGGGCGGTGCCGAGACCGACCCCGACGATCATGAAGCCAACCTGGTTGATGAGGCTGTATGCGAGGACACGGCGCAGGTCGTTTTCGATCACGGCGTAGAAGATCGGCAAGGTCGCCATGGCCACGCCGATCCAGATGAGGACCGGCTCCTCGGGAAAAGTGCGCGCGAGGACATAGACGGCGGTCTTCGTGGTGTAGGTGGCCATGAAGACGACACCGCCGATGGAGGCCTCGGGATAGGTGTCGGTGAGCCAGGCCCCGAGAAGCGGCCAGGCGCAGTTGATTCCGAAGCCGAAGAACATGAGCCAAGGGCCGACCCCGCTCAGTTCGATCTTGTCAAAGGCGGTGCTGCCTCCGGCGGCGAGGTGGAGAACGAGTCCGGCAAGGAGGACGACTCCCCCGAAGACGTGGACGAGAAGGTATCGCATCGCAGCCCGTCCCGACGCCGGGGTTCTCCGGGCGAGAATGCAGAGCACCGCTCCCATCGTGAGCAGCTCCCAGAAAAAGAAAAGCGTGAGGAGGTCTCCCGCCATCACCACGCCCATCGCGCTGCCCGCGTAGAGGAGTCCGGCGGAAAGATCGAGGGGGGAGTTGTCGCGGACGATGAAGAGGATCCCGATGAAGGAAAGAACGGTGAAGATGTGGAGGAAGATCAGGCTCCACGCGTCGGCACGGCCGAGGATCAGCTCGAAGTCGAGCAGCTCGACGCGCCAGTGGATCCCCTTTCCGATGAGGTAGTAGTTCGCAAATGCCACCAACGGCACGGCAAGGGCGAAAACCTGCCGCAATCTTCCGCGCATCAAGGGCACGAGCAGGGCGCCGAGCAGGTAGATCAAGGAGGGTGGAAGCGCTTCAGGCATCGGTCTTGTCTCCGGTTGGAGTCGAGTTTTTCTCGTAGTAGTCCTCCCCGCGCATCACGAGCGGACGAAGCAGGAACCTGGAAATGAGGACAAGGAGAACGCAGGCCACAAATCCGAAGACGGCATAAAACCCGGGCCACTGCTCCCATTGGAAGTGGGGGTGCTTGTCGAAGCCGGTCAGAACGAAGACAACATCGAGGAGGAAAAAGAAGCCGCAGGCACCGAACAGCCCCACGATCACTCGCCGGACGTTCTTCGGCTGGAAGAACCAGGAGGGCCGCTCTTTGGAATCGGGAGGAGTCATGGGTTCAAGGGTGGGAGGGAGCCGGGATTTCTCCATGATGCCCGTGGTTCTTCGCGGGACCGGGAGACGAAATCAGGATGAGGGCGAGGTAGAGGCCCATCGCCGCAAAGACGACGGCGAAGATGCGTCCGTAACCGGGCTTCGCCTCGTGTTTCAGTTCGTAGAGGTCGTGATTATCTTCGCGGGCAGGCATCGTTCGCAGAGGGTCAGGGATTGGCGACTCCACCGTTGGCCATAATGCCGGCAAGATCGTGGAGGAGTCCCGGGAAAAAGAAAAGGAGGACGGATCCCGCGGCCGTGAGAGCAAGGGGCAGCACGCAGGCGAGCGGGGCTTCCGCGATCCCCGAAGCGGAGGCCGGCTCCGGCAGAGGTTTGAAGAAAGCGCGGTAGATCACCGGGAAGAAGTAGGCGCCGTTGAGGATCGTGCTGACGAGGAAGACACAGAGCAGGGCGATCTGATGAGCCTCCGCCGCGCCCCAGACGAGATAGAGTTTGCTGAGCATGCCTCCGGTGGGCGGCAAGCCGGTGACACTCATCGCGCCGATGGCGAAGGCGGCAAAGGTCACCGGCATGCGTCGTCCGAGGCCGTCGAGTTCGGTGACGTACTTCTTGCCGCAGGCCACGAAAATCGCTCCTGCGCAGAAGAAGAGGGTGATCTTGCCAACGGCATGCATGGCGATGTGAAGAATGCTGCCCATCACAGCATGCTCGCTGAGCAGCGACACACCGAGAACGATGTAGGAAAGCTGGCCGATCGTGGAGAAGGCGAGGCGGCGCTTCAGGTTGTCCTGAGTCAGGGCGATGAGGGAAGAAGTCACCACGGTGAAGGCCGCGATCCAGCAGAGCACGAGGTTGACTCCAAGGCGCCCCAGCAGATCCACCCCGAAGACCCCCGTAACGACGCGGATGACGCAGAAGACACCGACTTTCACGACGGCGACGGCGTGAAGCAGGGCCGAGACGGGCGTGGGGGCGACCATCGCGCCGGGAAGCCAGGAATGGAAGGGCATGAGCCCCGCTTTCGAGAAACCGAAGGCAAAACCCAACAGCAGCACCAGGGCGGGCCAGTAACCAAGATCGCTATGGGCGAGAATGGCCTCGGGTCCGAAATCGAGATGGCCGCCGCTCCGCGTGTAGGTGAAAAGAATCGCGGGAATGGCGAAGGCGATCGAGGTTCCGAGCAGGTAGGAAAGGTAGGTGCGTCCCCCGGTGCGGGCCTCCTTGTCCTGGTGGTGGGTCACGAGCGGCCAGGTCGAGAGCGAGAGCATCTCGTAAAAGAGATAAAGGGTCAGGAGATTCCCCGCGAAAGCGACCCCGAGAGTGGCGCAGAGGGAGAGTGCGAAGAAGGCGAAAAAGCGGGTCTGGGAGTGTTCGTGGAGCCCCCGCATGTAACCGATCGCGTAGAGCGAGGTGAGGATCCACAGCGAGGAAGCGACGAGGGCAAAGAGCATTCCCAACGCGTCGACGCGGAAGGCGATGGGAACGTTGATGCCGCCGATCCCGTCGACGAGCGTGGCGACGATGACCTTTCCCTCGAGGATCACGGGCAGCATCGCGAGGACCAGCGCGAACTTGGCAATCCCCGCCACAAAGGTGACAAACTCGCGAAGGGACGGTTCCCGCCGGAGGAGGACAATCGCCGGAACGGCCACGAGCGAGGCGAGGCAGGCCCAGAGGGGAAGAAAGCTTTGCACTGTGTTCTCCATACCTGAACTCGCTTATCCCGCGGCGGAAACGATGGGCGCGGATTGGATGAGGCCGCTGCGGATGAACTCGACCACGGGACCGTTGAATATGCCTAGGAGAACAAGAATCGCCGCAGCGACGAGAAGCGGAATGAGGGCATTGGGCGCCGCTTCAATGCGCACTTCAGGCGCTTCCTCTTCGTGCCCTTCTCCATGATCGTCCCCGTGTCCGTGAGACTCGACGGGATGTTTTCCGAAATAGGCGATTTCGAACAGACGAAAGAACAGGACCGCGTTGACCAGACTCGATCCCAGGAGAGCGACGACATACACCCACTGGCCGGATTCGATTCCACCCCGGATGAGGTAGAACTTGCTGAAGAATCCGCAAGTGGGCGGAACCCCGATGATCGCCAGTCCTCCGACGACGAATCCCGCCGCGGTCAGGGGCATCTTGCGGAACACGCCGGAAAGGTCCTCGAGTTTGACCGCACCAAGACGCTTCGCGAAGGCTCCTGCCGCGAGAAAGAGACAGGAGGTCATGACTGCGTCGGCGAGGATGTGGTAGACGGTGCCCGTGAGTCCCCAACGCTCGGGATCTCCGAGCCAAGCACCTCCGACCATGTAACCGACCTCTGCGACGATGAGGGCACAGAGCATCTTCTTGATTTCGCGAGCGGCGAGGGCCTTCACCGATCCGGCGACAATCGCGATCACGGCGAGCCACACCACAAAATGTCCCCATTCGACGTTCGCCTCGAGATGATCGAGCCCGAAGACGCTCACCATCATCCGTACCATCACGTAGACCGAAACCTTGGTCACCAGGGGTGCGAGAAGGCAGGCACTGCCCGAGGGACAATAGCTGTAGGCGTTGGCAAGCCATCCGTGCAGGGGGAAAAAGGCCATTTTCGTCCAGATGCCGACAAGGATGAAAACGAAGGCAGTGCGGATGGCCCGCGAATCGACCAGCGACGGGTCCGAGGCGAGGATCTGGTGAATGTCCCTCATGTTCAGGGAACCCACCTTCAGATAGAGGTAGCCGACCCCGAGGAGGTAGAAGGACGCCCCCACCGTGCCCATGACGAGGTAGTGGAAAGCGGACACCTTGCAGCGCTTTGCGCTGCCGATGGCGATGAGGCCATAACTCGACAGGGCTGTCACCTCGATCAGGACAAACACGTTGAAGGCATCCCCGGTGATCGTGATCCCGAAGAGTCCGACGCAGAGAAGCAGGAAGAGGATGTAAAAATGGGGAGTCTTCTCGGTGTCGCGGTCGCCCGCGGGACGGACCGTGAAGAGCGCCGCGAGAATGGCGACCACGGCGATGACCACGAGGAGCGGGCTGTTGATCGCATCGGCCCGCAGCTGAATGCCGACGCCGAGGGGTTCCTTCCAGCCAGCCACGAAATAATCGAGCGGTCCGTTCCCTGCCACCTGGAGGAGGATGCCCAAAGCGGAAACCAGGGAGACCACGAGCGCAAAAAGGGTCACCGGCAGGCAGATGCGGTGGTCCCGCATCCCGGCGAGCCCGACAATGAGGGCGCCAAAGAGCGGGGCGACGAGAAGGAGGGCGGGGAAGTGATCAGACATCGTCGTGGAGCGACTTGATTTTCTGCAGCACTTCGTCCTCTTCGAGGGTGCCGAAATCCTTGTAAATCATCTGGCAAAGGGCCAGGGCGACACCCAGCGTCGCCACACCGACAACGATGGCGGTGAGCATAAGGACGTGAGGCAGCGGGTTGGCAATCCGGTCGGGATCGATCGCCGGATGTCCGTTGCCGTGGGTATCCACTTCACCGGCGTGCTGCTTCCCCGGTTCACCGGCCGCTTCCGCCGCCGCCCCTTCCGGCTCACCGACATGGGCGACGGCGTGATGGTCGAGAATGGGAATCCCCGCATCCTCCTTCACCGCAAGGGAAACATAGAGGAGCAGGATCGCGGTCTGGAAAATGGAAAGGCCGATGAGCTTCTTGACGAGGTTGTTCTTCGCGATCACCGCCCAGAGGCCGATCATCATGATGATGACGTAGATCCAGAAATTGAAGTGCGGCACAACCGCTTCTTGGAAGAATGACACCATGGGCAGTTCCGCGTTTCGAGTTCAAAGCCCCCCTTGGAGGCGTCCCCGGGTCGAGAGGTTGGCAAAGATGGCGAACATCACCGCCATCACCGTCATGGCCACGCCGATCTCGACACCGAGCATGCTGTGGGAGCGGGCCATCTCCTCCCCATCGGTCATGAGAAGCCCGGCCAGGGCGCCGTAGTCGAGAAAATTCCGGTCGACGAGCAGGGGCAGGAAGCCAAAGCCGGCATAGATGAAGATCCCGATGCAGGCGAGCCGGATGAAACTCGACTCGCCGAGACGGGCCAGTGCGTCGCTCAGGGATCCGGAAAGGGCGATAAGAATGAAACTGGCCCCGAGCATGACCCCTCCCTGGAACCCGCCACCGGGGCTGTGGTGACCGTGCGCGACCACGTAGAGGGCGAAAATCTGAATGAGGGGCACGGCGATGCGGCAGGTGATTCCCACGATGATGCGGTGATGGTCTCCGTCGATGGAGCGATCGACGGGAGCGGCTTCCTCGGTGTCTTCGTCCCGCCGGAGAACCCGGAGAATCGCAAAGATCGCCATGCCCGCGGTGAGGATGACGACGGTTTCAAACATCGTGTCGTAACCGCGGTAGTCCGCAAGAACCGCAGTCACGAGATTCGGAACCTTGGTATCGCGGTAGGTGTTTTCGATATAGTAGATCGAGGCGGAAGGAGCGCCCCCCTTCACGCCGGCGTTCGCCGGAGAGTGCGGGTCGCCGAAATTGGGGAAATCCGTCACCGCGTAGAGCAAAACCGCTCCGGTGATGACAACGGCGAGGGAGGCGTAGATTTTCGCTTTCATCAGTCGGTCGATTTCCTCCTCGTGTTCAGAATCGTGGCCACGATCAGGACCGTGCTGACTCCAGCACCCACGGTGGCCTCGGTGAAGGCCACATCCACCGCCCCCATCTCCGCCCAGAGCAGGCAAATGAGAAACCCGTAGATGCCATAGATCATCGCCGCGGCGAGCAGGTCCTTGACCCAGAGGGAAATCACCGCCGCGATGACGAGGAAAACCAGAATGAGAATGTCAAAAGGGACGATCACGGCAGTTCAGGGTTGCGGAGGACGGAGGTCGTCCTCGAGATGGTTCTCCCGGCCGGGTTCGATGATCGGGTCGATCCCGTCCTCCCAGCCAGCGTCGGCGAGGGCGCTGGTACTGGTCGGGCTCGTGAGATAGATGAAGACAACGATGGCGAGCAGCTTCAACACCACCAGAAGGAGGGGCCAATCGTGGGAGAGGTCGTGCACTCCGCCGATCTGGTAAACGGCGAATCCCGCGATCACGAGGAGACTGGAGAGAGTGTCCCCTTTCCCGGCTGCGTGCATGCGGGCGTAGAAATCGGGGAAGCGCAACAGACCCACCGCCGCCCCGAAAAAGAAAACGAGTCCGGCAAGGATGAGAAGGGCGGCGATGATGGTGAAAACCATGGGCTCGGAATCAGGCCGGTTCCTCGGCGGGCGGCTCTTCACCCCGCTGCTTCGCCCGGTGGAGGTAGCGAGCCGCGGCAATGGAACCGGTGAAATTGAGGAGGGCGTAGGCGAGGGCAAAATCGACGAACATCTCCACCTGCCGGAAGACGACCCCGATAACAACGAGGATCACGGCGGTCTTGGTGCCGATCACGTTCACCGCGACGATACGGTCGAGCGCAGTCGGCCCGCGGACGATCCGAAGGATCGCGGGGATCATGAAGAGGAGGAGGACGAGCCCCACTCCGATGGCGAAGTGCTCAAAGGTCATGAGGCGGGCTCTTCGAAAATGCGCGCGATTCGGCGGTCCATCTCCCCGTTCAGCCCCGCGGCGGAGGCATCGTCGATGGCGTGAATGTAGAAGGTGTCGCCAAGGATCTTGATCGTCACGGTTCCGGGGGTCAGCGTGATCGAATTGGCGAGGAGGAATTTTTCAAAGTCGGTTTTCAGCGCGGTACGATGGCGAACGATCTGTGGCTGGAGCGCGGACCGGGGGGAGAACGCCAGCTTGAGCACCGCGATGTTGGAGAGGACAATCTGCCAGGTCAGCCAGACCACATAATGGCAAAGGCGCCAGGCCTGAACCGCACGTCGCCGCAGGGGCACGGAACGGTCGTCGAAAAGAAGATCGGAGGAAAGCCAGGTCACGATGCCGCAGGAGATGATCCCGAGAGTGAGGTGAAAGGGATCGAGCAGTCCGGAGAAAACGACCCAAATGGCCAGCAGCACCGCAAAAAAAAGAACGGCGTAGAACGGGTTTCGGGGGGAGCGCGTTTCCATCGGGACAGCACCGTGGGGGCGGGGGTCCAAAGAGAGCAAGAGTCCTGCCGCTTGTCAATTTTCCTGTCAAAACACCCGGTCTTTGCTTATTTTACCTCCCGACCGATGAGATTCCGGCCCCTCCCCTGCTGCCTCGTTCCGGTGCTGGCGCTCTACGTCGGCACCGCGACGCTTTCCGCACAGGAGTCCGGGCGAGTTGAAGCGCCTCCCGTTCCCTCCGCCCCCGCGAATCCCGGAAACGGGGCAGCTCCTGCGAACCGGACCCCTCCCTCGGAACCGGATTTCGCTTCCGTCCCCGACCGGGTCGCCCTTCCCGGCCCCGCAGGACCCGGAACGCCGGCTCCGGATCCCGGACCCGCCATGATCGCGACCCCGCTCGACGATCTCAAGCCCGCCCCGGTCAATCCGGTGTCTCCCTCGACGCCCCCCGTGCCCCAGGGAGCGACCATTTCCCAGATGCAGAGCGATGCCCGGGTCATCGAAATCGACCGTCCCGAGAGAGTCCCGGTCTATCCCGACGATCCCGAGAGTGCCTGGTGGGAGATCAATCCCCACTACGCGTTCGACCGGGCCCAGCGAGAACAGAAACCCCTTCTGCTCCTGTTCACGGGCGTCTGGAACACCCAGGCCATGGCCTTGTCCCAGGAGGTTTTTGCAACGAAGAGCTTCAATGAGTATGTGAAAGAGCATCTCGTGATCTGCTATCTCAGCTATCCCCGCAACTACAGCGACGCACCCGACGCCCTCCGGAAGATCAAGGACAAGTTCAAGGTCAGGGGTTATCCCAACCTTCTCATCTTCAACCCCAACGGTGAAGTCGAGCGGGGCATCCGCGGTTATCGCACAGGGAGACCGGTCGACTACTTCAATCAACTGGTCACCGCCTGCACCCCGGTGCTCGAATCCATCAAGGTCCAGAAGGCCCAGCTTGTAACCAAGGGATATCGCGACTGGTCGAATTACCTCGGCAAACTCGTTTTCGCGAAGTTCGTCGAACGGGACGCCACCCACACCGTCCTCCAGGATGCCTCCGGCCAGCGCTGGACCATCCCCATCAACGACCTCGCCCCCGACGACCAGCGCATGGTGGAATCTTTCCCCGCAGTCGCCAAAGTCGCTGGCAAGTGAGGTGTTTACCAATTTTCCGTCATCCGATCCTGTCATGTTCCGGTTTCTCTTCCACCTTGCCTGCCTCATTCTCATCGCCACGGTATCCGGCCTCGTCTACTTCGGCATTTTCGTCAGGACGGAGCGATACGACCTGCTCGACCTCCTGCGGAGGCGACCGCTCACCGCAGTGATCGGAGTGGAAAGGCCCGTCCTTGCCCAGAGCTCGACCGCACCCGCTCCTCTGCTGAGGGCCGAACCGCTCGACCTCAACAACGTCGGCATTCTCACCGAGGTGAATCGCGCCGTTTCCGACCTCACTGACGCCGTCGTCCCTGCGGTCGTCAGCATCGACACGACCACGAACGTGAATGTCACACGGGTCATCCCGACCGATCCCTTCGGGCTGTTCGGATACCAGCAGAACGAAAGCTACGCCGCCCCCGGCCTCGGATCGGGAGTGATCGTCACCGACAAAGGTCACATCGTGACCAACCACCACGTCGTCGCCGGCGTAGACGAAATCCGGGTCACCCTTCACGATGGCAGCCAGTACGAGGCCGAATGGATCGGCAGCGAACCGAATGTCGACATCGCCGTTTTGCAGTTGAAGGCGCCGGAGGGAGGTAGCCTGCCTCCCCTGCAGCCCCTCGTCTTCGGGAATTCCGATACGGTCCGCGTCGGGGAAATGGTGCTCGCCGTCGGCAATCCCTTTGGTCTGAGCGAGACCGTCACCCAGGGGATCATCAGCGCCAAACAGCGCGAGCTCAGCGACGGTGCCAACGAATACTTCCAAACCGATGCCGTCATCAACCCCGGCAACTCGGGCGGTCCCCTTGTCAACGTGAGAGGCGAGATCATCGGTATCAATGTCGCCATTTTCACGGGACAAGAGAACGTTCGCGTCTGGCAGGGAATCGGACTCGCCATTCCATCGAAGGAGGCCCGGGAGGTTTTCGAGGCCATCGTGCTGGGCCGGCCTCTCATCCGCGGCTACCTCGGACTGGATGTGGACAACCTGTCCCGCAACTATGCCCTTGCCCTCGGTCTGCCGAGCACCCTGGGTGCCGTCGTGACCGACGTCAGCAAGGGTTCTCCCGCCGAAGAAGCCGGCCTGAAACCCGGCGACGTGATCATGAAGTTCGACGGAAAGGCCATCCGCAACGCGGAGGAAACGCTATCCCGCATCCGGGCAAAAAAATCGGGCGAGGTTGCCAATCTCACGATCCTTCGCAAGGGCCAGACGATCGAGACGGCCGTGACCGCCATTGCCAAGTCCGACACCAACACCTTGAAACTCCGTTCCGACATTGCGAAAAGCGGACAGGCCATCGCCGAAGCCCTCGGGATCACCGTGGCGAACCTCAACGAATCGCAACGTCAGGCGCTCAAGATCCCGGATGAACTGCCCTCCATCGTGATCACCGATGTAAAGGCCAAATCCCAGGCGGCACAACGTTTCCAGCGCGGCGACCTGATCCACCGGATCAATCAGGATTCCGTCACCGACGTCACCACCTTTTACGACCTGCTCGGCGACCTTCCGCAGGACAAGACTTCGGTCATGGTCCTCAGCCGCGGCGGCAGGCTCATCCGCGCCCTTCTCAATCCCTGAGCCGAAAGCCGACACGGAGTGCCGCATGAACCGGCTGGACCTTGAGGAATTCCGCTCCCGAAGGTCGGACTTCGACGCCGCTGCCGATGACACTCCGGGGATCTGCGGATTCTGCTCGAACTCGTCCTGGCAGCTGGCCGCCCACGACCAACTCCACGACACCGGCCCCGTTCGTCGCCATCTCATCCGCGAACACGGCGGCAGCTGGCTCCTCTTCGCGGAACAGGATCAGCCCGGCCTCTTTCTCCCCCTCGAAGCCGCCTGGATGTTCGGTTGCCCTCTGGTCGGGAACCCGGAATCCGCCACCGCCCTTCTGTGCGATACCGCGAGCCGTGACCTTCCGGAATACTCCGGAAACGCCGCCTTTGTCATCGGAGGCCTGGTTCGTGGGGGATCCATGTATCGGGCCATCGACACCCTTCGCAGCCGCAGCCGAGTCTGGCGTGAGTTCCCGGGAACCAGCGTCATGATGATCGACCTCGAAGAGGGGATCGAGGCCTGGTGGAAACGACGCTCGAGAAAATTCCGGCGCTCCCTCCGCTCAGCCGGGGCATTTCCGGAAGAAAGTCCCCCGGGTGGAGTCGAGTTCGTCGACGTCTCGCGCGACCCGCCCGGAGCGCTCTTCGAGCGCCTCCTCGCCATCCAGCAACGCACCTACAAATGGCGGGAAGGCACGGACATTTTCCAGATCCCCTCCTACACCAATTTCTATCGCGGACTTCTTGACGACCTCCACGTCTCGGGAGGCCTGCGGGTCCTCGTTGCCAGGCGCGACGGTATCGACCTCGCCCACATTTTCGGCGGAGTCCGCGGAACGACCTATCGCGGGCTCCAGATGAGCTACATCGAGGAAGCCCGCGATCTCGGACTCGGAAACCAGCTCCAGTTCGAGAATCTCCGGCGCTGCGCCGCGGAAGGCGTCCTCACCTACGACCTCGGCATGCACGCCCCCTACAAGGAACGTTGGGCCGACCGCCTCGAGGAGCGGGTCGGGGTGTTGTGGATGGGGTGAGACGGGATACCCTTCACACGACCCACAACTCGATTCCCGAGGCGGACAGGAAATCATCCGAAACCCGGTAACGTCCTCCCGCTTCCATCGTGACGATGCGACCGTCACCGGTCTTCACACGCAGGTGCAGGGGCCGCTCTCCCGGATGGTCGGTCGCGGCCACGCGAAGCATCTCGATGGCCGAGAGGGTGTCGCGCCGCGAATCGAGTTCGACGACCACCGGCGGAAATCCAACCGGGCCGTGATGCCCGTTGCGTCCGTGCCCGTTGTTTCCATTGGATCCGGGGTGGTGGACGGGAGGCACATAGTCGGGATCCGGTTCGATGGCCTTGATCTCATCGGCGGTGAGGCGGTTGGTCTCGGTCCTCGAGTCCTGCTCGACCTTCGCCTTGAGTTCGATGACGGAACCTTTCACGAGCAACTGGTTGCACTTCTGGTAGGTCTCGTTCCAGACCATGACCTCGGTCGCGCCGGTGAAATCCTCGAAGTTGAGCACGGCGAAAGGTTTCCCCTCGCGCTTGGTGTATTTCACCGCGACCTCGCCGATCATGCCGGCAAAACGCTCGGGTTTCTTGCCCGGCTTCATCTGGGGAAGTTCCCCGAGGGTGGAGAACCTGCCCTTCTCGATGACCCTGCGGTATTCGTCGAGAGGGTGGCCCGTCACATAAAAACCGAGGAGGTCCTTCTCGTGCGAAAGGTATTCACGCTGGCTCCAGACGACCCGGTCCTCCTCGATGACCTCGGGAGGCGCTGCGGCGGTCATGAGCTCGTTCATGTCGAAGAGCGAGGCCTGCCCGGTGGCCCGGTCGCGCTGCGCCGCGCTCGACCCGGCGATGACCTGGCCGACTCGGGAGAACATCTCGTCCCGACGTTCCAAGGTGAAGTCGAAGGCGCCGGCCTTGATGAGGTTCTCGAGAATCTTGCGATTGACCGAGCGGCTGTCGAGACGGCCGGCAAAATCCTCGAGCGACTTGAACTCGCCGTTGGCCTCCCGTTCGCGGATGACGGTCTCCATGGCGCCCTCGCCGACATTCTTGACCGCGGCGAGACCGAAACGGATCGCGCGACGGCCCTCCTCGCGCCCTTCGGGCACAAACTTCAGCATGGAGCGGTTCACATCGGGAGCCAGGATCTCGATACCCATGCGCTGGCACTCGGCGACGAAGGTGGAGATCTTGTCGGTGTTGTTGACCTCGTTCGACAAGACCGCGGCCATGAACTCGACCGGGTAGTTCGCCTTGAGGTAGGCGGTGTGATAGCTGATGAGTCCGTAAGCAGCGGAGTGCGACTTGTTGAAACCGTAACCGGCGAACTTCTCGAGCAAATCGAAGATCTCGCTGGCCTTCTTCTCGGGGATCTTGTTCACCTCCGCGCATCCGGCCACGAACTTGGCGCGCTGCTTCACCATCTCCTCGAGCTTCTTCTTGCCCATGGCGCGGCGAAGAAGGTCGGCCTCACCGAGGGAGTAGCCGGCGAGGAGGTTCGCGGCGCGCTGGACCTGTTCCTGGTAGATGAGGATCCCGAAGGTCTCCTCGCTCGCCTCTTGGAGAAGCGGGTGGAGATACTCGACCTTTTTCTTGCCCTTCTTCCGATCGATGAAATCGGGAATGAGGTCCATCGGACCCGGACGATAAAGCGCGATGAGGGCGATGATGTCCTCGATGCGGTTGACGTCGAACTGGCGGCAGAGGTTCATCATGCCGCCGGATTCGAGCTGGAACACGGCGGTCGTCTCGCCGCGGTTGAGAAGCTCGAAGGTGGTCCGGTCATCGAAGCCCTCGTTGTCGAGGACAAAATCGGGAGTGTGCCTCTGGATCAGGTCGATGGCGTCCTGCATCACCGTGAGGGTCTTCAACCCGAGGAAGTCCATCTTCAGCATGCCCAGGTCGGTGAGCGGACTCATCGCATACTGGGTCACCACTTCCCCTTCCTTTCCGCGGATCAGGGGAACGTAGTTGGTCAACTCGCGGTCGCCGATGACGATGCCCGCGGCGTGGATGCCGGTGCCCCGCGTGAGCCCCTCGAGGAAGGTCGAATACTTCCACAACTCGGCGATGGTCGGATTGTTCTCGATCTCGGCGGCGAGTTCGGGATTCTTCTTCTTCGCGTCGACCAGGGTGATGTTCAGCTCCGTGGGAATCATCTTCGCGATGCGGTCTCCCTCGGAGAAACTCAGTCCCATGACGCGCCCGACGTCGCGCACGACGCTCTTCGCCCCGAGCGTGCCAAAGGTGACGATGTGCGAGACGGCGCGCTCGCCATACTTCCGCCGCACGTAGTCGATCACCTCGGGACGACGGGTCTGGCAGAAGTCGATGTCGATATCGGGAGGAGAAACGCGTTCCGGATTGAGGAAACGTTCGAAGATCAGCCCGAAACGCAGCGGGCAGAGGTCGGTGATCCCGAGCACGTAGGCCACGAGCGAACCTGCCGCCGAACCACGGCCCGGTCCGACGGGTACTCCGTTGTCCTTCGCCCATTTTACGAAATCCCAGGTGATGAGGAAGTAAGAGACAAATCCCATCTTCGCCATGACTCCGATCTCGTAATCGAGACGGCGCCGAAGATCTTCATCCGTCGCGGCCCGCTCACCGTAGCGCCAGGCGAGACCGTCGTAACACACCTTGCGGAAATAGTCCTCACGGGGACTGCCGTCGGGAGATTCGAACTGCGGGTATTTCTCCGAACTGGTCGAGTCGAGGTGGATCTTGACGTTGCACATCTCGGCGATGCGCAGGGTGTTGTCGCAGGCCTCGGGCAGGTCCTTGAAGAGGCGACGCATTTCATTGGTCGTCTTGAAGTAGACCTCGGGCGAATACTTCATCCGGTTCTCGTCCATGAGGAGAGAACCGGTGCCGATGCAGATCATGACATCGTGGGCGTCGTGATCGGCCTGGTTCAGGAAATGAACGTCATTGGCGGCGACGAGGCCGAGGCCGTAGTTTCTGCCGAACTCGACCATCTGCCGGGTGCAGGTCGCCTGCTCGGCGAAGCCGTGGTCGTGGACCTCGAGGAAAAAGCGGTCCTTCCCGAAGATGTCGACAAACTCGCCGAGGCTTCGGCGCGCCGCGTCGAGATCCTCGTTCTGGATGAACTGGTTGATCTCGCCGTTGATGCAGCCGCTCAGGCAGATGAGGCCCTCGGAATGGGCCGCGAGGGCCTCCTTGTCGATCCTGGGCTTGTAATACATCCCCTCGAGGTGTCCCAGGCTGACGAGCTTCATCAGGTTCGCGTAACCCTCGTTGGTGGAGGCGAGAAGGGTCAGGTGCGAATTGCGCTTCTTCTTCGCCTTGCCGCCCACGGTGACGGGGTCCGCCTTCTTGTCAGTGAGCGCGACGCCGGGAGGAGTCAGGTAGGCTTCGCAGCCGATGATGGGCTTGATTCCCGCCTTGGTCGCTTTCTGGTAGAACTCGATCGCCCCGAAGATGTTGCCATGGTCGGTCATGGCCACCGCCGGCATCTTGCAGCGCTCGACCTTCTTCATCAGGTCCGCGATGCGCACCGCCCCGTCGAGGAGGGAGTATTCGGTGTGCAGGTGGAGGTGGATGAAGGGGTCGGTGGGCATTGCGGGACGGGAGGGAAAAGCGCGTCGATTAGCTTAGAGAGCCGCCCAACGGGAGCAAGGGCGATTGTCGGGAAATCGCTCCGGGATGGGACAGGCGGGGCGTAGAATCCCCATTTCCGCCCGCGTCGCCTTGCCGGAGGGGACGCTCGGCCGTATCCATCCCCGTGGACCCGGACTGCGTCTTTTTCGACTCCCTCCACCCGGCCACGGCATCGTGGTTCCGGGAGCGCTTCGGCCGTCCCACAGAAGGCCAAGGCCTCTGCCTTCCCGATATTACGGAGGGCCGTTCCGTGCTGCTCTCCTCGCCCACTGGATCGGGGAAAACCCTTGCCGGTTTTCTCGGACCAATCGACCGCCTCGCCCGCGAGCATCACGAGGGCCGCCTGCGGCCCGAGGGGATCCGCTGCCTCTACGTTTCGCCACTCCGCGCCCTCGCCTACGATATCCGCAAGAACCTCGAGGAACCTCTCGCCGGGCTGGGACTCGACGGGGTCATCACCATCGGGCTCCGCACCGGCGATACTCCGGCATCGGAGCGCCAGAAGCAGCGCCGCAAGCCGCCTCACATCCTCGTCACCACGCCCGAAAGCCTCGCCATTCTCCTGCCACAGGCCGGCTTCCGGGAGGCCCTCTCCCGTTGCGACGACGTCATCGTCGACGAACTCCACGCCTTTGCCGAGAACAAGCGCGGAGTGCACCTCAGCGTATCGCTCGAACGCCTCGAACACCTCCGCCGACGGCGCGACCCGGACAGCCCAACTCCCGCGCCTCTTTGCCGCATCGGACTCTCCGCCACTGTCGCACCGCTCGATACGGTCGCCGCCTTTCTCGGTGGTTCAGGCCCCTTACCCATCGTACACGAGGTCGCCACGGGACGCCGGTCGCTCATCGAGGTCCTTACGCCGCTGCGCAAGCATGCCTATCCTCCGGCCGGCTACACGGCCTCACGCGTCGTTACCGACATGGCGGGTATCGTCGAGCGGAACCGCACCACCCTTCTCTTTACGAACACCCGTTCCGGTGCAGAACGCATCACCCACCGCCTCAAGCTCGCCCTTCCCGTCCTCGCCGACACCATCGAATGCCACCATTCCTCACTCGACCGCGACATCCGGCAGGAAGTCGAGGATCGGCTCAAGGCGGGTGAACTCCGTGCCGTCGTCTGCTCTACCAGTCTCGAACTCGGCCTCGATATCGGACACATCGACACCGTCGTGATGATCAGCACGCCCAAGGGAATCTCGAGAGCCCTGCAGCGGGTCGGGCGCTCGGGCCACTCGATCGACCAGGTCAGCCACGGCGTCCTCGTCGCTACCAACATCAACGATCTGATCGAGTGCCTTGTCTGCGCCCGGCTCGCCCACGAAAGGCGTCTCGATCCAGTGAAGATCCTCGAGTTCGCCCCCGACGTGATCGTGCAGCATTTCATGGGCATGGCCATGGACGGCGGCGTCACGGTGGATGAGGCCCTTGCCATTTTCCACGGGGCCTATCCTTTCCGGCATCTTGAACGCGAGAAGCTCGAGCGTCTCGTCGACTATCTCGAAGGCGGTGGAAAGTCACTTCGCGAACAATATCGCGAGACCTTCGGGAAAATCGTCGTGCGCGATGGTGCTTACCACATCGTTTCGAAGAAGGTCGAACGCGACTACCTCGTCAACATCGGCACCATCCACGCCGACGGGATGGTGAGGGTGACCCTTCGCAGACGTCGCCTCGGCGCGGTGGAGGAGGGTTTCGTCAAAGGCCTCAAAACGGGCGATGTTTTTGTGCTCGCGGGCCGCACCGTGAAACTCGTCGAGAGTTCCCCCACGGAAGTGATTGTCGAGGACGCGAAGGGACGTCTCCCCACCGTTCCCAGCTGGAACGCGAACAAGATGCCCCTTGCGTCGGGCATGGCTCGCGCGGTGGCCGCCTTGCGGACCGAGATCGACGAACGTCTCCACATCCGCGGTGAGGAACCCGCGGCCATCGCCGACTGGCTCGTGGAGGAATGGTCCATCTCCAACACCAACGCCGAAGCGATTCTCGATCACTTCACCACCCAGGCGCTGATCTCCAGAATTCCCACCCAGCACCGCTTTCTCATCGAGCGCTACGTGCCGGACGACGAGGAAGAGGGCGAGCGCGTTTGTTTTTTCTTTCACAGCCTCATCGGGCGCAGTGCCAACGACGCTCTCTCCCGGATCCTCACCAAGCGCCTCAAGGACGCCGTCGGCGGGAACGCCCTAGTCACGCTCGACGACTACGGGTTTCTTCTGACCGTGCGCCGCTTCCAGGACCTCGGCCTCGCGGATTGGCGTGGGCTCTTCTCTCCCGAAGAAGCGGAAAGGAACCTGCACACCGCACTTGTCGACTCGCAACTGGTGAAATGGCAGTTCTCCGGCATCGCCCAGACCGGGCTGATGATCCCCCGCAACCTGCCCGGCGGCGAACGCAGTGTTCGCCAGATTCGCTGGAGTGCCGACCTGCTCTACCAGGTACTCGCCAAACACGAACCGGACCATCCCCTCCTCGAACAGGCCGTCCACGAGGCGAAGCACACGTTTCTCGATCTGGAACGCGCCGTCGCCTTCCTTCGCGAGGCGCAGGCTATGGATTGGGAACTGGTCGAGGTTCCCGCCGTCTCCCCCTTCGCCTTTGGCCTCTATGCTTCCAAGATCCGTGAGAGCCTCATGATGGAGTCGCCCGAGGAAGCCATCGAACGCCTTTACCGGGAAATGCAGCGGAAGATGGGTCGAGAGACCTGAACCGGCTCGGGTTCAGGCGACGATCTCCCGGAGGACCTTCCCATGAACGTCGGTGAGCCGGAAATCGCGCCCGGCGTAGCGGTAAGTGAGGCGCTCGTGGTCGAGGCCAAGCAGATGCAACATCGTGGCGTGGAGATCGTGGACACTCACCGGATCCTTCTCCGCCCTGAAACCGAACTCGTCCGTTGCGCCGTGTATCGTGCCCCCCTTGATGCCGCCGCCCGCCATCCAGACGCTGAATCCATAGTGGTTGTGGTCGCGCCCCATCTGCGGCTTGCCCGCTCCGCTGAGTTCGACGGTCGGAGTGCGCCCGAACTCCCCGCCCCAGAGGACGAGTGTGTCCTCGAAGAGACCTCGCTGCTTCAAGTCCGCAAGCAAGGCGGCGATGGGCCCATCGATCTCGGACGCCAGCTTGCGGTGATTCTTCTCGATGTCGTTGTGGTTGTCCCAGGGTTGGCCTGCCCCATGCCAGAGCTGCACGTATCGAACACCCCGCTCCAGGAGCCGCCGCGCGATGAGAGTCTGACGCCCGTGGACGGTGTTTCCGTAGAGCTCGCGAATGGAGGCAGGTTCCTTCGAAAGATCGAACGCGTCGCTCGCCTCGGCCTGCATGCGGAAGGCAAGCTCGTAGCTGTGGATGCGCGCGTCGAGACGCTCGTCGAGCCGGACCTCCCGGTGGCGGGCATTCCACTTCGCGAGGAGATCCAGTTGGCGCCGCTGGTCGGATGAGGTGACGTGGGGATGATCGATGTTCTCGATCAACTTTCCAAGTTCTTCGTGCTTCGAGTCAATGTAGGTGCCCTGGTAGGCACCTGGAAGAAAAGCGGACTGCCAATTCTCGTGGTCCTTAATGGGCATGCCGCCCGGGCACATCGCGATGAACCCCGGCAGGTTTTCATTCTCGGTTCCGAGGCCGTAGAGGGTCCAGGCCCCGAAACTCGGACGCGCCTGCACCGAGTCGCCGCAATTCATCAGCATCAATGAAGGCTCGTGGTTTGGCACCTGCGCCTGCATCGAGCGGATCACCGCGATGTCGTCGATGTGTCGCGCCGTCTTTGCAAAGAGCTCACTCACCTCGATACCGGACTCGCCGTGGCGGTCGAAGCGGAAGGGAGAAGGGAAAGCGGCACCCGTCTTGCGTTCGGTCGTGAGGGTGTTGGCGAGAGGCTTGCCGGCGTATTTCGCGAGGGCGGGTTTGGGATCGAATGTGTCGACATGAGAGGGCCCGCCGTTGAGGAAGAAGTGAATGACCCGCTTTGCCCGTCCCGGGAAATGGCTCCCGCGTGCCGCGAGCGGATTTCCCGCGGCGAGGAGTCCCTCTTCGCCGAGCAGCCCGTCCAGGGCGAGGGAACCAAGCCCGAGGGAGGAACGTTGCAGGAGGGAGCGACGGGTAATCATGACGGTCAGGTCAATCCACGAACAAAAACTCATTCGAGCACAACAACGCTTGTGCCAGCTGCTCCCACGGATCCAGGGGCGTCGACGTATCGGCCGGAAAGTCGTGTTTCGCTTCCCACGCGAGAGACGGTTTCTCGCCGTCGTCGGGCGCGAGTTCGCCAAGGCGGATTTCCCAGAGGAACTGATCGCTGTTGAGCCCCTCGCCGATGTCGACCAGGAAATCGAGCGTCTCACCCGCTTCGACGGCGATCGCGTCGACCTTCAATTCGGCGAAGTTCGCGTGCAGCTTCGCCGATCCCAGCAATCCGACCCTCGAGCTGACCACAAATCCCCGGATCCCGTCCCCGGCGGCGGGCTCGTGGACAAGCTTCGAACGAATCGCGACGGTCATCGCCCGGGGCGCGGTCCAGCGGCGCACCGCGGCGTGGTTACGGTCGTTTCCCGGATGACCCCCGGTCGCGGTGAGTTGAACCCAACCGAGCTTGGCATCGGGCCACTGCGGGCCTCCCTGCCAGGCAGTTCCCGTGAAATGCGGCAGGGGGGTGAATCCGGCAACACGCTGAGCCGCCTCGTCGAAGGCACCCAAGCCGTAGCTCCAGTCTGTCGCGGTCGGAGAGGCTTTCGGCGCAATCGGCAGGGCGAGTGCGCTGACAAGAGCCAGCGATTCGGACACCTCCTCCTGCGAGGGTTCGCGCTGCAAGGCTTTCCGGAAGAAAAAACGCACACGCTCTGCATCGGCCCTGCCCCCTTCCTTCGCGGCCGCCGCAAGTGCACGGGACCGATCGAGGACAAAAGGATGGTTGAGGAAGAAGAGGGCCTGCTGGGGCACGGTGGTCTCGTTCCGTTTCGGAATGTGCAGGTCGGGATTGGCAAAGTCGAAAACCCGCAACTCACCCGCCACGAACTGGCGATCGATGCGGCCGTAGAGCGCCCGGCGCCGAGAGTAGGGAGGCTTGAGCGCTTCGACCGGTTTTCCGCCAAGCGTGAGATCGAGATCGCCAGTAGCGGCCATCATCGCGTCGCGAAACTCCTCGTAGGCAAGCCGGTGCGGATTCATGCGCCAGAGAAGAAGGTTTCCCGGATCGGCGGCGATGGCCGCCGCCCGCTCAGCGGAATCGACCGGGCCAAGGGACGACTGGCGCCAGGTCTCAGAAGTGAGGATGAGGCGGTGAAGTTTTTTCAAGCTCCAGCCCTCCTTCACGAACCATGCGGCAAGCCAGTCGAGCAGTTCGGGATGGGAAGGAGGATCGGCCCTCGTTCCGAAATCGCTCGGCGTGGTGACAAGCCCTGCGCCAAAGTGGTGAGCCCAGACTCGATTGACGATGACGCGGGCCGTCAACGGATTCCCGGGATCGGCGATGGCTTTCGCCAGTTCGAGCCGCCCGCTTCCGTCCTGGAACGGCGCTTTCCCTTCACCTGACAAAACACCCAAAAACCGGCGGGGCACCCTGTCCCCGAGATTCAGGGGATTGCCGCGCAGGAGAATGCGGGGTTCGACCGGATGGACCCGATCGGCAAGCGTGAGGGCAGCGGGCACAGGAGGCGAGGCCTTGAGGATTTCCTGGTGAATCGCATTCTGCAACTTCCAGAGGGCGTTGATCGTCTCCGTATCGAAAAAGGTCTCCACGTTCACCACCCCACCCTCGGGAACTTCGCACGGCGAACCCGGACCCTGCAGAACCGCACGAAGCACCGGATCCTCGCCGGGATCCCGCAGAACCGCAGCATAGCGGGCGATGACCTCGCCAAAATCCTTGGGAGGCGCGGCAAAAGCCGCCGCCATCCGCGGATGAGCCCCGACGACCTGCACAGAACCATAGGATCCGGGAGCGTCGAGATAGGCATGCCAGTGGAGAAACACCGGATCCTTCCGCTCGCCGGCGTCGCGCAGGTAGTCCCGCCAGGCATGAACGAACGCAGGAAGCAGATCGGTTTTCTGGAAGATCTGGTCAAACCCATCGGCGGGATACTTGTCCAGCTCGCTCTGGGCCTTCAGGTAATCGGCGAGCCGCTCCCGGACCCGGGCGGAGGCCTCGGAGCGGGACTTCGCAAGAAGCTCCTCATAGGCTTTGAGCCTTTCCTCGTGAGCCTTCCAGAAGGCTTCGTCGCCACCCTTTCCGAAGGTGACCAGCGCTTCGATGCTGCTGTCAAAAACGCCATGGAGAGCGTAGTAGTCTGCCGCCGGGATTGGGTCGTATTTGTGATCGTGACAACGCGCGCAGCCGACGCTGAGCCCGAGCATGCCGCGCGAGACCACATCGATGCGGTCATCGATGATGTCGTGCTTCACTCCGAGAAAACGACGGCCGACGGTGAGAAAACCCATCGCCGCCTCGTCTCCGGGCTCCCGATCTTCGACCTGATCGGCAGCCAGTTGGAGAACCAGAAATCGGTCGTAGGGAAGGTCCTCATTCAAGGCCGAAACGATCCAGTCGCGATAGGCCCAGGCATGGGGCCAGTTTTTCTCTTCGCGGGCATAGACGTACCCTTTCGTATCGGAATAACGCGCCACATCGAGCCAATGCCTGGCCCAATGCTCGCCGTAGTGCGGAGAAGCCAGGACTTGATCAACGACAGCGGCCCAGTCGTCTCCTGCAATCGGCGTCCCGGAATCTTTGTTCAAGGTAGACCCGCCGCCGATCACCGAATCAGGCGGCAGTCCGGTCAGGGTGAAGGAAAGCCGCCTGAGCAGAGTGCGACGATCCGCCTCCTGCGAAAAAGCGATCCCGTCCCGGGCAAGGTGCTCGCGGATGAAGGCGTCGACGGGATGCCTGGCACCGGACGGAACCTCCGGTTCCCTAACCGAAAGAAAGGCCCA
Organism: Verrucomicrobiia bacterium; assembly: GCA_020439925.1. Taxonomy (GTDB): domain Bacteria; phylum Verrucomicrobiota; class Verrucomicrobiia; order Verrucomicrobiales; family DEV007; genus Arctic95D-9. The sequence continues at coordinate 973 of JAGRPC010000269.1, read as the reverse complement.
ATGCCGCCGGGCCGCTGCAGCACGGTCCTCGGACGTGGTGACGGTGGCACGCTCCGGCCAGGGCAGCCCCAGGTCGACCCATCGTCTGAAGGCGTCGACGAGTCGAGGCTCGAGGACACAGGAGGCGGGAGCAGTGGATCGACCGCTGATCGTTCCGACCAAACCGTCATTCGGAACGAGACCCGCAAGCGCTTCTCTGGAATCCAGCCGGATCCCCCCCCCGGCCTTCCCGGGCCCGTGACAGGAGACACACCGAGTTGCGAGAACTGGTCGAATTTCCGTTTCGAAGAATGCCTCCCCCTCCGGAATAGCGGCGACCGCCATCGACCCGAACATGGTCAACACCGTGACCAGGCAAACCCTGTTGATTCCGGAAAACATCATCCTGGCATTTCCGTGACGAAGTCGATTCTAAGCCTTCAGCGAGGCTACGACCAGCCTGCCGGAAGCCGCAAATGAGTATGCCGGAAACGCGGTCGAGGCTTGCCCGAAACCTTCAATTCGAGCTTGCCCAATGGAGCTCTCCCGGGCTCTAATCGGACCGGGCTTCAGATATGCGACGCCGTTTCCCCTTACCCCTTTTTCTGGCTGCCGCTGCGTTCCATAGTGTCGTCCCGAACGCCGCCGCCGGCCCTGCCCGCCTTCCGTGGACCTCGTCCCGCCTTCAAGGATCGCCCGAACCGGCGAAAGCCTACACCACGGAGGCGGTGTTTACCGGCCTCGCCTTTGAACAAGGCTTGGAACTCGTTGCTTTCGCGGGGCGCCTCTACCTCGTCGAGCGAGGGGGCAGAATCTGGTCTTTCGACGAATCAGGCGATGGCACCGAAACGAATCTTTTTGCCGATCTCAAGACCGGCCGGGAGGGATTCACCAACGCTTATGGACTCGCCTTTCATCCCGATGCGGCCACGAACCGCGCCGTTTTCCTCACCTACACGATCGGGAACGATCTCGAAGACGGCACGAAGCTCTC